>NZ_JBEYYF010000004.1:0-337467 GCF_040645415.1 Pseudonocardia sp. NPDC046786 | reverse complement strand
AACATCATCATCAGACACATGTGGACCGACGCGAGACGCTCCACGACAACCACACCGACCAACTTGGCGACTGCTGCTTGACAAGAGAGCTTCGAGTCCTTGAATGCTCGCTATCGGCGCGCGGTCCGCGCCCGCGGGCACTTCCCCACCGAGCAGGCCGCGCTGAAGTGTCTCTACCTGGCCACCCGGTCCCTGGACCCGACCGGGAAGGGCAAGGCGCGGTGGTCGATGCGCTGGAAGCCAGCACTGAACGCGTTCGCGATCACCTTCGAAGGCCGTATCGTCGCGAGCAACACCTGAACCCCATCAACGCCGGTTACACCGTTGATCGGACAGTCCCTCGACTCGGCCCCGGTCAGCTAGCCAGCACTCCGAGCCGGCGGGGGAGCCTCAATCGGCGGCCGACCACCCATCACCCGCGTCAACAACGCTCTTGGGAGTTACAACTAGACGTTTGAAGATCGGCGCCTCGTTCGCAACTTGGCGCGGTTCAGATGGTCGGGGCAATGCAGACCCACTCAATCCAGGCTGGCGTGCTTCCACGCACCGTGGGTCAGCTCTTGCGCTTGGTGACCTCGTCCTGCAGCTGCGGGGCGACCTTGAACAGGTCGCCGACGATGCCGAAGTCGGCGACCTCGAAGATCGGGGCCTCCTCGTCCTTGTTCACCGCGACGATCGTCTTCGACGTCTGCATCCCGGCCCGGTGCTGGATCGCACCCGAGATGCCCAGGGCGATGTAGAGCTGCGGCGACACGCTCTTGCCGGTCTGGCCCACCTGGAACTGCGGCGGGTAGTAGCCCGAGTCCACCGCGGCACGCGACGCACCGACCGCGGCACCGAGCGAGTCCGCGAGGCCCTCGACGACGGAGAAGTCGTCGGCCGAGCCCACACCACGGCCACCGGAGACGATCACCGTCGCCTCGGTCAGCTCCGGACGCGACCCACCCTGCAGCGGCTCACGACCGGTCACCGTGGCCTGCCGCCCGGACGCGGCCGGAACCTCCACGCTCTCGCGGGCACCGGCACCGGCCGTGGCCTCGATGTCGATCGCACCCGGCCGCACGGTGATCACCGGGTGCCCGGACGTCGCCTTCGCCTCGGCGGTGTAGGCACCACCGAACACCGAGTGCGACACCCCGTCCGCACCGACCCCGACCACGTCGGACAGCAGCCCCGACCCGGTCCGCACGGCCAGCCGCCCGGCGGTCTCCTTGCCGTTGGCCGACGCCGTGATCAGCACCGCCGCCGGGCTCACCGACCCGACCAGCGACTCCAGCACCCCCACCTCGGGCGCCAGGAAGTCGGTCGAGTCGGTCTCGGCGACATAGACCTTCTCCGCGCCGTGCTCGGCCAGCCCCTCGGCCAGCTTGTCCGCCACCCCGGCGGCACCCACCACCACCGCCGACGGCTCACCCAGCGCGCGGGCGGCGGTCAGCAGCTCGTACGTCGTCTTCTTGATCTGCCCGTCGACGTGGTCGACGAGAACCAGGACCTCAGCCATGAGTCGAATCTCCTAGAAAGGGCGAAGTGGTTGTCGAACCGTGGACCGGGATCAGATCAGCTTCTGACCGACCAGGAACTCGGCGATCTTCGCGCCGCCGTCGCCCTCGTCGGTGACCTTCTCACCGGCCTGCTTCGGCGGCTTCGGCGCCGAGCTCGTCACCGTCACCAGCGCGTTGGCCAGACCGACCTCCGAGGCATCGATCCCCGCCCCGGCCAGATCCAGGCTCGTCACCGGCTTCTTCTTCGCCGCCATGATCCCCTTGAACGACGGGTACCGCGGCTCGTTCGACTTCTCCCCCACCGACACCACCGCGGGCAGCTCCGCGGACAGGTGGGTCACCCCGTCGTCGGTCTCCCGCTTCACCGTCACCGTCGAGCCCGACACCGACAGCTCGTTGGCATGGGTCAACGCCGGCACACCCAGCAGGTCCGCGATCATCGCCGGCACCGCGGCGACCTGACCGTCCGACGCCGAGTTCCCGGCGATGACCAGGTCCCAGTCCTCGACGGTGCCGATCAGCTTGGTCAACGCCCGAGCGGTCTGCACCGCGCACGAGCCGTGGATCGCCTCGTCCGACAGGTGCACCGCGGAGTCCGCGCCCATCGACAGCGCCTTGCGGATCGCGTCCGAGGCCCGGCCCGGCCCCATGCACACCACGACCACCTCGCCGTCGCCGGCCGCCTCCTTGAGCTGGAGGGCCTGCTCCACGGCACGCTCGTTGCTCTCGTCGATGACCGCCTCGGTGCCCTCCCGGTCGAGGGTGTGATCAGAGCCGGACAACGTCCGCTCCGAGTAGGTGTCGGCCACCTGCTTCACCAGGGTCACAATCTTCATCAAGGGCCTCTGTGCCTCTTCGATCTCGTGGGGTGTGGCGGCGATGCGTGACCCTTCCTGCGGTCGCTCGACCGCAGACGGCGGGTACGGGGTCAGGTCCGGTCCAGCCCGCCGCGCTTGACCAGCTGGGCGGCGATGACGTTGCGCTGGATCTCGTTGGTGCCCTCGCCGACGATCATCAGCGGGGCGTCGCGGAAGTAGCGCTCGACGTCGAACTCGGTCGAGTAGCCGTAGCCGCCGTGGATGCGCACAGCGTTGAGTGCCACCTCCATGGCGACCTCGGAGGTGAACAGCTTCGCCATGCCGGCCTCCATGTCGCAGCGCTGGCCGGTCTCGTACTTCTCGGCGGTGTGCAGGATCAGCTGCCGGGCGGCGGTGATCTTGGTGGCCATGTCGGCGAGGTAGTTGCCGACCGACTGGTGCTGCCAGATCGGCTTGCCGAAGCTCTCCCGGTCCTGGGCGTAGCGTAGGGCGTCGGCCAGCGCGGCGTCGGCGACCCCGAGCGCGCGGGAGGCGACCTGGATGCGGCCGGTCTCGAGGCCCTTCATCATCTGGCCGAAGCCCTTGCCGGGGGTGCCGCCGAGGACGGCGTCGGCGGGGACCCGCATGTCGTCGAAGATCAGCTCACAGGACTCGACGCCCTTGTAGCCGAGCTTGGGCAGGTCCTTGGAGACGGTGAGGCCGGGGCCGTGCTCCACCAGCAGTACCGAGATGCCGCGATGCTTGGGCTCGGCCGCCGGGTCGGTCTTGCACAGCAGTGCGATCAGCCCGGAGCGGCGTGCGTTGGAGATCCAGGTCTTCGACCCGTTGACGACGTAGTGGTCGCCGTCGGCCGAGGCGTGCGTGGACATGTTCTGCAGGTCCGAGCCGCCACCGGGCTCGGTCAGTGCCATCGTGGCGCGCAGCTCGCCGGTGGCCATCCGGGGCAGGTAGCGGTCCTGCTGTTCGCGGGTGCCGAACTCGACGAGCAGCTTGGCGACGACGGTGTGCCCACCCATCGCGCCGGCCAGGCTCATCCAGCCCCGCGCGAGCTCGGCGGTGACCAGCGCGTAGCACGGCATCGAGACCGGGGCCTCGCCCCAGGGCTCGGGGATCGCGAGCCCGTAGATGCCGAGCTCCTTCATCTGCTCGATCCACTTCTCGGGGTACTCATTGCGGTGCTCGACCTCGTTGACCGCCGGCTTCACCTCCCGGTCGACGAAGTCGCGAACGGTGTCGACGACGGCCTGCTCCTCGATGCTCAACACACTCATCAGACGAATCTCCTATTCTCGTGCTGGTCGGGCCGATCAGACGACGTGGGCGGCACGGAGCAGGGCGATCCGGTCGCCGTGGCCGAGCTCGGCCAGGATGGTGTCGGTGTGTGCGCCCAGCGCGGGCACATCTCCCATGACCGGCGCGACACCGGCCAGATCGACCGGTGGCTGCAGTGCCTGCATCGTCGCGCCGGGTATGCCGACTTCGTGCCAGCGGTGACGGCCTTCGAGGACTGGGTGAGTCGCGAGGTCGGCGACGTCGTTGATGCCGGCGTTGGCGATGCCGGCATCGTCGAGTTGCTGCTTGGCCTGCGACGTCGGTAGCGCGGACAGCTGGGTGGCGATCAACGTGTCAAGCTCATCGCGATGGGCGACCCGGGCCGAGTTCGTGGCAAAGCGTGTGTCGTCGGCGATAGCCGGGTCACCGAGAACTTCGGCACACAGCCGACGCCATTCGCGGTCGTTCTGGACGACCAGCAGGATCGTGCCGTCGGCGGTACCGAACGGACCGTACGGCGCGATCGTGGCGTGCCGGGCACCCGACCGCGGCGGGGTCCGGCCCGAGTAGTGGGCATAGTAGACGGGATTGCTCATCCATTCGGCGAGCGCTTCGAACAGCGACACTTCGACCGCCGATACCGCCCCCGTGGTGGCCCGGCGCAGCAGCGCGGTGAGGATTCCGGAATAGGCGTACATGCCGGCGGCGATGTCGGCGACGGAGATTCCGACCTTGGCCATGTGTTCGGTGGTGCCGGTGACCGAAAGCAGCCCGGTCTCGCATTGGACCAGCAGGTCGTAGGCCTTGCGGTTCGCCCAGGGGCCGGTCGACCCCCACCCGGTGACCGAGCACGGGATGACTCGTGGGTGGTGCACGGCCAGCGTTGCCGGGTCGAGCCCGAGCCGACCTGCGGCTCCGGGGCCGAGGTTCTGGATTAGGACGTCAGCGGTGTCGAGCAGTTCGGTGAGGATCTGCCGACCCTGCTCGGACTTGACGTCAAGGGTGAGCGATTCCTTACCGCGGTTGAGCCATACGAAGTAGCTGGCGTTGCCATGGACGGCTTCGTCGTATCCGCGGGCGAAGTCCCCCCCGTCCGGTCGCTCGATCTTGATGACGCGGGCACCGAGATCCGCGAGCTGGCGGGTCGCGAACGGCGCAGCGACTGCCTGTTCCAGACTGACGACGGTTATGCCGTCCAGCGGCGGTGTCTTCGTGGCAGGGGTGCGGGTCATGGAGATGGCCTCTCAACGAAGACCGGACGGTGGGCGAGTGGCGGGGCCGGGTCCGGCAGTTCTCGACGGTCGTGACGTTTGGGAGTCGTGGCGAGGCGGTGCCCGTCGTGGCCAGGGCGGCGCCGAACGGGATGCACGCTCGCCTGTGAGTCTGGGCGGTGACTGTCGATGTGTGAAATGACTCTTCGAAGGCATATCAATGCGTCGATCGCATCATGGCCTGTCCCAGGAGCGTCGGTCTCTGAGACCGGACGCCAGGTGGTAAGTACCGTCACACGGAGCAACGTCGATGCGGGCGGACACTGCTTGGAGTGGACGCGCGGCGTGGCCGGGCACTGCCGTCGGCCTGGCCCAGCGCAGGTTTACGGATCGAGAAGGTGCAGATCGGCGGCGACGCGGACCAGCTCGGCGCGCCGGCGCACGTGATGGCGACGCATCATCGACGCCACGTGGTACTTCACGGTATGTGGGCTGATGTGGAGCAGCGCCCCGATCTCGTGGTTGTCTGCGCCGCGACCGATGGCACGCACGATGCTCAGTTCGCGTTCCCCGAACTCTGCAGCGGGGGAGCGGCCCCGGGCGGAGCGCCGCAGCAGGGGAGCGGCTAGCTCGGAGTCGAAGTAGCTTCCGGTCTGCTGGACCGTGCGTAAGATTTCCGGCAGGCGCCGGACCGAGGTTTCCTTGACCACGTAACCGGAGGCTCCGGCGTCGATGGCTTGGGAGAGCAGTTCGGTGTTGCCGTACGCGCTGAACAGGATCACCGCGGGGGCGGTGTCACACGCGACGAGCTCCCGGCACAGGTCGATCCCGCTGCCGGTGGAGTGCTCGCCGATCCGCAGGTCGACGATGGCGACGTCTGGCTGCACGCGAGCGATCAGGGACGCGCCGTCGTTCCTGGTGGTCGCCGCCCCGAGGAACTCGAGATCAGGTTCGCGCTCGGCCATCGCCTGGAGACCGTCGTGCACGATCTCGTGGTCGTCGACGACGCAGAATCCGATCACGAGGAGATCCTCTCCGGTCCCGGCCATGTCGGGACGGCCGCGTGGACCTCGATCCCAAGCGGGTCGGCCTTGTGCACGGCCAGACGCCCGTGCACCCGTTCGACCGCGGCCCTCATAGCCCGCAACCCCAGATGAGGGTGATCGGTCGTGGGTCGCCCGGGCCCTTTTCCTGTTCCGAGTCTGCCGGCACCGTCATCGACCACCAGCAGGCGGCTGGTGAGAGAACCGGGTACAAGGCGAATGATTACATGATGTCCGCCGGAATGTCTTTCTGCGTTGATGACGGCTTCCAGCCCGACACGTACCAGGGCCTCCGCTGAAGCACGAGCGAGCTCGATGTCTTCACCATCGAGCTCGGGAGAGCGTGAAAGCCGTCCCTGCGGCGCCGTCAAGATCTGCTCGAGCACTTCGGATGCCCGGACGCCGCCGATATCGCCGCGGTTGAGGAGGCTGCCGAGTTCTCCGCGCAGTTGTCCGAGGCAGGACTCCGCAGCTTCAGCGATCGTTGCAAGATCGGCAGCGACCTCGCTCGTACCCAGGGCATAGCGAGCTTGCTCGGCACGGAAGCCAATGGTGATCAGTCCGCGGACCACGGTGTCGTGCAAGTTGTAGGCCACGTCTTCTCGGATCCGTCGCTCCAGAGCGTCGGCGCGCTGGTTCTCTGCGAGCCGCCGGCGCAGGCCGAGCGCGGCATGATCGGTGAACTCCGCCAGAAGGTCCTCGTCGACCTGGGTGAACGCCCGCATCTGCCGGTCACCGACGTAAAGCACGCCGGCGATATGATCGTCGACTGTGATGGGTGCCGCCATAGCCGAGACGATGCCCTCGCCTCGGGTGATCGTGACAGGAGCAGCGTGGAGGCGCTCGTCCTCTGCGTAGTTGGCGGAGCGCACCGGTCGTTGCACTGCGCGGGCGAGTCCTCCGAGGCCCTGTCCGTGGTGCACCCGTACGTGCCGGAAGTCCGGGGTCCTGATCCCCAGCATCTGATCGAAAGCGAACGTGTCTGGTCCGCCGTCGGGAAGCGACAGGTAGGCGACCTCGGACCCGACGAGCAAGTGGGCGGCGTCGAGGACAGCTGCGATCGCGCCGCGGACGTCGGTCGCCTCTACAGCGGCTTCGGCGACCCTACGGGCGGCTTCGCGTAGCTCCCGGTCGACCTGCCGCGACCCGGTCGCTCGACTGCTACGCACTGTCGCCGCCACCAACCGTCCCAGCTCGCTGCGGGCCGTCGGGTCCTCGACCCAGGGCGTCGGCGCGCGCCCCCCGGTCTGGCCGACCAGGACGGTGCCGACCCCCGACGCGTCACGCCAGGGAATCACCAGGGCGGTGGCGAACCGTGCCCTGAGCTCGCGCATGGCCGAGCGGACCTCGAGCTCCACCACGACACGAGGCTTGCGCCCCGGGAGAGGGCGACTCGTCGTCACCGGCTCGTTGGCAAGGAACGCGGCGGCCGGATCGACGGCGGTAGAGGCGAGCGCCATCAACTCGTCGCTGCGCCGCCTCGGCCGGTACAGAACCAGGCCCATGTCGGCGGCCAGCAGGACTCGGACCTCCTCGAGGACGGGACCAAGGGCTTCGTGGATCGCCCGCGACCCGCCGCCGTCGACCACGTACTCCATCCACGCCACCTCCCACGGGCAGGATCGTCGATCCCGCGAGCGACGACCAGCTCCGGCCTGCGCGACTGCCCGTCTGGCTAGTCGAGCCATAGCTGAACGACCGGGATACCTTGCCGACGAGACTAGGCGCCCGACTGATTCACTGCCCTGCAACCAGCCTGATGTCGACGGAGACTCGAGGAGGAGCAGTGCCGGCAGCCGGCGCGGGGAGCCCGCCGAATACGCGTTGCCCCAGGAGAACGCCGCCCGACTTGCGCCTCTCGGCGCCCGGCTGTGACGGACCGATCAGTCCGGCCTTCCCACAGACGCGTCCGGGCTCCTGATGTGTTCGAGCTGCGGCTTCTTGTCGCCGGCACTCCCCACCGACCCGGCGCCTCCCGGCTTGTGACGGCCTGACCCCGAGAGCGGTCACCTCGTCACGACATCCGGGCTCGCTCTGGCGATCGCTGTCACTGCTTCTGCCGAAAGGAACTTAGTGAGCGTCAAGGTCCTTGCCCTTTACTACAGCGCAACCGGCAACACGGCTGCGATGGCGTCAGCGTTGGCTGACGGTGCTTCGGAGTCGGGCGCAGAGATCCGGCTCCGACAGGCAGCTGAGACAGCACCGGAGGAAGCCATCAATTCCAACCCTCGCTGGCGGGCGTACTTCGACTCCAGCGATCGGGCACCGGCGCCCGCGCTCGCTGACCTCGAGTGGGCCGACGGCATCGCGGTGGGCAGCCCGACCCGCTTCGGGGGCCCGGCTGCGCAGCTGAAGTCGTTCCTCGACTCCTCGGGTGGCCTGTGGGCGAGGGGCGCGTTGGCGAACAAGGTCACCACCGCGTTCACAACCGCGTCCACGGCCCACGGTGGCCTGGAGTCCACCGTCCTGGCGATGAACAACACCTTCTATCACTGGGGGGCCATCGTCCTCCCGCTCGGTTACGCCGCTGACAAGCATCTTCTCGACTCGGGGAACCCGTACGGGAGTTCATTCGTCTCGCGTCGCTCGGCCGCTCCGGACGAATCGACGCTCGAGGCGTGCCGCATCCAGGGGCGTCGTCTCGCCCAGGTCGCTGGGTTCATCGCCGCGGGTCTGTCCGCGAAGAATGCAGCGTGACCCGCTCCGGGATCGGACACGCTGGCTCGCCGACAACGAACGGACGGAGATCGGTGACTTCCGACGAGCTCGAGAACGAGAACGTGCTGGGACGCGAGGCCACACGCCTTGGCTTCGTGCTGAGCACGGCCCAGCGGACCGAGATGCGCGAGCGAATGCTGAGGATCGAACCTCTGCTCAAGCGCTACCGACGTGCGCCCCTCGAGCCCACCCGGGACGCGGTGGATCCCGCGGTCGGTGACCAGTGGCTTCGCCCGGGAAAGGACGACAACCGATGAGCGCGGTGCGGCCCACGGCGACGCACGAATGCGATGCCCTCCAGCTCCAGGAACTCTACCGGCGCGGCGACCTGTCACCGCGCGACGTGGTCGAGGACTGCATCAGCCGGATCGAGAGGATGAACCCGGAGATCAACTCTGTGCTCGTCGTCCTCGTCGAGCGCGCCCGCGCCGCGGCCGCGGAATCCGAGCGCCGATGGCGCGAAGGGGCACCGCGTCCCCTCGAGGGTGTGCCGATCGGGGTCAAGGACGTCGCCGACATCGCGGGTGTCCCGACCACTGGCGGCTCGGCGCTGTATCTCGACCACATTGCCGACCGCGATGCCGAGGTGATCCGCCGGACCGAGAACGCGGGCGGCGTGGTGATCGCGAAGGACGCCACGACCGAGTTCGCCATCGGCGGCCCCCACAACCCGACGTTCGGTGCTGTGCGTAACCCCTGGGATCTTAATCGCTGGAGCGGAGGATCCTCGACAGGCGCCGCGGCGTCGGTGGCCGCGCGGATGTACCCGCTCGCCATCGGGTCGGACGCGGCTGGCTCGATCCGCATGCCCGCCTCCTGGTGCGGTGTGACCGGACTTAAGCCCACGACTGGAGCTGTGCCCCGGACCGGGGTGCTCCCCCTGTCGTGGACCACCGAGACAGTGGGCCCCATCGGGCGTAGCGCCACGGATGTGGCCCGGTTCTTCGCGGTGCTGCGCGGGCTGGATACTGCGGATCCACGTTCGGTTCCCACCCCGGCCGACGGCCTGGACACTCTCGCATCCGGGCGGGTTTCCAACGACCTCGAAGGCGTACGGATCGGCATCGCGCGCGACTACTTCCTCGAGGACTGCGACAGCGACGTCCGGCAGAACTTCGAGTCCGCCGTCAATGCGCTGCGCTCCGCCGGCGCGCTCGTCTCCGACGTGATGTTGCCGCTGGCGCCCGATGCCATGCAGATCGGCTACCTCGTCCTGTTCACCGAGGCCGCCGCAGTCCACCGCATCAACGCGGACCGACTGGGCCGGTGCGACCCGGTCATGGTCCGTCGACTCAGCGAGGGAGTCCTCACGTCGGCAACGGATTATATCCGAGCACTGCAGTACCGAGTCCAGCTGCAACGAAGTTTCGCCGAAGCATTCTCGAAGGTAGATCTCATTGCCGTTCCCACTACCCCGGGTACGGCACCGAACCTCGACGATCTGACCATCCATATCGATAGCATCCCGAAGCCGATGCACGACGTCCAGTCCCGATCCGGAATGGTCTGCAATCTCGCCGGAGTGCCGGCCGTAGCATTTCCATCGGGGCTCGACCGCGCAGGCTGCCCGACCTCGATCCAGCTGATCGCACCTCCACACAAGGAACTGGAGGCGCTCACTGCAGCGGCAGTCTACCAATCCAGGACGGAGCACCACCTCCGAGCTCCCGACATCGCCGCCTGAGACAGCGCGAGCAACTCAGAAATAATGATCGACACCACGCCGAGGAGACGACATGGAGTACGGAATCTTTACCCCGACCATGAACAATGGTTGGGTGATCTCGAAGACGTCGCCGCAGTTCAAGCCCGACTGGTTCCTGATGGAGCAGTGCGGTGCGAAGGCGGAGTACTATGGCTTTGATTTCATGCTCGCGCCGGTCAAGTTCCGGGGCTTCGATGGCGAGACCGAGTTCTGGAACTACACACTGGATTCCTTCTCGGTCATGGCCGGACTGGCCGTGAGCACGAGCCGGATCAAGCTGTACGCATCTATTCCGCAGCTGATGCTCCCCCCGCCCGTCGCCGCGAAGATGGCGGTGACGATCAATGAAATGTCCGGTGGTCGCTTTGGCGTGAACCTCGTCTCCGGCTGGGAAAAGGAGGAGTACACCCAGATGGGGATCTGGCCAGGGGACGAGCACTTCAAGAACCGATACGACCGCGCGAGCGAATACCTTCAGGTGATGCGCGAGCTGTGGGCGACCGGCCGATCGGAATTCAAGGGTAAATTCTACCAGATGGACGACTGCCGGCTCGGGCCGACGCCGACCAGTCCCATCGAAGTCGTCTGCGCAGGCCAATCCGACCGCGGTATGCAGTTCACCGCGGAATGGGCGGACTACCAGTTCCTGAGCTGCAAGGCCGACCCGCAGGAACTTCGACAACTGAACGGACGACTGAAGGCGGCCTCGGACAAGACGGGGCGCAAGATCGGCTCGTACCCGTTGTTCGCGGTCGTGCTCCGCGACACTGACGAAGAGGCCAAGGCCGCGGTCGATGACTGGCGAGCGAACCAGGACCTCGACGCGGTGCAGACCCTAGGCGGTCACGCGAGCACGGACTCGGCAGAGGATCAGAAGTCGATCCGTAACCAGCTGCTCGGCTCCGACGCGTTCATGATCGGTTGGGACGTGATCGGCGGCTCGCCGCAGACGGTGGCAGACAAGATCAACGCACTGGCCGAGGTGGAGGGCACCTCGGGGATCATGTTTACTTTCCAGGACTACCTGGTCGACATGGACAAGTTCGGCAAGGAAGTCATGCCCCTGCTGAAGCGGTGACCATCAGGCTGTCACGGGCGGCGGTCCGCCGCACCGCGGACCGCCGCGACGGCGGACGCGCCTGGGGCCGCCGATGCAGTCCGTGGCGCACGGCCGTCGGGTGGCGCCACCAGCAGCCGATTCGGCAGAGAACCCGTGGCGAAGCTCCGAGCCGGCTCGGTCGCGGCAGGCGATGGCGCAGCCCACCGGGCAGCTCCCAGTTCCACAGGTCCGGCACGAACCGGTGACGCCAGGAGAGCAGGACACTGCGGCCCCCGTCGTCCAAGACGACAGTCATCGCCGCCGCGGGCAGCGTGACGGTGTGGTGCTCGAAGCGCTGGCCCGACGGCTGGGAGATGTCAGCCAAGCCGACGCTGACCCACTTGTTGTCGTAGATCATACGCTCGCCGTGCACGTGCCACACGTCCGGCGAGACGCCCTCCGGGCTCGTCATTCAGCGACCGTAGCGCTCTCGGTCAGGACTCAGCCGATCGCACGAACGCACCGGCACCGTGGCGTACGACCACAACGCCAGAGTCAACCAGCACCTTGAACGCCCGCCGAGCCGTGTTGCGGGAGACGTCGTACTGCTCCATGACGGTCGCCTCGCTCGGCAGCGGGGCG
This sequence comes from Pseudonocardia sp. NPDC046786, assembly GCF_040645415.1. NCBI lineage: Bacteria > Bacillati > Actinomycetota > Actinomycetes > Pseudonocardiales > Pseudonocardiaceae > Pseudonocardia > Pseudonocardia sp. NPDC046786. Next base: position 325,517 of record NZ_JBEYYF010000004.1, on the reverse strand, counting down.
CCCGGGGGATACACACCGGTGTGTATCTGGTCGGCGAGGTCGTGTGCGATACGTCTGTACGCGCTCGTCCGGTCCACGCCGGACCCGCCGACAACTCGTCGACCGACACCGGGGACGACTTCGATCAAACCCTCATCCACGAGTGTCAGTAGGGCAGCGCGCACCGTGCCCCGAGCAACGTCGTACTGCTCGGCGAGCCCGGCCTCCGACGGCAGCAACGCGCCGGAAGTCAGCTCGTCGGCACGGACGCGAGTCCGCAGCTCGTCGGCGATCCGTCGTGACGTCCCGCGAGGGGTCACAGTTCACACGCTCCCCAACTGGCTCTGGGACGGTCGGAGCGAGCGTAACGCGTGCACTACATGTCACCGCCGCTCATGGACGCAGGAGCGCAATCGGCGTATCGCCTACCGATACGACGTCGCCGACAGACTGGTGTCTGCTGCCAGCCCCGTCGACAGCCTGGCAGCAGACAATTCGTCAGCAGACGATGTCGGCGACGGCGACGGCCACGTTGTCGGGTGCACCTGCCGCGAGCGCCAGGTCGATCAGCGCCCGGCTCGCCTCAACTGGTCCGGGCGAGCCGATGAGCACCGCCGCGACCGCCTCCGGAGCGACCTGCCCGTGCAGACCGTCAGTGGCCAGCAGATACCGGTCACCCTCACGGACACTGTGAAGGGCCAGATCCGGGCCGTCCTGGCCCGGCGCAAGCGCGCGCAGCAGTGCGGTCCGTTGCGGATGCGACGCCGCCTCCTCCTCGGTCAGGGTTCCGGCCTCGACCATCGACCGGACCAGGGTGTGATCGTGAGTCAGCCGGGTGAGCACGCCGTCCCGGAGAAGCCAGGCCCGTGAGTCGCCGACATGGACCAGCGCGAGCCGCTGGTCAGAGGTCAGAACCAGTGCGGTCACCGTGCTACCGGAAACCGACGGGTCCACATCACCGGCGGACACCGGGCGCCGGACCGCTCCCGTGGTGTCCTGCACTGCACCGCGGACCGCATCCAGGGCGGCCAGCACCTCGCCCGGTCCACAGCCCTGCGCTCGTGCGACCGCCTCGATCGCTCGGGCGCTGACCTCGGCGCCGTCCGGGCCGAAGCCGTCGGCCACGACAGCGAACCACTCCTCACCCCCGGCACTGTCCTGCTGCCGGTCCCGGACCGGCCCCTGGGCGGTCGCCGCACCGCAGCGCAACCGCAATGTCAATCGCTTCTCCGTCTCGGGCATGCCGTCCTCCTCCAGTGCCTCGACGAGGGCAGCGACCAGACCACCACGCTCCACCCCGGCCGCCTCCTCCTGCGCCCACCAGTCGCGTACGACGACAGCCATCTCTGCCGGCGGCAGGTCGGAACATGCGCGAATCCGTACCAGCGGCATTCCGACCCGCCGCAGCCACGCGACACGTCGCGCGACCGGCAGCTGCGCAGCCGCGTAGTAGCGGTAGCCGGTCACCGGATCCGTCCGGCCCGGCCGGAGCAGGTCGAGATCGTCGTAGAGCCGCAGCGCTTTGCGGGTCAGACCTGTAGCGCGAGCGAACGCGCCGGTCGTGAACTCGTCCACGTCGCCTCCCTCATCACCGGGCACCGTGCCCGGCAGTAACGACGCTCCGGGCGGTCCCGGGGGCCGGGTCAAGCGGCTTCGCGATAAGGATCTCGCAGACCGCCACCGCGGCAGAGCCGCGGCAACCAGTCCAGGCACACAACGCCTTCGGTTCCGAGCGCTGCTACCTCGGAACTACCAGCGAAAGACCATCGGCGCGCTGTCGGGGGCTGCGAGGGGAAGGACCTCAATCTCATACCGGCCGATCCACAACTCACCTGCTCCGGCGTTCTCGGGGTCCTCCATCCGGGCGTTGCCCAGCAGGTGGCCACGGAAGGTCCCTGGATCCGTGAAGCTGCCCGTCACCACTCGGGCCGGGTACCGGCGACCACCCGGCCCCCGGACGACGACCGAGAAGTAGCTCTCGGCCGTCGCCGCGTCGGGGGTCGACTGCTCGCTCACCTCCGTACCCGGCCCGGCCGCACTTTCCTGCCCAGTGGACGGCGCGGCGACGGTCGGCCGCTCCCCCGCCGCCCCGACGAGCACACCCCACTCCCGCAACAGCTCGAACGCCCGGTGCACCGTGATCGGCGCGAGCCCCTGCTCGGCAGCCAGCACCTTGACCCCCGGCAGATGCCCACCCACCGGCACAGCCCCGGACTCGATCCGCTCCAACAGCTCGACCGCCAGCCGCTCCCGAGCCGACCGCGGATCCCGCCGCACCCGCTCCATCTCCGACCCCGACCCGGACGGCCGCTCCGGCATCCGTGACCCGAGCCCGCTCGCCGCGCGCTGGTCCGCCTCCGACACCCACGCCGCGTAGACCCGCAGCGTCGTCACCCCACCCCCGGAGTGTCCGAGCCGACCCGCGACCGTCCGCACGTCCACCCCCGCTGCGATCAGCTCCGTCGCCGAGTAGTGCCGCAGGTTGTGCAGGTGCGTGTTCAACCCCAGCCGCGCCGCCATCCGCGAGTACCGCTGCGTCACCGACCCCGGCACCAGACTCGTTGACCCGTCGGGCGCGAGCGAGAACACGAACGCCTCCGGCCGCAGCTCGACCCCGAGCGCACGGGCCCGCTCCTCGGACCGCTCCCGATGGTCACGCAGGACCTCGACCGTCTCGGCATCCAGCGCGAGACGCCGCTGCTGGTGGGTCTTGGTGTCCTTCTCCTGCAACGCCCGCCCGTCCTGGGCGATCGCCCGGCGGATCGTCAGCGTGCCGGAGTCGAGGTCGACGTTCGACCAGCGCAGCGCGCACAGCTCGCCCGACGGGCGCCGGTGGTCATGAGCAGCCAGACCAGCGCACCCCAGTCCAGGTCCCGCCACGCCTCGTTCAACAACCGCGCCGCCTCACCCGCCGACGGCGGCTGCGGGTCCGGCGGCGGCTTCGCGGGCGGCGAGACGAACTCGACCGGGTTGACGGACACCCAGGCCACCGCACACCCCGCGAGTACGCGCCGTTGAGTACGAAGTGGATGTGCCGGATCGTGGCCGGCGCGAGCGGGCGACAGCGGTGCGGACGGCACCGGTCGTCGCACTCGTGCTCGCGCGGTGTCCGGTGGTCGACGCGCTTCGCCGATCCCGAGCAGTGGTCCCGGCAGCGACGCAGCTCGGCGTAGAGCGAGTCCAGCGCCTCCGCCCCGACGGCGCCGGCCTTCGTCCGCCCCAGGAACGGGCGGACGTGCAGTTCCAGGTACCGGGTGTACGCGCGGTGCGTGGTCGCAGCGACGTCGAGGGTCTCCAGGTACCGGTCGAGGAGCTGGTCCAGCGTCGCGCTCGTGCGGGGGCTGCGCTGCTCGTCGACGGCGTTGAGGAGACGCGTCCGTGCCGCCTCGGCGCGGGCCTCCTGTCGCGGGCCGGGCTCGATCACCTCGACGAGGGTGTTCCGCTTCCCCGACACCGGGTCCTGCCCGCCGTACACGCGGACGCGCAGGGCACCGCTCGGGAGCCTGTCGATCGTCCCGCGCTGCCTCCGGCGACCGGCCTTCGCCCGTGTCATGACGCGAGGATACGAGCCATCTGTGTCACGAGACGTGTCACGCGGACTGGCGAGTGATCTTGCTGGGGATGAAACCCCTGCTCAGAAGCGTGGGCGCGGCAGGGTTCGAACCTGCGACCGCTCGGGTGTAAAGCGGGTGGGCGACGCCGTACGACGCCTCTACCTGCGGCGGTGGTTGCGCCATCGGTCGCCGGGGACTCCTGGAACCACGTGGTTCGCCGTGGTTTCGCACCACGAAGGACTCCACGCCGCGCACCGCTGGCTTGGGCTCGGTCGCGGCGAGCTATTCCTCAGGGAACGTGGCGCCCCAGGGCGCCGCTGTGTTGCTGTCGCGAACCGCCGGAGCGCACATTTCTTCGCGCGCACGCTCGACAGCGTCGACGATGCTCTGGTAACCGGTGCACCGGCAGATGTTGCCGGACATCTCGGCGCGGATCGTCTCGCGGTCGGCGTCGGGCTTCGTGTCGAGCAGGTGGCAGGCCGACATCAGCATGCCCGGTGTACAGAATCCGCACTGCAGCCCGTGGCAGGCCACGAACGCCTCCTGCACGGGATGCAGCTCGCCGTCGGTGCCCTGCAGCCCCTCGACGGTACTGACCGAAGCCCCGTCGACCTGGACGGCGAACATCAGGCACGCCCGGGCCGGCTCCCCGTCGACGAGGATGGTGCAGGCACCGCACACGCCGTGCTCGCATCCAAGGTGAGTCCCGGTCAGGCCGCAGTCGTCACGCAGCGCGTCTGCCAGGGTGCGGCGCGGTTCGACGTCGAGGTCGGCGCGCTCGCCGTTGACACTGAAGCTGATCTTCATCGGCTGTGCTCCTGCTCGGAATCGAACTGTACGAGTGCGCGGCGGGTCATTTCGGCGGCGATCCCACGGCGGAACTCGACCGAACCGTGCAGGTCTGCGGTCGGTTCGATCTCTTCGGCGGCGATGCGCGCCACCTCGGTGGCGGGCTTCCCGTCGGCCAGGGCCTGCTCGGCGGTGGTGGCGCGCTGGGGGACCGACGCGACTCCGCCGAAGGTGATCCGTGGCCGGCCGCGCACCTCGGTGACGACCGCGGTCACGAGGGCGAAGTCGCCGTGCCGGCGGGCGAACTCGGCGAAACCCCACCGGGCCGGCCGCGGGAACCGGACGGCAGTGATCATCTCGTCCTCGTCGAGGGAGGTCATCAGTGCGCTGACGAACAGCTCCTCGGCGTCGACGTCGCGCGATCCGTGCGGGCCGGCGACGGTGACCGACGCGCCGGTCGCGACGGCGACGACGGGCAGCTCGGCCGACGGATCGGCGTGAGCGATGCTGCCGCCGGTCGTTCCGCGGGACCGGATCGCGGTGTGGCCGATCCAGCGGGCGGCCTCGGCCAGCAGCGGGTGTTCGGGCTGCTCGACGAGCCGGCTGTGGCGCACGGTGGCGCCGACCTCGACGATGTCGTCGAGGCGGCGGATCGTCGACAGTCCCGGGACCCGGTTGACGTCGACCAGTACCGCGGGCCGGGCCATCCGGAGCGCGAGCACGGGGACCAGGCTCTGCCCGCCGGCGAGGATCTTGCCTTCGCCGGCGGCCTCGCCGAGGACCTTGACGGTCTCCTCGACGCTGCTCGCGCGGACGTAGTCGAACGGTGCGCACTTCATACGCTCATCTCCCTCGGAACACCGGTGAGCGCTTCTCCGTGCGGGAGAGGCGCCCCTCGGCGAAGTCGTCGCTGGCCCAGCAGGCCTCGAACGCGGCGTCCAGATCCTTGGCGACGTCGTCGGCGAGGTCGGGCTCGAACACCTCGTTGAGCACGCGTTTCGAGTAGCCGACGGTCAGTGGCGCCAGGTCGGTCATGCCGGCTGCCCAGTCGAGGGCCTCGTCGAGACCGCCCGGGCGGTCGGCGAGTCCACACGCCAGCGCGGTGTCGGCGTCGACCTGATCGCACGCCAGCAGCATCCGGCGTGCGGTGCCGTTGCCGGCGAGCAGCGCGAGCCGGCGGATCGTCCAGGGATCGACCGCCAGGCCGATGCGGGCGGTGGGGACGGCGAAGCGTGCTGCGGGGCCGGCGACGCGGAAGTCGGCCGCGATCGCCAGCTGGGTGCCGGCCCCGATCGCGGCACCGTGCACCGCAGCCACGACCGGGACCGGCGCGTCGGTGACAGCGTGCAGCATCCGATAGAGCGAGTCGCGGAACTCGGCGGTGTAGACCTCGTCGAGGTCGGCACCGGAGCAGAAGCTGCGGCCGTTGCCGGCGAGCACGATCGCGCGGGCCTCCCCCACCGAGGCGACGGACGTCCGGATGCGCTCGCAGAGCTCGCCGGTGAGGGCGTTGTGCTTGTCGGGTCGGTCCAGCGTGAGCACGGCCGCGCGGCCGTGCCAGGAGAGTTCGATCATCCCTGGAGTTCCTTCCAGACGCGGTCCGGGCTGACCGGCAGCTCGTCGACGTCGATCCCCAGCGCGTCGCGCAGCGCCCCGGCGAGGACCGCATTCGGGCCGAGGGTGCCGCCCTCCCCCACACCGCGGACCCCCAACGGGTTCGACGCGGGCCGCGAGACGTGGCCGATGACCATGTCGGGCACCTCGGCGCTGGTGGGCATGAGGTAGTCGAGCAGGGTTCCGGTCGAGAGGTTCCCGGCGTCGTCGTAGACGAGGTGCTCGTAGAGCGCGCCCCCGAGGCCCTGGGCGATCGCCCCGGCGATCTGGCCGTCGACGATCTGCGGGTGCATGGCGCGTCCGGCATCCTCGACACAGACATAGGACAGGATCCGCAACTCGCCCGTGGCCCGGTCGATCTCGACGGCGGCGACCTGGACCCCGGCCGCGAACGCGCCGCGGATCGGGTCGTAGAACGTCGTCGCGTCCAGGCCGGGATCGATCCCGTCGGGAAGCCGGTTCGACTCCAGATACGCAACCCGCGCGACCTCGGCGACGGTGATGTAGGGCTTCGGCTCGCCGACGACGTAGACGTCACCGTCTTCGATCCGGAGGTCGGCCTCGGCAGCCTCCATCAGGCCCGCGGCCAAAGTAATGATCTTCTTCCGGACCTCCACAGCCGTGTTGTGCGCAGCCCCGCCACCGATCACCGCCTGGCGGCAGGAGAACGCGCCGAATCCCCAGAGCGACTCGTCGGTGTCGCCGATGCGGACGTCGACGTCGTCGTAGCGGACCCCGACAGCATCGGCGACGATCTGGGCAACCGTGGTCTCGAGCCCCTGGCCCTGTGAGGTGACCCCGGACAGGACGGTGACCCGCCCGTCCGGGTTGACCCGCACGGTGCAGGCGTCGTGGCCGGTCCGGAACGGCATCCGGGGCCCGGCGCTGGCCGCCCGGCCGAGGCCGGTGAGCTCGTTGTAGATCGCGACCCCGATCCCGATCGGCGATTCGCCGCTCTCCCGGCGACGACGCTGCTCGGCACGCACGCCGTCGTAGTCCAGCGCCTCGAGTGCCTTGTCGAGGCACTCCCGGTAGTGACCGGAGTCATCGACCAGCCGGGACGGCATCTTGTACGGGATGTCGGCAGGGGTGATGACGTTGCGGCGGCGGATCTCGATCGCGTCGATGCCCAGCTGCGCGGCCGCCGCATCGAACATCGTTTCCATCGCGAACACGCTCGCCGGGCGCGCGACGCCCCGGTAGGGCCCCGAGGGTGCGGTGTTGGTCGCGACACCGCGCACGGTGCAGCGGTAGTTCTCCAGCTTATAGGGGCCGCTGAGCAGGCCACCCGCCATGAGCGGCTCGATGCCGGCGGTCCACGGGTACACCGAGTAGGCCCCGACGTTGCAGGTCACGTCCGCGTCGACGGCCAGGAGCGTGCCCTCGGCGTCGAATCCCGCCTTCATCAGGTAGCGGTGGTCGCGGGCATGGGTCGCGGCGAGCAGGTGCTCGGCGCGGTCCTCCACCCACTTCAGCGGGATCCCCGGCATCTCCCGCGCCATCAGGCACAGGGCGAGGTCCTCGGGGTAGAGCACGGACTTCACGCCGAACCCGCCGCCCACGTCGGGCGCGATCACCCGGACTCTGCCCTCGGGCAGGCCCATCAGCTCCGCGATCATGTTGCGGGCGATGTGCGGGACCTGGGTGCCGTTCCAGAACGTCAGCTTCCCGTCCGCGGCATCCCACACCGCGACCCCGGCGCGGCACTCCATCGGATTGCCCGCATGCCGGTTGGTGGTCAGCTCCCGCTCGACGACCACGGCGGCGGAGGCCAGGACGTCGTCGACGTCACCGGCATCGAAGGTCCGCTCGAGCAGGACATTGTCCGGTGCCTCGACGTGCACCGGCTCGGACGGCGCCTCCCAGGCGCAGACGGTCGGTGCCAGCGGCTCGTAGTCGATCTCGACCAGTTCGAGGCCGTCCTCGGCCCGGTACCGGTCCGCGGCGACGACGGCGGCCACCGCCTCGCCGGCGAAGCGGACCTTCTGGTGGGCCAGGACCGGCTGGGCGGTCTCGACGTAGGAGGGCAGCGCCGACTGCGCGCGCAGCTCGATGTGGGCGAAGTCGGCACCGGTGAAGACGCGGAACCCGGCGTCGCGGGCGGCGGCGGTGTCGGCGCCGGTGATCCGGGCGTGGCCATACGGGCTGCGCAGGAACGCCACGTGCCGCATCCGCGGCAGTTCGACGTCGGTCACGAACCGGCCGTGCCCGGTGATCAGCCGCTGGTCCTCCTTGCGCCGGACGTTGCGGCCCAGGGAGCCCGCCCCGGCGGCAGTGTCGTCGACGCCCACGCTGTCCTCGGCCATCACGGTGTCCTCGCTCATCTGTCCTCCTCGATGCAGAGTGCCGGATGCGGTGCGCTCAGGGCATCGCGTAGCCGCCGTTGACCGACACGACCTGCCCGGTCGTCCAGGACGACAGCGGTGAGGCGAGCAGCAGCACCATCGGAGTGATGTCGTCGGGGTGGCCGAACCGGCGCAGCGGGTAGGCGGAGAGGATCTTCTTCATCTGCTCCGCCTCAGGGGTGCCGGCGTGGGCGTCGAAGTTGTCGGTGCGGACCAGGGCCAGCGACACCGCGTTCGCGCGGATCTTGTACCGGGCCAGTTCCTTGGCCAGCGACCGGGTCAGGCCGACGGTCATGGAGCGTGCGGTGGCGGTCACCAGCAGTCCGGACTCCCCCACCCGTCCGGAGTCGCCCATGAGGTTCACGATCGACCCGGTCTCGCGCTCGGCCATCCGCTTGGCCACAGCGTGGGTGAGCTGCAGGGTGCCGGTGACGGTCACGTCGACCTGCGGTGCCCAGTCCTCGGGTGTCGAGTCCAGGAAGCGCTGCTTCTTGGTGACCGCGGAGTTGTTGACCAGGACGCCGATCGGGCCGAGCTCGGTCTCGGTGCGTTCCACGATGCCGGCGACCGCGTCGGCGTCGCGCAGGTCCCCGCCGACGGCGATGGACCGGACACCGAGCTCGGCGGCCTCGGCCGCGGCCTTCTCGGCCCCCTCGCTGGAAGAGTTGTAGTGGAAGGCGACGTTGGCGCCCTCCCGGGCGAACCCGAGGCCGAGGGCACGGCCCAGTCCCTGGCCCGCGCCGGTGATCAGGACGTTCGTCCCCGTGAGCTGAAGATCCATGACGTGCTCCTAGCCGATCTGCTGGAAGGTGCGGTTGCCGAAGGCGGTGACGACCCGGCCGAAGCGCAGCCCGGGAAAGTGGGCACCGACCACGAGGTCGGTGGAGTCCGCGACCTCGTCGGCGATGGCGTTGCGGACCGCGCTCGCGGCGACCGGGTCGACATCGAAGACCGCCTCCCAGTCACGCTCGTGCAGCTCCACGACCGAGTGGACGACGTCGCCGAGCAGCAGGGCGCGCTCGTCGCCGTCCGCCACGACGAACACGGTCGACCCCGGGGTGTGGCCGGGGGTGTGGCGGGCGCTGAGGCCGGGGGCGAGAACGGTGTCGGCGTCGAAGGTCTCGAGGCGCTCGGTCAGGGGCGTGAGCTTGCGGACCGCTCCCGGCTCGGCATCCGGGGAGTCGACGAAATGCGCCCAGTCCGCGGCGTGCACCCGGTAGGTCGCGTGCGGGAAGACCACCGCGCCCTTCTTCGTCGCCCAACCCACGTGATCGAAGTGCAGGTGGGTGAACACGACGTCGGTGACGTCCTCGGGTCCGACGCCGTACCCGCGCAGCGACTCGAGGAACCGCCCACCGGCGTACTTACCGTTGTCGATGGTGCCGACCCCGGCGTCGACCAGGACCGTCCGGCTCCCAGTGCGGACCAGGAACCCGCCGAGGTCGAGATGCAGGGCGCCGTGGGCGTCGAGCTGGTCGCCGTGGCAGGCCCAGGCCTCCGGTACGCCCGGGCGAGTCAGGACCTCATCGGCGGGTTCGCGTCCGGTTCCGTCGAGGACGGGGAGGATCTCGATCGTGCCGATCTTCATGCGCCGTCACCGCCCGGGGTGAGCAGGGTGCGGACCCCGCGGCCGGCTTCGAGTTCGGCGAGGGCGTCGTCGACCGACTCGAGCCGTCCGTGGCCGGTGACCAGGCCGCGCAGGTCGAGCTGCCCGGCGCGGACCCAGTCGAAGAACCGGGGCATCTCGGTCGTCGCGTCCACCGAGCCGGCGACACAGCCACGCAGGGTGCGGGCGAAGTGGAAGAGCTCGAGGGCCGAGAACGAGACCATGTCGTCCTTCGCGCCGATCCCGACGACGGTGGCCGTGCCGCCCCGGCGGGTGAGCGACCACATGTCGCGGATCGTGCGTGACGAGCCCACGCAGTCGAAGGCGTGATCGGCCCCGCGGCCCCCGGTCAGCGACCGGACCGCCTTCTTGGTCCCCTCGTCGGCCGGGACGAAGTGGGTCGCTCCGGCGGCGGAGGCGAGCTCGGCCTTGTCCGGGTTGCGGTCCACCGCGACGACCGTCTCGGCTCCGGCGAGGCGTGCGCCCTGCAGCACCGACAGCCCCACCCCGCCGAGGCCGATGACCAGCACCGACGAGCCCTGCTCGACGCCGGCGGTGTGGGTCACCGCGCCGACTCCGGTGGTGACCGCGCACCCGAGGAGCGCGGCGTCGACGGTGTCGATGTCGTCCGGGACCGGCACGACAGCGGCGCGCGGCAGGACGGTCTGCTCGGCGAACGAGCCGACGGTCAGGCCCGGGTAGACCGGCAGGTCGTCCTCGGTCAGCGCGTAGGGCTCGCCCGCCCGCGACGAGCCCCTCTCGCACAGGTGCGGCTGCGCGTGGGTGCAGGCAAAGCACTCCCGGCACGGCGTGATCCAGAGCAGGATGACCCGCTGCCCCTCGGCCAGGTCGGTCACCTCGGAGCCGGTCTCGACGACGGTGCCACAGGCCTCGTGCCCGAGGACGGCCGGCAACGGCTGGCCGAGCGTGCCGTTGGCCAGCGAGAGATCGGAGTGGCAGACACCGGTCCGGTCGATGCGCACCCGGACGTCGCCGCTGCCGACCGCACGCAACCGGATCATCTCGACGGCCATCGGCGTCCCGACTTCGCGCAGCACCGCGGCGCGGGTCCGGTGCGGGAATTCGGTGCCGGCCTGGCCGACTGTGACGCTCTGGACGCTCATCGCTGCACCGCCTTGGTCTCGCAGACGTCCGCGATGCCGTGCTCGCCGATCTCCCGTCCGACACCGGACTGCTTGTAGCCACCGAACGGTGCTCCGGGGTTGAAGCCACCGCCGTTCACGTCGACCTGACCGGTACGCAGCCGGCCGGCGACGGCGAGCGCGGTGTCGTCGCCGCCCCAGACCGCGCCACCGAGGCCGTAGATGCTGTTGTTGGCGATGGCGACGGCGTGGTCGTCGGAGTCCGCGGCGAGGATCGACAGCACCGGGCCGAAGACCTCCTCCTGCGCGAGCCGCGACTCCGGGTCCACCCGGGAGATCACGGTCGGGACGACCCAGTGCCCCCGATCCGGCAGGTCGACGTCGCCGGTCACCGTGACCGCCTGGTCGCCGCCGGCACCGGGCACCATGAACGACTCGACCTCCTTGCGCTGCCCGGCGGAGATCAGCGGGCCGAGCCGCCCACCCGGCGTGTACTTCGCGGCCGCCGTGGCGGCGAGCTCCTCCACCTCGGCAAGCCGCTCCCGGGGCACGACGAGGCGCGACAGCGCCGTGCAGGTCTGGCCCCCGTTGAGGAAGCAGTTCGCGACGGTCACCTTCACCGCCGTCGCGAGCTGCTCGTCGGTCGCATCGGCCAGGACGACGCTGGCGGACTTGCCGCCCAGCTCCAGGGTGACGCGCTTGACGGTCTCCGCGGCAGCCGCGGCGATCGTCCGCCCGACCGGGGTCGAGCCGGTGAACGACACCTGGTCGACATCCGGGTGCCGGGAGAGAAGGTCCCCGACGACCCGGCCGCTTCCCGGGACCAGGTTGAACACGCCCGGCGGGAAGCCGGCGTCGTCGAAGGCCCGGGCCAGCGCGAAGGCGGCTAGCGGGGTGAGCCCGGCCGGCTTGAGCACCACGGTCGCACCGGCAGCCAGCGCGGGGACGACCTTCACCACGACCTGGTGCAGCGGCAGGTTCCACGGCGTGATCGCGCCGACGACGCCGACCGGTTCGCGCAGCACGACCGAGTTCCCGAGCTCGCTGCGGAACGGGAACCTCTCGAGCGCCTCGACGGTGGCGTCGATGACGGCGATCGGGGTGTCGACGTGCAGGGCGCGGGCCACCTTCAGCGGCGAGCCCTGCTCCCGATTGATGATCGTCGCAAGCTCGTCGGCCCGCTCGGCGAGGATGTCCCGGGCGCGGCGCAGCACGGCGGCCCGCTCGCTCACCGGCGTCGCCGCCCACCCGTCGAACGCCTCGCGAGCCACGGCGATCGCCGCCTCGACGTCCTCGACCGAGGCCTGGGTGACCACCGCGGTGGTCTCCTCCGTGGCGGGGTTCTCGACCTCGAGGTCGGCGCCGCGTCCGGCGCTCCACTGCCCGCCGATGTAGAGGTAGGGCTCGCGCAGGACGTCCTGCGGGGCGGTGTCGGTCATCGGTCTCCCTCCCGAGAGCTGGTGTGGGCGCCGGGCAGGACGAGCTGGAGCACCAGCGATCCCGCCTGTCCGGCACCGTGTGCTGGGCCCGGGCGCCGCCGGGCACGCCCGACGATCACGCCGAGCGCGAGCCCGAGCAGGGCCGTACCGACCGGCAGGGCGTGTCGCCGGGCGAGTGCTCCGACGACGCCGCCACCGGTGGCGAGGAGATCGAGCGGTTCGGGCTCCTCGGTACTCCGCTGCGCCGCCGCCGCGCCCCGGTCGGTCGTGGCCGACGCACCTGTGCCGGCGGCACCGGGAGCGCCGCCCTCGGCCATTTCCGCTTCGAGCCGTCGGGCGAACTGACCGATCAGCTTGCTGCTGACATCGGAGATCATCCCTCGGCCGAACTGCGCGACCCGCCCGGCGAGATCGAGGTCGGTTACGACGACGACCTCGGTGCCGGAGCCCTGCTCGCGCAGCTGGATGTCGATGGTCGCCGCTGCGTTGCCCTGGCCGCCGACATCGCGCCCCTCGGCCCGGATGACGGCGTGGTGCTTGTCGTCGTCGCGCTGGGTGAAGCGGGCGACCCCCTCGTACCGGGCGGTCACCGGCCCGACCTTCACCGCCACGGCACCGCGGTAGTCCTCACCCTCGACTCCCAGCATCGTCGCGCCGGGCAGGCACGGGGCCACCCGTTCGAGATCGGTGATCACGGCCCAGGCCCGGTTCACGGGCTCGGAGACGGTGAACGTGTGCGTCAGGTCCATCGCTCGGACTCCTTACTAACTAACGCTCTTTAGTTACTGTAGGCCACGGTTCGTCGCCGGGCCAACCCGACGCGGGTCACTGTGACGAGGGCGTCAGGCGTCGAGTTGCTGCTGCAGCTGGAAGCGGAGGATCTTGCCGGAGCCGGTGCGCGGGATGGTCCGGCATTCGACGAGCCGGTGGGGGACCTTGAACGACGACAGCCGCTCGCGGACCGAGGCCAGGACTGCGGCGTGGTCGAGCGGGCCCGGGCCGGTGGGCACCACGAACGCGACCGGGACCTCGCCGAGGTGCTGGTGCGGGACCCCGACGACCGCGACGTCCTGCACCCCCTCCGCGCCGGCCAGGGCCTCCTCGACCTCGGCGGGATAGATGTTCTCCCCACCCCGGATGATCAGCTCCTTGGTCCGGCCGCTGATCCTCAGGTAGCCGTTGGCGTCACGCCGGCCCAGGTCGCCGGTGCGGTACCAGCCGTCGACGAGCACGGCGGCGGTCGCATCCGGGAGGTCGTGGTAGCCGGGGGTGACGTTCGGCCCCTGCACCCACAGCTCGCCCTCCTGTTCCGGGCCCACGTCGGCGGCTGTGACCGGGTCGACGAGCCGGACGGTCAGCCCGGGCAGCGGGAGACCGCAGGAGCCCATGACGCGGCTGCCGGTCGGCCAGTTCATCGTGACCATGGTCGAGGTCTCGGTGATCCCGTACCCGTCGAGCAGCGGGACCCCGAACGCGGCCTCGAACTTCTCGTTGACCGAGGCCTGCAGGATCGCACCCGCGGACATGCAGACCCGCAGGGCCGGGGCGTCGAATCCCTGGTCTCCGACCCGGTCGAGCAGGTAGTGGAACATCGTCGGCACGCCCGGGAAGACGGTCACGTCGCCCTCGGGGCCGCCGGAGAACCGCGAGGCGGTGTCGGACACCGAGAAGCGCGGCAGGATCCGCTCGCTCGCACCGACCGCGAACACCCCGAGCACGCACAGCACGAGCGCGTAGGAGTGGAACAACGGCAGCGCGCTCAGGACCACGTCGTCCGGGCCGAGGCCGGCGATCGGCGCCCAGCAGGCCGCGACCACCCAGAAGCATCCGCGCTGGGTGAGGTAGACGCCCTTGGGCCGTCCGGTGGTCCCCGACGTGTAGAGCATCCAGGCCACGTCGTCGAGCCCGAGGCAGTCCCGCGGCGGCTGCGGAGCCTCGGCGCCGACGAGATCGGCGTAGTCGATCTCGCCGTCGGCCGACGCGCCGCCCACCACGATGACGGAGAGCAGGTCCGTTCCGGCTGCGAGCTCCCGGACGACGGGCAGGTGTTCGTGATCGGTGATGACGATCCGGGATCCGCTGTCGGACAGGATGTGGGCGACCTCGGCCGGTGCGGCCTGCGGGTTCGCACACACTGCGACGGCGCCGGCACGCGGGATCGCGAGGTAGGACTCGGCGACCTCGACCCGGTTGTTCAGGTAGAGCAGGACCCGGTCACCGCGTTCGACCCCGAGCTGCTGGAGGTGACCGGCCAGCCGAGCGGTCGTCCGGGCCAGGCCGCCATAGGTGACCGTGCGGTCGTCGTCGATGAAGGCGATCCGGTCCGGCCGTGCGGTCTCGTGCACCGCCATCAGTTCCGCCACGGTGGTGATGTACTCGGTCCTCAGCACCGCTGCTCCTTCCTCGGAGGGATCCCGGCCGGCTCGAGCACCGGCGCCGGGTCGTTCGGTCAGTGGGAGACGGGGGTCTGCTCGGACCCGATCCCGGTCTGGGAGCGCACCTGCAGTTCGTCGAAGGAGCGCTCGGCGCCCCGCTCGGCGGACAGGACGGTGCCGATCCAGCAGGCGAGGAAGCCGATCGGGATCGCGAGCAGCGTCGGGTACTCGATCGGGTAGGGCGCAGATTCGGCGCCACCGGGCCACACCGACGGCCCCAGCAGGATGCAGACCACCGACGTCACCAGGCCAGCGACGATCCCGGCGATCGCACCGGTCGTGGTGAACCGGCGCCAGGTCAGGGCGAGCAGCAGGGCTGGGAAGTTCGCGCCCGCGGCGACCGACAGGGCGAGCCCCACCAGGAACGCGACATTGAACTCCGGGCCCATCCCCAGCGTGATGACGATCGCGACCAGGCCGATCCCGGCGGCGGCGATCCGCGCGACGCGCGTCTCCGAGGTGCTCGTCCGGCCCCGGTGGATGACGTTCGCCCACAGGTCGTGCGCCACGGCGCCCGACGCCGACAGGACCAGGCCCGCGACGACGGCGAGGATGGTGGCGAAGGCGACCGCCGAGACGAAGGCGACGAACAGGTCCCCGCCGACGGTTCCCGGTCCGCCGCCGAGGTGCTCGGCGAGCAGGGGGGCAGCCAGGTTGCCGCTCGTGCCCACTGCGTCGGCGGCCTCGGCGGGCAGCACCGCGCGAGCCCCGAACCCGATCACCGCGGTCATCACGAAGAAGGCGCCGATCAGCGCCGTCGCCCATCCCGCGGAGCTGCGAGCCTGTTTCGCGTCGGGGACGGTGAAGAACCGGATGAGGATGTGCGGCAGCGCCGCGGTACCGATCGCGAACGCCAAGGCCACCGAGACAGTGTCGAGGAACGACCGACCGGAGCCTCCCGGCGCGAGGTAGGCGTCGCCCGCCGGGCTGTTCGCCGCTGCGGTCGTGAACAGCGTTGCCAGGTCGAAGCCGACCTGGACGAGGACCCCGACGGTCAGCGCGGCACCGGCGGCGAGGAGCAGGACCGCCTTGATGATCTGCACCCAGGTCGTGGCGAGCATGCCGCCGAAGACGACGTAGGCGAGCATCGCGAGCCCGGTCAGTACCACGGCAGGCGTGAACGACAGACCGGTCAGCGCCCGGATCAGCACTCCGGCACCGACCAGCTGGGCGACCAGGTAGATCACCGCGACCAGCACGGTCGAGGCTGCGGTCGCGGCCCGGACCGGGCGCTCGCGCAGCCGGAACGACAGCACGTCGGCCACGGTGAACCGGCCCGCGTTGCGCATCCGCTCGGCGAACAGCAGCAGGATCAGCACGAACGCGACCAGGGTGACCGCCGGCATGATCCAGCCGTCGAAGCCGGACAGGTACATCAGCCCGGTGAAGCCGAGGAACGTCGCGGCCGACATCAGGTCACCGGCGATGGCCAGCCCGTTGCGCGGACCGGAGATGCCGCGGCCGGCGGCGAAGAAGTCGGTCGCCGAGTGGGTCCGCCGCGACGCCCACACCGTCACCACCAGGGTCAGCCCGACGATCAGGGCGAAAGCGATGAGCCGAGTGGCGTTCACCGGGCGACCTCCGGCGCCGCGCCGGCCGCGGCCAGCTCACGCACGCTCTGCTCGAGCCGGGACCACCGACGGTTCGACAGCCGCAGATAACCCCAGGTCAGCAACCACGCCAGAACGAGCTGGCTCAAGCCCAGCAGGAAGCCGATGGTCATACCCGCGACCACGACGGTCCCGGCCACCGCGGGCGCAGCACCGATCACGGCCAGGAAGATCGCGAACCACGAGAGCAGCGCGGCGCTCGCGTACCGCACGAACCGGCCGCGCTGCGCGACCAGCTGCTGGAAGGGGGCGGACCGCTGGAGTGCTGCCCAGTCAGGGGCGTCGGAGCTCATCGTCGAGACCTTCCGTTCGGCGCCATACTAGCTAACGCTCATAAGTTTGCCGTCGCCAAGATAGACACCCGCATCCGGGTCTGGCAATCCTCCACCCAGCCCTATGCTGCTCACGACCGAGTATTGGCGTACAGCCGGTCGCTCCGAGCGACACGACACCGCGAGCGAGGCGCCGCGACAACCGAGTCAAAACTAGCTAGCGTTAGCATGTACCGGCGGGGAGTTCGTCCGGTCGGTCGTTCTAAGGTGGAGGACATGGCCCCAACCGATGTCCGTGGCGGTGGACCACGGACGCAGCGGACGGCCGTCACCGCCGAGTCGGTCCTGGACGCGGCGCTGACGCTGTTCGCCGAACGCGGCTACCACGGCACCGCGGTCAGCCAGATCGCCGCAGCGCTCGGGGTACGGACGCCGAGTCTGTACAACCACATGACGTCCAAGCAGGAACTGCTGGAGACCATCGTCCGCCGGACACTCGACGATGTGCACGCCGAGTTCGACGCCGCTGTCGCCGGTCTCGACGCGCCCGCCGACCAGCTACGTGCCGCGGTCCGCGTCTACGCCCGTCGCCACGCCACCCACCGGCGCCAGGCCCTGATCGTCAACCGCGACACCACGAGCCTGCCCGAACCGGCTCTGAGCCGGATGCGTCAACGTCGCCGCGACCACGAAACCGCGACCCGCGCGGTGATCTCGCGCGGCATCGAGGACGGCTCGTTCTCCGTCGGGAATGCGGGTCTGGCGTCGTTCGCGATCCTGGAGATGAGCGTGAGCATCGCCCGCTGGTTCCGGGAGGACGGCCCCCGGACCGCCGAGCAGGTCGCCGACGAGTACGCGGAGTTCGCCCTCCGGGTTGTGAGGTACCGCCCGTGACCGCTGCACGGGAGAGCGTGAGCACTGCGGCCGTCGTCGACACCGCGCTGACCCTGTTCGCCGAGCGCGGATACCACGGGACCGCGCTGAGCCAGATCGCAGAGGTTCTGCAGGTCCGCACACCGAGCCTCTACAACCACATGCGGTCCAAGCACGAGCTGCTCGAGACGATCATCGGTGACACCGTCCGCGGTGTGCTCGACGACTTCCGCGAGGCCACCGCGAACCGCGGCGACCCGTTGGACCGGCTCTACCACGCCGTTCTCGTGTACTCCCGTCGGCACGCGACGCACCGACGAGAGGCGATCGTGGTCAACCGGGACACCTCAAGTCTCGACGAGCCCACACGCTCCCAGATGCAGGCCCTCCGCAGGGAGCACGAGCACGCGATCCGGTCGATCATCGGCGACGGTGTCGCGGCCGGGCGGTTCTCGGTCGACTCCCCGGCCCTGGCCTCGTTCGCCATCCGGGAGATGTGCGTCAGCATCGCCCGCTGGTACCAGGACGGTGGTCCGATCACTCCCGAACAGGTCTCGCGAGAGTACACAGAGTTCGCACTGAGCATTGTAGGCGCGGGGCGCATGTGAAACCCCACCGTGCCCCGCTCGCGTCCCGACGGGGCGGGGCCGAGGCCGGGCGAGCCCAAAGATCGTGGACGACGTCGCACGACACCTCTACCTGGGACAACGCTTCTTCTGCTGGTCGCCCTGGGACTCGCCGAACACCTGGTTCGCCGCAGTTTCGCACCACGATCGACACCACGCCGCTTCTGGCCGGTTCGATCTTCTAATCGGTGGCCTTCGGGTGTGACGGAGTCGCCGCGACCACCCACACGACCCGCCGCTGCTCGTCGGGGCAGTACCAGATCCGGCCTCCCGAAGTGACCTCATACTGCCACTGCGCCAGCACCCGACCACCGATCTGCCGGTCGCCCAGCCGGCCGCGCAAGCGGTGCTGGCGTGACGGGTTCTCCGGCCGCATCGGCCGCTCAGTGAGCACGACCCACGCCTCCCAGGTGTTCGCCTGCGCCACCCGGCACAGCTCCTCCCACCCCTTTGCCGCCTCCGACGTAGCGAACCGCGCCTCCCACCCGTCCGGGCGAGCCGGCGGCGCAACCCGATCACCGCGCTTCGCCGACACCGCTCAGGACCCGTTCGGCGCCGGCACCGGACCGAGATCATCCTCCAACGGCCCCGACAGCTCACCCACCAGCACCGGGTCCGCATAGACGGCCGCAGTCGCCCTCCACTCGACAAGAACCTGCGCCAACACCGACCACCGACCAAGCTCCGCAGACGCACCCACCGCCCGGATAAAATCTGCGACGAACTGGACCCGGTCCGCGACGGGCAGGAGATCCGCCCACGGGAACTCCTCGACCAGGACGTCCGCCGCCGCCTCGCCAGGCAGGTGCGCGAGCGCGTTGCGCAGCGCCCGCGCCGCGCTCACCGCCCCGTCCGCCGCCGACACGGCTGTGTCCTCACGAACCAGCAACAGCGGCACCCCGTCCCGACGCCGCACACGCACGTCCCCCTGGTCGGCCAACGCCGCCACGCTCTTCGGATCGCGCTGCAGTTCGCTCCACTGCACCTCAGTCGTCACACCGCCAGTCTGAACTTTTTCAGAAGTCTTGGCAAGGTGTGCTCGTCGACGGACATTGACCGCAGCCACACCAGTCATCGTGGCCTCGGCCATGAGGGCATTCGATCTTCGCGTGGTGCGAAACTCCGACGTCCAGAGGAAACCGGGTGAACATTCACAGGGGAACCGCCTGCATCTTCGCAGGTCAGACGGTGGGCGCGGCAGGGTTCGAACCTGCGACCGCTCGGGTGTAAACCGAGTGCTCTCCCGCTGAGCTACGCGCCCGGGACGCACACAGTTTCACACGACCCCGAGCACCCGCCGCCACCCGTCCTGGTCCCGCGGCTCCCCCGGCTGGTTCACCTCGGCGAACCCCACCCGCCCGTCCGGCCCCACCAGGAACGTCCCGCGCAGGGCCATCCCCTTGTCCGCGTTGAACACCCCGTACGACGTCGCGACCGCCCCGTGCGGCCAGAAGTCCGACAGCAGCGGGAACGTGAACCCCGCCGAGGCCGCCCAGGCGGCCAGCGCGAAGGTCGGGTCGCAGGAGACGGCGAGGATCTGCACCCGCTCGTTCTGGAAGTCGTCCAGCGAGTCCTGCACGGCCTGCAGCTCGCCGCCACAGATCCCGGAGAACGCGAACGGGTAGAACACGATCAGCGCGCTACGGCCCCCGGCGAACACCGAGTCGAGCGACACGGGCTGCCGCTGCGCGTCCGGCAGGGTGAACGCGGGCGCCGTCCCGCCGATCTCCGGGGCCATCCCGGCACCGTATCGGGACGCCCGATCACTGGTCTCCCGGGACGTCCGGTGACGACGCTCCCCGCCATGACGATGACCGATCTGCCCCACCCGACCGTCGACCGGTCCCGGCTGCTCCGCACCGCGGGCGCCGGCGCCCTGCTCGCCGGGCTCTCCTACGCCCTGATGCCCGTGCTGGTGTTCACCCTGCTCGCCGAGGAGAACCCGGACGTCGCCGCCGGCAAGCTCGCCGTGCAGTGGGTCGGCGCCGTCGAGCTCGCGGTGTTCGCCGGGCTGGCCGCCGGTACCGCGATCCTGGTGCTGAGCGTGGACGCGCTGCTCGGGCGCCCGTTCCTGCGGGCGACCGGCCTGCTGTCGGCGGCGGCCTGGCTGTTCGTCGGCGGCCAGACGTTCGCGAACGCCGCGTCCGGCGCGAACCTCGCCGAGGCCGCGCCGGCCCTGGCCGACCAGCAGGTCGCGGACCACGCGGTGAGCGTCGTGATCACCGGTTCGGTGGCCGTGGCGGCGCTGACCACCGCCGGCTGGCTGCTCGGGCTGGGCACCGTCGGCCGCAACGCGGGGATCGTCGGGCTCCCCGGAACGGTCGTCGCGGTCGCCGCGACGGTCGTCATGATCGGCCCGATCGTGGCCTGGCAGGTGCCCTTCGGGGCCGTCGCGCTCATCCCCGCGTACCTGGTGCTGGGCGTGATCCTGCTGCGCCGCGCCCGGACGGCGGCTCGACGCGCCGACCTCACCACCGGATGATTCCCGCACCATGACCGGCGTCCCCGTCCTCGTCGAGCAGGTGACCGTGCTCGCGGTGACCGTGCCGCTGGTCGTGCTGCTCGCCGTCACCGCACGTGGGCGGCCGCGCCGCGAGCTGCTGCCGCGGGCGGCCGTCGCGGTGCTGCTCCTGGAATCGGTGGCGAGCGCCTTCCTGCCCGACGACGGCCGGATCGGCGCCGCCTGGTTCGCCGCGTTCCCGCTGCTCATGGCCACCTACCCGGACGGTCGCGTCGTCCCGCGCTGGTTCGTCGTCCCGGTGGTCGCGTCGTTCGTGCCCGCGGTCGCGGTCGTCGTCACCCACGGCGCCGTCACCGACACCGCCTGGTTCGCGCCGTGGATCGGGATCGCGCAGACCCTGCTGGTGGTCGGCCAGATCCACCGCTACCGGCGGCGCGCGTCCACCGCCGAACGCGAGCGGGTCCGCTGGGGGCTGCTGGGCGTGCTCGTCTGCGTCGGCACCTTCCAGCTGATCATGCTGGTCGAGGGCGGCACGATCGGCGCCGCCGGCCCGTGGTCGGAGCTGGCCGCGGCACTCGCCGTGCTTCCGGCCACCGCCGGGCTGGCGGTCGGGCTGATCTCCCCCCGAGTGTACGACGTCGACGTCGCACTCCGCGCGGTCGTCGCGGCCTGGGTCGCGGTGCCGGTCCTCGTCGGTCTGCACCTGGCGGTCCTCGCGGTGCCAGGCGCGGTGGGCTGGTGGGCGGCCGCCGCGGTCGCGGTGGCCGCCGTCCCGGTGCTGCGGCTGGCCGACGCCCTGGCGGACCTGCTGGTGTTCCGCGGGCGCCGGGACCCGGCCGCCGCGACGGCCGAGCTGGCGCGCCGGCTCGCCGCCGAGCCGGACCCGGCCCGGGTGCCCGACGTCGTGCTCGGCACCGTCGTGGACGCTCTCCGGCTGGACGGGGCAGCCCTGCACGACCGCACCGCGGCGTCCGGGGAGGCGGGGCCGCTGTCGGCGGTGATCGGCACGGTCACCGGACCGACCACCGACCGGCCGGTACGCCATCTCGGCGAGGAGCTCGCGACCCTGGTCGTCCCGGCGCGGCGCGGCGAGTCCGGTCCGACCCGCCGCGACCGGGACGTCCTCGAACGGCTCGCCCTGCACGCCGGCCCGGCCCTGCACGGCGCCCGGGCGCTGGCCGATCTCGCGCACGCGCACACCCGGACGTTGCACGCCCGCGAGGAGGAACGCCGCCGGCTGCGCCGTGACCTGCACGACGACCTCTCCCCCACCCTCGCCGGGCTGCGGCTCGGGGCCGCCGCGCTGGCCCGCCGGGCCGGCGCTGGCCGCGGACGCCGAGCACCTCGCCGACGGAATCCGGGCCGCCGCCGGGCAGGCCCGGGAGATCGCGCACGACCTGCGCCCACCCGTCCTCGACGACGCCGGGCTGGCCGAGGCGATCAGGCTGCGCGTGCACGGGTCGCGGGCCGACACCCTCGACGTGCGGGTGCACGCCCCGGCGGAACGGCTCGCACTTCCCGCCGCGGTGGACCTGGCCGCGCTGCGGATCGTGCAGGAGGCGGTGGCGAACGTCCGGCGGCACGCCGGGGCCCGGCAGTGCACGGTCGCGCTCGCCGCCGCCGGCGACGAGCTGCTGGTCACCGTCGACGACGACGGCGCCGGCCTCCCGGAGCGGGTCCCGCCCGGTCTCGGGCTGGCCTCCATCCGGGAGCGCGCGACCGAGCTGGGCGGGAGCGCCGGGATCGGCCCGCGCCCCGGCGGCGGCACCCGGGTCCGGGTCCGGCTACCCCTCCGCCCTGCGACGTCCGGACACCCGGAACCGGCCCCCGGAGCCCCGGACAGGCGGGCACCGCAAACGCAACCGGTCCCGCGAGTCCCGGATGCACCGGAACCGGCACCGCAGCCGATCCCCAGGGCCCCGGCGTGACCCGCCTGGTCGTCGTCGACGACCACCCGGTGTTCCGCCGCGGCCTGGTCTCGCTGCTCACCGCGAGCGGTCTGACCGTCGTCGCCGAGGCCGCCACCGGCGACGAGGCCGTGCAGGTCTGCGCAACCGACCCACCGGACGTCGTGCTGATGGATCTCGGGATGCCCGGGCTGGGCGGCATCGCGGCCACCGAGCGGATCGTCGCGGCGCACCCGCGGACCGCGGTGGTCGTGGTCACCCTGTTCGACGACGAGAGCTCGGTCCGCGCCGCACTCGACGCCGGCGCGTCCGGCTACGTGGTGAAGGAGGCCGATCCGGACCAGATCGTCGCCGCCGTCCGGGCGGCCGCGATGGGCGCGCTCTGGCTGGGCACCGGCGTCCCCCGGCCGCTCGCCGCGATCGACGCGCGCGGACCGGAGCCGCTGCCCGGGCTCAGCCCACGCGAGGGCGCGGTCGCCGAGCTGCTCGGCCGGGGCCTCACCAACGCGGCGATCGCGGCCCGGCTCGGCCTGTCCGGCAAGACCGTCGCCAACTACGTGAGCACGGTCCTCACCCGCCTCGGCGCGGCTGACCGGGCCGAGGCGGCGCGGATCGTACGAGAGCGCCGCTGAGCCCTAGCGTTTCCCCTTGCCCTGCTTCGGCGGGACCAGCTTCGACCCGACCCAGTCCTCGCCGAGCGTGGCGTTGCTGGTCTGGGACAGCCCCGCCGTGGGGGCCGCCTCTGCGATCTCGGACGGCTGGAGGTGGCCGTCGCGACCGGTCTTGGGCGTCAGCACCCAGACCACCCCGTCGTCGGCCAGCGGGGTGCGGGCGTCGACCAATGTGTCGACCAGATCGCCGTCCCCGTCGCGGAACCACAGGAGGACGACGTCGATGACCTCCTGGGCGTCCTCGTCCAGCAGTTCCTCACCGATGACGGCCTCGACGGCCTCTCTGACCTGCTCGTCGACGTCGGTGTCGTATCCCAGCTCCTGGACGATCTGGCCCGGCTCGATGCCGAGCCTCCCCGCGATGTCGGACGCACCGGCATCTGCCGCGGTCACCACTCGGTCCCCTTTCACGCTGCTCACGCAGTCCATCGTTCTCGGTTCCGCGCGCAGGCGCCACCATTGACACGAAATCGGATGCGGCATCCGAACACGCGGGCGGGACCCTGCGCAACCGGCCGTCACCGGTTGGGAACCGAGAGCACGGTGCCGCGCACGTCACCTCACCGTCCGTTCAGTTACGTCGGAGTAGTACCTATCCTCGCCCGGACGTCCCGCAACGCGTCCCCGTGCACGGGGAGCTGAGTTTCGGGCCCGCGCCGGAACAGGCACGATGGGTGCTGGACACGCCCATCGCGCCGGTCGGCAGAACCGCACCTGCCTTCCCGTCGACCCGGGAACCGGTGTGGTGAGCGGACGTGAGGAATACAGGGCCGGGCGGACCCCGGCCACCGACTGATCAGGCAGGGAGAACCCTTGACCGCGCAGAGCAGCAGGGCGGGCAGCACCGACGGCGAGGAGCCACGCCGCGTCAACGTGATCCGGGGCGGGCTGGCGGCCCACCTGCCGGACATCGACCCGGAGGAGACGGCCGAGTGGCTGGAGTCCTTCGACGCGGTCCTGGACAACGCCGGGCAGCAGCGCGCCCGTTACCTGATGCTGACGATGCTGCAGCGTGCGCGCGAGAAGCACGTCGGTGTGCCGTCGCTGACCACCACCGACTACGTCAACACGATCCCGACCGACCAGGAGCCCTGGTTCCCGGGTGACGAGGACGTCGAGCGGACCTACCGGCGCTGGTTGCGCTGGAACGCCGCGATGACCGTGCACCGCGCGCAGCGGCCCGGCATCGGCGTCGGCGGGCACATCTCGTCCTACGCCTCGTCGGCGACGCTCTACGAGGTCGGGTTCAACCACTTCTTCCGCGGCAAGGACCACCCCGGCGGGGGAGACCAGATCTACATCCAGGGGCACGCCTCCCCCGGCATCTACGCCCGCGCGTTCCTCGAGGGCAGGCTGTCCGAGGACCGGCTCGACGGGTTCCGCCAGGAGCTCAGCCACGCCGGCCCGGGCGGCGGACTGCCGTCCTACCCGCACCCGCGGCTGATGCCGGACTTCTGGGAGTTCCCCACCGTCTCGATGGGCATCGGCCCGATGAACGCGATCATGCAGGCCCGGTTCAACCGGTACCTGGGCGACCGCGGCTTCTCCGACACCCGCGACCAGCACGTCTGGGCCTTCCTCGGCGACGGCGAGATGGACGAGCCGGAGTCCCGCGGAATGATCCACGTCGCGGCGAACGAGGGCCTCGACAACCTGACCTTCGTGGTGAACTGCAACCTGCAGCGCCTCGACGGCCCGGTCCGCGGCAACGGCAAGATCATCCAGGAGCTGGAGGCGTTCTTCCGGGGCGCCGGCTGGAACGTCATCAAGGTCATCTGGGGCCGCGAGTGGGACTCGCTGCTGCACGCCGACCGCGACGGCGCGCTGATCAACCTGATGAACACCACACCGGACGGCGACTACCAGACCTACAAGGCCAACGACGGCGCCTACGTCCGCGACCACTTCTTCGGCCGCGACCCGCGCACCAAGTCGCTGGTCGAGCCGATGTCGGACGCCGAGATCTGGAAGCTCAAGCGGGGCGGCCACGACTACCGCAAGGTGCACGCCGCCTACGCCGCGGCGACCGCGCACCACGGCCAGCCGACCGTCATCCTGGCGAAGACGATCAAGGGGTACGGCCTGGGCACGCACTTCGCCGGCCGCAACGCCACCCACCAGATGAAGAAGCTGACGCTCGACGACCTCAAGCAGTTCCGCGACGAGCAGCGCATCCCGATCAGCGACGCCCAGCTCGAGGCCGACCCGTACCTGCCGCCGTACTACCACCCCGGCGACGACGACCCGGCCATCCAGTACCTCAAGGAGCGGCGCCGCCGGCTGGGCGGGCCGCTGCCCTCCCGGCGCACCACGTCGAAGCCGCTGGTGCTGCCCGGCGACAAGGTCTACGACTTCATCAAGAAGGGCTCCGGCAAGCAGGAGGTCGCCACCACGATGGCGTTCGTCCGGCTGCTCCGCGAGCTGATCAAGGACAAGGAGATCGGCGACCGCTTCGTCCCGATCATCCCGGACGAGGCCCGTACCTTCGGTATGGACTCGATGTTCCCGACCCAGAAGATCTACAACCCGCACGGGCAGAACTACACCTCGGTCGACGCCGAGCTGATGCTGGCCTACAAGGAGTCCGAGCAGGGCCAGATCCTGCACGAGGGCATCAACGAGGCGGGCTCGGTCGGGTCCTTCACCGCGGCCGGGACGTCGTACGCCACGCACGGCGAGCCGATGATCCCGGTCTACATCTTCTACTCGATGTTCGGCTTCCAGCGGACCGGCGACTCGATCTGGGCCGCCGCCGACCAGATGGCCCGCGGCTTCCTGGTCGGTGCCACCGCCGGGCGCACCACGCTGACCGGGGAGGGCCTGCAGCACAACGACGGCCACTCGCTGCTGCTGGCCGCCACCAACCCGGCCGTGGTCGCCTACGATCCGGCGTTCTCGTTCGAGGTCGCGCACATCGTGCAGGACGGCCTGCGCCGGATGGTCGGCGAGGACCCGGAGAACGTCATCTACTACCTGACGGTCTACAACGAGCCCTACGTCCAGCCGGCCCAGCCCGCCGACCTGGACACCGAGGGCGTGCTGCGCGGCATGTACCGCTACGCCGCCGCTCCCGAGGGCAGCGGGCCCGTGGTGCGGCTGCTCGCCTCCGGCGTCTCGGTGCCGTGGGCGGTCACCGCGCAGCAGATGCTGGCCGACGAGTGGGACGTCCGCGCCGAGGTCTGGTCGGTCACCTCCTGGGGCGAGCTGCGCCGCGACGGCGTCGACGCCGAGCGCCGCAACCTGCTCACCCCCGGCGACGACCCGGTGGTGCCCTACGTGACGACGAAGCTGGGCGAGGGCGACCACGCCGACGCGCCCGTCGTCGCGGTGTCGGACTGGATGCGGTCCGTGCCGGACCAGATCCGGCAGTGGTCCCCGGCGCCGTTCCTGTCGCTGGGCACCGACGGGTTCGGCCTGTCCGACACCCGGCCCGCGGTGCGCAGGCACTTCGCCGTCGACGCCGAGTCCATCGTGGTCGGCGCCCTCTCGGCGCTGGCCGGGCAGGGCCAGATCAAGCGGGAGACCGCGGCCGAGGCCGCGGCCGGCTACAAGATCGACGACCCTCGGGCGGCCGGCCCGCAGACCAGCGACTCCGGCGCCGCCTGAACCACGGCCGGCAGCGGCGGCCCGTCGCACCCTGGGCCGGGGCGCGACGGGCAGCCGTCGGCTTTTCGCCCCTCCCCGGGCGGCGCAGATCACGATAAGCTCCGCCCGACGGTGCGTGTGGTGATCACTCGTCGCCCGGCAGCACCGTCCTGACCAGGGCGTGGACCGTGTGCGTCGCTGGCCGGCGGCAACGGGACGAGGTGTCCCGGGCCGATGAACGAGGGAGCAGGAATGGCAGAGGGCACCGTCAAGTGGTTCAACAGCGAGAAGGGCTACGGCTTCCTCGCTCCCGACGGTGGTGGCGCGGACGTGTTCGTGCACTACTCGGCGATCCAGACGAACGGCTACAAGACGCTCGACGAGGGCCAGCGCGTCGCGTTCGACATCGAGCAGGGTCAGAAGGGACCGCAGGCCAGCGCGGTCACGCCGCTCTGAGCGGCGCCCCCGGAGCGGACCGCCGGTAACCGGCGGCCGACCTCCGCACATCCGGTCCGGAGCACGCCAGCCGGACCGCGACATTCGCTGCCCCGCACCCAGTAGGGTGCCGGGGCGGAGCCGGTGCGCTGCGCCCGGATCCGCCCGATGTCGCAGATGCCCCGGGCGTCGCGGTCTGCTCAGCCGTCCCGGCTGGGCCCCGGCCCGAGCGCTCCGTGCATCTCCCACACCAGGATCTCGGCCCCGTCCGGCCCGGCGGTGATCCGCCGGCCGCCGCCGTCGTCGACGATCCTGGCCGCATCGCCGGTCCCCAGCGGGCCGGCGCCGGTCCCGGACGTCGCCGCCTCCAGGTCGGCACTGCCGCGCGCGACGAAGGCGTGCAGGTAGGGCGCCGCGGGCAGCGGCGTGCCGGCCCCCGGCCGCAGCCGCACCACGCTGAGCGCCGCCCGCCGCTGCCGCAGCGCCAGCAGCGAGCTGCCGCGGTGCCGTTCCAGCCCGGACGCCAGCACCACCGGCTCCCCGGTCGCGGGCGCGTCCCGCACCTCGTACTCCGGCGCCCCGCCCGGCCCGTCCGGCACCACCCACATCTGCACGAACCGGACACCGGCCTGCGGGGTCGCGTGCTCGGAGTGCCGCACCCCGGAGCCGGCGCCGAGCCGCTGCACCTGCCCGGGCGCGACCCGCTCGGTACGGCCGCTGCCGGTGTCCCGGTGCTCCAGCTCCCCCTCCAGCACCCAGGTGAGGATCTCGGTGTCCCGGTGCGGGTGCTCGTCGTAGCCCCGCCCGGGCAGCACCCGGTCCTCGTTGTGCAGCAGGAGCAGCCCGAAGTGGGTGTTCGACGGGTCGTAGTGCGCACCGGCGGAGAAGCTGTGCCGGGAGTCCAGCCAGCCGGTCCGGGTGCGGAATCGTCCGCCCGCGCGGTGCAGGGTGACGCGCGGGCCGTGCTCTGCGGTGCTCATCGTCGTGTCATGCTGCCCGACGTGCGCCACCCTCCGATCGCGAGCGCGACGTTGCGCCGCCTGGAACTGGCCTCCGCGCCGCTCGCGGCGGCCTGCCTGGCCGAGATGGAGCGCACCCGTCCCTGGTTCGCCGAGCTGCCCGCCGACCAGCGGGCCGGGGTCGCGCTGGTCACCCAGACCGGCGTCGCGAACTTCGTGTCCTGGCTGCGCGAGCCGGACCGCACCACCCCGCTCACCGCCGAGGCGTTCCGGATCGCGCCGCGCGACCTGGCCCGGCGGATCAGCCTGCGGCAGACCGTGGAGCTGGTCCGGATCGCCGCCGACGTGTTCGAGGAGCACCTGCCCCCGCTCGCCGGGGACGCCACCGAGCAGCACGAGCTGACCGAGGCGGTGCTGCGCTTCGGCCGGGAGATCGCGTTCGCCGCGGCGACCGTCTACGCCGGCGCCGCCGAGTCCCGCGGCGCCTGGGACGCCCGGCTGGAGGCGCTGGTCGTCGACGCGGTGCTGCGCGGCGACGACGACGGTGCGCTCGTCTCCCGGGCCGCGGCCCTCGGCTGGAACCCGGCTGCGCCGGTGCACTGCCTGGTCGGCCGGGTGCCCGGCAGCGGATCGGAGTCCCCGCAGCTGATCGTGGAGCTGCGCAAGCTCGCCGCGCGGCTGCACCACGACGTCCTCGTCGGCGTCCAGGGCCGCAGGCTGGTCGTGCTGCTGCACCCCACCGGCCGGGTCGCGGCCGGCACGACCGCACCGGTGCTCGGCGAGATCGCCGCCCGCTTCGGGCCGGGGCCGGTCGTCGCGGGCGAGCCGAGCGCCGATCTCGCCGGGGCCGGCGCGTCGGTCGCCGAGGCGATCGCCGGGCTGGCCGCCGCGCCCGGCTACCCGGACGCGCCGCGCCCGGTCGCGACCCGCGACCTGCTCCCCGAGCGGGCGCTGTGCGGCGACCCGACGGCCCGGCGGCGGCTCGCCGAGGAGGTCCTCGCCCCGCTGCACGACGCGGGCGGTGAGCTGCTCCGCACGCTCGCCGCGTACCTGGAGGGCGGCGCGAGCCTGGAGGGCTGCGCGCGGGCGCTCTACGTGCACCCGAACACTGTGCGCTACCGGCTGCGCCGGATCGCCGAGCTGGTCGGCCTGTCCCCGACCGATCCGCGCCAGGCGTTCGTGCTGCGCACCGCGCTCGTGGCGGACCGCACCGGCGGAGTCCGGG
Source organism: Pseudonocardia sp. NPDC046786 (assembly GCF_040645415.1). Lineage (NCBI taxonomy): Bacteria > Bacillati > Actinomycetota > Actinomycetes > Pseudonocardiales > Pseudonocardiaceae > Pseudonocardia > Pseudonocardia sp. NPDC046786. The sequence continues at coordinate 296,029 of NZ_JBEYYF010000004.1, read as the reverse complement.
AGAGCGGGGCCGGCACCGAACCGCTGACCCCGCTCGACGACGCCCGGCCGACCGGGATCGGCTCGGGCACAACAGCCGAGGTGATGTCGTGAACCCTACAAACAGTGACCCGCACGGGAGGGTAACGAGGGCTCGGTCACACTCCCGTATTGGAGGATTCCTCCAACCACGGCGGGCTGAAGTTCGTCGTAACCGATATCCCGCCGCCGACCCCGTGGGGTGTGTGATGTCCCGGTGATCGCCCTGCTCGCGCCCGGCCAGGGGGCCCAGACCCCCGGCATGCTCGCTCCGTGGCTGGCGGACCCCGCCGCCGAGAAGCTCGTCGCCGGCTGGTCCGACGCGGTCGGCCTCGATCTCGTCCGGCTGGGCACCACCGCGGACGCGGCGGAGATCACCGACACCGCGGTCACCCAGCCGCTGATCGTCAGCCTCGGCCTGCTGGCGGCCCGCCGGCTGCGCGAGACGGTGGAGCTGCCCGCGGACACGGTCGTCGCGGGCCACTCGATCGGCGAGCTCACCGCCGCGGCGATCGCCGGGGTGCTCGACGACGACGCCGCGGTCGCTCTGGCCGGGGTGCGTGGCCGGGAGATGGCGGCCGCCTGCGCGGTCGCCCCGACCTCGATGGCCGCCGTGCTCGGCGGCGACCCGGACGTGGTGCTGGCCCGGCTCGCCGAGCTCGGCCTGGACCCGGCCAACCGCAACGGCGCGGGCCAGATCGTCGCGGCCGGTGCGAAGGAGGCGGTCACCGAGCTGGTCGCCGGGCCGCCGGAGGGCGCCCGGGTCAAGGAGCTCCCGGTCGCCGGGGCCTTCCACACCGCGCACATGGAGCCCGCCCGGGCCGCGCTGGCCGAGCACGCGTCGTCGGTGACGGTCGCCGATCCCGGACTGACCCTGCTGTCCAACGCCGACGGCCGTGTCGTCGGCTCCGGGACCGAGGCCCTCGAACGACTGGTCGCCCAGGTGACCCGCCCGGTCCGCTGGGACTCCTGCATGCAGACCCTGGCCGAGCGGTCGGTCGGCGCGACCCTCGAGCTGCCCCCGGGCGCGACGCTGACCGGGCTGGTCAAGCGGGCGGTCAAGGGCACCCCGACGCTCGCCCTGAAGACGCCCGAGCAGCTCGACGCCGCCGCACAACTCATCGAGGAGCACCGGAAGTGACCCGGATCCGCCTGGCCGAGCCGACCGTCGGGGCGCGCGTACTGGGCCTGGGCAGCGCGCAGCCCGAACACGTCGTCACCAACGACGACCTGGCCCGCCGGGTCGAGACCGACGACGCCTGGATCCGCTCGCGGGTCGGCATCGCCGAACGCCGGATCGCCGACGACGCGACCTCGCTGCCGGACCTGGCCGTCGCCGCCGGGCTGGCCGCGCTCAAGGACGCCGGGCTCGACGCGGCCGGGCCGGGCGCGGTGATCGTCGCCACCTGCACGATGCCCAACCCGATCCCGAACGCCGCCGCCCAGGTCGCCACCCGGCTCGGCGCGAACGGGGTCCCCGCGTTCGACCTGAACGCGGCCTGCGCCGGCTTCTCCTACGCGCTCGGTGTCGCCGCGGACATGGTCCGCGGCGGCAGCGTGCCGAACGTGCTGGTGATCGGCGCCGAGAAGCTCTCCGACTGGATGGACTGGGACGACCGCTCGACCAGCATCATCTTCGCCGACGGCGCGGGTGCCGCGCTGGTCGGGCCGGCGACCGCGCAGGACGGCATCGGGATCGGGCCGGTCGCCTGGGGCAGCTCCGGGGACCAGGCGTCGGCGATCCGGATCCTCGGCGAGTCGACGAACAAGCTGCACCAGGAGGGCCAGGCGGTGTTCCGCTGGGCCACCACCGCGGTGGCGCCGGTCGCACTGGACGCGATCGAGCGGGCCGGGCTGGCCCCCGCCGACATCGACGTGCTGATCCCGCACCAGGCCAACCTGCGGATCGTCGAGGCGATCGCCCGCAAGCTGCGCTCCAAGGGCGCCCGGGACGATCTCGTCGTCGCCGACGACATCGTGCACTCCGGCAACACCTCGTCCGCGTCCATCCCGCTGGCGCTGGACCACATGCGCAGTGCCGGCCGGGTACGGTCCGGCGACGTACTGCTGCTCGTAGGCTTCGGCGCAGGACTGTCCTACGCCGGACAGGTCGTCGTCTGTCCGTGAGACGGTCGGCCCTGGCACACCGCACCACCCCGTACGACCGACCCCCCACCCATCGGAGGAGAACCGAACGTGGCTGACAACGCTGAGATCCTGTCCGGGCTTGCCGAGATCGTCGAGGAGGTCGCCGGCATCGACACCGCCGAGGTGACCCCCGAGAAGTCGTTCGTCGACGACCTGGACATCGACTCGCTGTCCATGGTGGAGATCGCCGTGCAGGCCGAGGACAAGTTCGGCGCGAAGATCCCGGACGACCAGCTGGCCGAGCTGAAGACCGTCGGCGACGCCGTCGACTTCATCGCCAAGCACCAGTGAGCCGAACCGGCGAGCGCTGTCGTCTCGTCGGGGAAAAGGAGACGTCATGACCGACGGAGTGGTCGTCACCGGTTTCGGGGCCACCACCCCGCTCGGCGGGGACGCCGCCTCCACCTGGGAGGCACTGCTCGCCGGGAAGTCCGGCGTGAGCACCGTCGAGGCGGAGTGGACCGAACGCTTCGACCTCCCGGTGCAGATCGCGGCCCAGCTCGCGGTCGAGCCCACCGAGGTCATCCCGCGGGTGCAGGCCCGCCGGATGGACCGGTGCGAGCAGGTCGCGATGGTCGCCGCCAAGGAGGCCTGGGCGCACTCCGGTCTCGGCGCGGTCCCCGGCGAGGACGGCGCGGCCGTCGAGGCCGAGCGGCTCGCCGTCGTGATCGGGGCCGGCATCGGCGGGGCGCCGACCCTGCTCGCGCAGGACGACCTGCTCGAGGAGCACGGCCTGCGCAAGGTCTCGCCGCTGACGGTGCCGATGCTGATGCCCAACGGGCCGGCCGCGATGGTCAGCCTGGAGTACAAGGCCAAGGGCGGGGTGCACTCCCCCGCGTCGGCGTGCGCGACCGGCGCCGAGGCGCTCGCCTGGGCCTACCGGCTGCTGCAGGCCGGCGAGGTCGACGTGGTTCTGGCCGGCGGCGCCGAGTCCTGCATCGTGCCGATCACCGTGGCCGGGTTCGTGCAGGCCAGGACCCTGTCCACCCGCAACGACGACCCGGAGCGCGCCTCCCGGCCGTTCGACACCGGGCGCGACGGGTTCGTCCTCGGCGAGGGCGCCGGCGTGCTGGTGCTCGAGCGGGAGGAGTTCGCGCGGGCCCGCGGGGCGACCGTGCACGGCAGGCTCGCCGGGATCGGGATGACCTCGGACGCCTACCACATCACCGGGCCCGACCCGGAGGGCGAGGGCCAGGTCCGCGCCATGCGGAAGGCCGTCGCGAGCGCCGGGCTGGAGGTCTCCGACGTCACCCACGTCAACTGCCACGCCACCTCCACGGTGGTCGGCGACGTCGGCGAGTCGGTGGCCGTGCGCAAGGCGCTCGGCGACCACCCGGTTCTCACCGCGCCCAAGTCGGCGCTCGGGCACCTGGTCGGCGGGGCCGGTGCGGTGGAGGGGATCGTCGCGCTGCTGTCGGTGCGCGACGACGTCATCCCGGCCACCCTGAACCTCGAGGACAAGGACCCGAAGGTCGAGCTCGACGTGGTCGCCGGGGAGCCCCGGAAGGTCACCGTCGACGCGGCCCTGAACAACTCGTTCGGGTTCGGCGGGCACAACGCCTCGCTGCTGTTCACGAAGGTCTGACCCGCGGTCACGTCCACGGCGGCGGTCCCGGACCCCGGGACCGCCGCCGTCGTCGTTGCGGGCGCGCTCAGCAGGGGGCGCCGAGCACGCCGCCCGCGTCACCGACCAGCATCCGCGGTGGCGACCCGGCCATCGGGTACGCGGCCTGCCAGCAGATCCGGCCGACCTGCAGCCCCGGCGGCCCGTCGGACGGGTCCTGGACGCTGACGAAGCGCACCAGCGCGACCACCCCGCCACCCGGCGCCGGATCGATCCGGTCCACCCGGATGGTGCCGTCGATCGTCGAGCCGACGCCGTCCAGCCACACCTCGCGCGGCTGCTGCTCGGCGCGTTCCGGGCTGACCACCCGCGCCCACGTCTCGTGATCGCGGCCGTTGACCGCGTCGAAGTAGAGCTGGACCCGTTCGAGCACCAGCCGGGCCGCCGGATGGCCGGCCGCGCCGGCGCTGATCGTCACGGTCCCGTCGCCGGCGCCGTCCTGCGGGAGGGATGGCGGAGCCGCCCCGGGGGCGACGCCACGCGGCGCGGCACCGGCCGCGGTCCACGCCGTCCCACCGATCGCGACCAGCGCGACCACCATCCCGGCGGCGACCGCCGCCGCCCGGGCGCTCATCCCTGCCTCCTGCACACATCGGACAGTGTGCCGGGGCCGGGTGCGGTCAGCCGACCCGGTGGTTCAGCCAGGTCACCGCGGCGCCGTCGCCGGCGAAGCGGAAGGACTCGAGCTCGTCGTCCCAGGCCGTGCCGAGCAGCTGGTCCAGCCGCCGGGACAGGCCCGAGCCGCCGTTCTCCGCCATCACCGCCCGGAGCTGGTCCTCGGGCAGCACGACGTCACCGTTCGCACTGGTGCGCCCGTGCCACATGCCCAGGCCCGGCACGTGCATGAACCGCTCGCCGTCCATGCCCGGGCTCGGTTCCTCGGTCACCTCGAACCGCAGCATCGACCAGGCCCGCAACGCGCTCGCGAGCGCGGACCCGCTCCCGGCCGGACCGCTCCACGAGCACTCGGCCCGCATCTGCCCGGACGCGACCGGCTGCGCGGACCACTCGAGAGAGACCCGCGTTCCGAGAACGCCCGAGAGCGCCCACTCGACGTGCGGACAGACCGCAGTCGGCGACGAGTGGACGAACACCACTCCGCGTGTGCTCACTGCCAACCTCCGCTGTCGTCGACGAGGATCGTCTTCCCCTACGTCCTCGGGACTCTGCGGTGTGTGGCGCGGCGACCGTGCGCTGGTGCCGGGTGCTGGTTCGTGTGCTGCGTGGGGCTCGGGGAGACCTCCGTTGCGGGTGGGGAATCCGGTGGTGTCACTGTGCCGTATTCCGGCCCCGGCGGCCACCCCGACACGTCCACCGGGTGAACGACCACCGGCGTGTCGCGGCCCGCCGCGCGGATCAGGCGGTGTAGGTGGCGAGCGGCGCGCAGGTCCCCGGGTCGGCGGCCTCGGTGCGGGTGAGCTCGCCCAGATCGGCGAGCACGTCGAGGTGCGCCACCGTCTCCAGCACGGCCAGCATCCGGTTGAACAGGTTCATGTCGTCGAACCGGTGCTCGCGGCGGGTCCAGCGCAGCACCCGGGCCACCTCCCAGGCGGTCGGGTTGCCGGCGGCGACCGCGTCCCGGCACTGCACGAGCCGGACGTCGTGGTGCGCCAGGAGCTCCTCGACGCGGGCGTGCACCCGGCCGCCGACCGGCCCGTGCGCGGGCAGCAGATCGGCGTCCGGCCGGGCCCGGACCAACCGCAGCGAGTCCAGGAACTGGCCGAGCGGGCTCGCCACCGGCGCCGGCTGCAGCCCGATCGACGGGGTGATCCGGGGCAGCACGTGGTCACCGGCGAACAGCAGCTCGTGCGCGTCGTCGGCGAACACCAGATGGCCGCGGGTGTGCCCGGGGGTCTCGACGGCGGTGAGCGACCGGACGTCCGCCTGCTCCCCCAGCGTGATCACCGCCCGGTCGGCGATCCACTCGTCCGGCGCCTGCCACTCCTCCGGCTCCGGCCGGGGCCACGGGCCGCTGCGGCCGATCTCCTCGACCAGCGCCGCCGCGCCGCAGCGCAGCAGCCGGGTCCGGTCGGGTTCCCGGGCCGGGCGGGCCGGATCGGCGACGACGTCCAGGTTCGGCTTCTCCCCGGCACCGAGCAGCACCCGGGTGCCGTACTCGCGGCGCAGCACCGACGCCAGCGTGTAGTGGTCGCGATGGGCGTGGGTGATGAGGAACCGGCGGACGTCGCCCAGCCCGGATCCGAGCGCGGCGAGCGACTTCTCCAGCAGGTCCCGGGCCTCGTCGATGGCCCATCCGGAGTCGACCATGGTCCAGCCGCCGGCGTCGGCGACCGCGTAGACGTTCACCGCCCGCAGGCCGTCGTTGGGCAGCGGCAGCGGGATCCGGTAGACGCCCGGGGCGCTGCGGAACACCCCCGCCGCCGTCCAGTCGCCGCTCGGATCGTCGTCGGTCACGGTCGGGAGGCTCACCCACAGCACGATAGATCGTGTGCAGTGCTATCGGGCTCGCCGGGCCGCCGGGTCCGGCGGGCTACCGGGTGAAGGCGTCCCGGCCGGTCGACGGCGCCGCGAACATCGACTCGCCGTAGAGCTCCCGGAAGGTGGCGAGCACGTCGTCCAGCGGGAGATCGTGGAAGGTGCCGCGGTCGTGCTCATAGCTCATGTAGCGCGCACCGGATCCGTCGAACTCGTGCATCAGCGCGTCCGCCGTCCCGTCGAACGCGATCGGCTCGACGCCGAACCGGGCGCACAGCTCGGCGTTGAACGCGGGCGTCGCCTTGACCCACCGGCCGTCCAGCCACAGCGCGCTGTAGCCGTGCCAGGCGAACAGGTCGGCGCCGCCCATCCGGGCCCGCAGTCGCGGGGTGTTGAGATGGTTGCGGACGTCGGCGAACCCGAGCCGGGCCGGGATCCCGGCCGCGCGGGCGGCGGCGGTGAGCAGCACCGCCTTCGGCACGCACCAGGCCGCCGTCCGCTCGGCGACCCGGCTCGCCCGGTAGTCGCCGGGATCGGTGACCACCCCGAACGGGTCGTACCAGATGCCGTCGCGGACGGCATCGAACAGAGCCACCGCCCGCTCGACGGGATCGCCGCGGCCCACCGTGACCCGCTCGGCGAACGCGCGCACGGCGGGCGCGTCGGAATCGGTGAACCAGCCTGGCTCCAGGTCGGACCCGGTCGGTACGGACATGTCGCCCTCCTTCGACGTGACCTCGTCTCGCACACCCGAGGATCACCATACGTGCACCTTTGGTGACACAGCGCCGATATCGCTCGCCGAGTACACCCGAGGGTGGGACATGCCCGCACCCGGAGGAGGTCGGAATCCGCGCTACCGTCCCTGCGTTCGGTGATCACGATGGTCGGGGCCCTGTGCGGTGCCCGATCCGGGGAGGGGCGCAACGATGGGGGCAGGGATCCCGGAGCAACGGTCCGGGCGGGACGCGCCGTTCCTCACCGTGGCCGAGGTGGCCGAGCGGATGCGGGTGTCGCGGATGACGGTGTACCGGCTGGTGCACTCGGGGGAGCTGCCGGCGGTCCGGTTCGGCCGCTCGTTCCGGGTGCCACCGGAGTCGGTCGAGTCGTTGATCGAGTCCGCCCGCTACACGGGGAGCTGAGGCGGGCCCGATGGTGCCGACCGACGCCGCGAGCGCACGGCTGGTGGCCGGCACCTACGACACGGCGGAGGCGGGCGCCGAGCGCGCCCGGACGCTCGCCCTGCTGGCCGCGCGGCCGGGCGAGCGGGTGCTGGTGATCGGGAGCGGCCCCGGGCAGCTCCTCGCCGAGCTGGCCGACGCGGTCGGGCCCGGTGTGCACGGAATCGACCCGGATCCGGTGATGGTCACCCTGGCCCGGCGCCGCTGCCGCGCCCGTGCGGTCGTCGAGCAGCGGGCGCTCGGCGGGCCCGGCTCGCTGCCGGACGGACCGTTCGACGCCGTCGCCTGCCTGCAGGTGCTGGAGTTCCTGCCCGATCCCGGTCCGGCCCCGGCCGAGCTGCACCGGGTGCTGCGCCCGGGCGGGCGGCTGCTCGTGCTCGACACCGACTGGACGTCGCTGCACTGGCCCGGCCCCGGCCAGGACCGGCACCGCCGGATCCGGGACGCGTGGTGCACCACGGTGCCGCGGCCGCGGTTGCCGCACGAGCTGGGGCCGATGCTGCGCGCCGCCGGGTTCACCGGCGAGTGGTCCGAGCGGGCGCCGATGCGCGGGCCGGCGTCGAACGGCTACGGGCTCGCGCTGCGCGAGATGGTGGCCGCGGCGGCGCCCGGCCGGTGCGGGCTGAGCCGGGCCGAGGTGGACGCCTGGGGGTCCGGCGTCGCGGCCTGCGGGGACGAGCCGTTCTCGGTGGACCGGTGGTTCCTCGGCGCGACCAGGCGGTGAACCGGGCACCGGGCCGGGGTGCGTCAGCCGAAGCCGTGGCTGCGGATCGCGGCCGGGCCGCCGTCGCGCAGCGCCTCCAGGACGGCCCGCTCGTGCGGCACCGTCGCCGCCGGGAGCGCGGTCAGCAGGAACCAGTCCAGCCCGGCCGTCTTCCCGGCCTCGGCCGCCCGCGGTTCGCCCGTCCAGCGGCGGCAGGTGAAGAAGAAGTCGACCCGCTCGTCGATCGGCCGGCCGTTGCCGTGGGTGCGGTGGACCGCGGTCAGCGGGACCAGGTCGTCCCGGGCGATCGTCAGGCTGAGCTCCTCGCGGGCCTCGCGGACGGCGGCGGCCGGCGGGTCCTCCCCCTGCTCGACGTGCCCGGCCGCGGCGGCCGCCCAGTGGCCGTCCATGTAGCCGGTGTTCGCGCGCAGCTGCAGCAGCACCTCGGTGCGATCGCCGGTGCCGCGCAGCAGCAGCACGTAGGACGCGGGGACCACCTGGTAACGATCGGTCACCACCCGACCCTAGGCCGTGCCGGGGCGCGGGCGGTCGCCCGGTGCGGTGTTCCCGGTGCACTCCCGGTGCGCGATCCGTCGGTGCAACACCGGGGTAACGCGGCGGCACTACCGTCGCCGGATGGCGGTCCACACCTCCCGGCGGGTCCGGGTCGACGACCGGCTGGGCGTCGTGCCGCCGCGGGGCTCGGAGCTGCGGTTCCGGACCGTGCACGGATACCGGCGGGCGTTCCGGGTCGCCGGGTCCGGCCCGGCGGTGGTGCTGGTGCACGGCATCGGTGACAGCTCCGCGACCTGGGAGGCCGTGCTGCCCGCGCTCGCGCGCAAGCACCTGGTGATCGCGCCCGACCTGCTCGGGCACGGCAACTCGGAGAAGCCGCGGGCCGACTACTCGGTGGCCGCCTACGCCAATGGCGTCCGCGACCTGCTCGGCGTGCTGGGCGTGCAGCGGGCCACCCTGGTCGGGCACTCGCTGGGTGGCGGCGTCGCCATGCAGTTCGCCTACCAGTTCCCGGAGCGGACCGAACGGCTCGTGCTCGTCGGCACCGGCGGGGCCGGTCCGGACGTGACGCCGCTGCTGCGCGCGGTGAGCATGCCCGGCGCGCAGGCCCTGCTCGCCGCGCTGCAGCTGCCGCCGCTGCGCTGGCAGGCCGGTCTGGTGATCGACGCGCTGCGGCTGCTCGGCACCGATCTCGGCCGCGACGCCGACGACCTGATCCGGGTGATCGACGCGCTGCCCGACGCCACCGCCCGGGCGGCGTTCATCCGGACCCTGCGCGCCGTCGTCGACTGGCGCGGCCAGATCGTGACGATGCTCGACCGCTGCTACCTCACCCGCGGGATGCCGACGCTGCTCGTGTGGGGCGAGCGGGACGCGGTGGTACCCGTCGAGCACGCCTACACCGCGCACCGGGCGATGCCGGGGAGCCGGTTGGAGATCTTCGACGACACCGGGCACTTCCCGTTCCACTCCGATCCGGCCCGCTTCGTCGGCCTGCTGGAGGAGTTCCTCGCCTCGACCGAACCGGCCCGCTGGAGTGCCGAGCAGTGGCGCCAGCTGCTGCGCTGCCCGCCCGCCGCGACCGGGACCCGGCCGGGGCCGGTCTCGGCGACCTGACCGGCGCTCACCCGAGCACGCCCAGCCACTGCGCGGCGCAGTCCGGGCAGATCCCGGTCGTCGGGTCGGTGCGGTGCACCTGGCGCAGGCAGACCACGCAGTGCGCGAGCCGGCGGCGGGCCCGGCGGACCAGCCCGTCCCGGATCTCGCGGACCAGCAGCATCGCCTCGCTCTCCGGGTCGGCGCAGTCCTCGATCGCCGCGATCTCCTGCAGGTCGGCCGGCTCGAGCGCACCGGTGGGCGGTCCCGGCTCGGGGCGGGCGAGCAGCGGCGGTCCGTGCGGCGCGATGCCGAGCATCAGCTGCGCGGGCTCCCCCGCCAGGAACCACTCGACTGGCTCCGGCCCGGCCCCGGGCGGGGTCAGGCCCGCGGCGCGCAGGTCGGTGTCGGTCCAGCCGCCGGCGCGCAGCTCGGCGGGGCTGAGCCCGAAGTGCCGCAGGCCCTCCGCCGGGAGGCCCAGCTCGCCCAGCTCGGACGGGGACGGGACGCCGACGTACATCCGGCCGCGGCCGTCCGCTCCCGGGCCGGCCCCGAGGGCCGGACCGGTGCCCGGTGCCGAACCGGTGCCCGGTGCCGGACCGGCGCCGGGACGGGGGTCGCCACCGGCGTCGGTTCCGGGGGCGGCGGGGCCACGGCCCGGATCGGGGACGGGTACTCCGGTTCCGCCGGTCCCACCATCGGCCGGGCCGCCGCCGGTCGCGCGGCGCCAGGGGGCACCGAGGACCAGGGCGAGGATCCTCGGGTCGGTCCGCAGCCGCTCGGCGAGCTCCGCCGTCCGGTCGGTCCGGTCGGTCAGGTCGGGCACGGCCACCCCCTCCTCGCTCGCTCACGTCCGTTCCGGCGGCCGGGGCCGATGACCGGCCGGGCGCCGGTGGACGTCACCGATGCCGCCGCCCGGACCGGGACGCACCGCCGGGCGGCACCGGAGTCCGGTACCGCCCGCGGGTGGAACGTCAGCTGCAACCGCTGGTGGAGCCGCAGCCCTCGCAGAGGTAGCAGGATCCGGCGGGCCGCATCTTCGTCCCGCAGGTCATGCACAGCGGGGCGTCGGCGGCCTTGCCCAGCCGCAGCTCGAGCAGCTCGGTCGAGCTACCGACCTCGACCGGGGCCGGTTCGACGGCCGGGTCCTTCTTCTCGGTGGTGGTGGGCACCGACGAGCGGAACTCGTCGAGGTCCAGGTTCTCCCCCGAGCCGTACTCGTTCTCGACCTGGGCCGACCGCTCGTCCGAGGAGAAGATGCCCAGCTGGGCTCGCTTCTCGTAGGGCAGGTGGTCCAGCGCGAGCCGGCGGAACAGGTAGTCCAGCACCGAGGTGGCGATCCGGACGTCCGGGTCGTCGGTCATGCCGGCCGGCTCGAAGCGCAGGTTGGAGAACTTCGAGACGTAGAACTCCAGCGGGATGCCGTACTGCAGGCCGACCGAGATCGACATGGAGAACGCGTCCATCACGCCGGCCAGGGTGGAGCCCTGCTTGCCGAGCTTGACGAAGATCTCGCCGAGCCCGTCGTCGGGGTAGCTGCCCGCGGTGAGGTAGCCCTCGGCGCCGCCGACGGTGAACGACACCGTCTCGCTCGGGCGCTTCTTGGGCAGCCGCTTGCGGATCGGCCGCTGCTCGACGACGACCGTCGGCGCCGACTCGGCCTCCGCGGACTTCTCGCCCGAGCTGCCCTTGCCCGCCGACAGCGGCTGCCCGACCTTGCAGTTGTCCCGGTAGATGGCGAGGGCCTTGAGGCCGAGCCGCCAGCCCTCGAGGTAGATCCGCTCGACGTCCTCCACGGTGGCCCGCTCGGGCATGTTCACCGTCTTGGAGATCGCGCCGGACAGGAACGGCTGCGCGGCCGCCATCATCCGTACGTGCCCCATCGGGGCGATCGACCGCTCCCCCATGGCACAGTCGAACACCTCGTAGTGCTCGGGCTTCATGCCCGGCGCGTCGATGACGTGGCCGTGCTCGGCGACGTACTCGACGATGGCCTCGGCCTGCTCGGCCTGGTAGCCGAGGTTGTCCAGGGCCCGGCGCACGGTCTGGTTGACGATCTGCATGGAGCCGCCGCCGACCAGCTTCTTGAACTTGACCAGCGCCAGGTCCGGCTCGATACCGGTCGTGTCGCAGTCCATCATCAGGCCGATCGTGCCGGTCGGGGCCAGCACGGACGCCTGCGCGTTGCGCCAGCCGTTCGCCTCGCCGATCTCCTGGCACTTCTTCCAGGTCTGCGACGCGAGCTGCTGGACCGGGTTGGACGCCGGGAAGCTGCGGATGCCGTCGTTCGCCGCGGCGTGCTTGCGGATCACCCGCTGGTGGGCCTCGGCGTTGCGGGCGTAGCCGTCGTAGGGGCCGACGACCCCGGCGAGCTCGGCGGAGCGCTTGTAGGCGGCGCCGGTCATCAGCGAGGTGATCGCCCCGGCCAGCGCCCGGCCACCCTCGGAGTCGTAGGCGTGCCCGGTCGCCATGAGCAGCGCGCCCAGGTTCGCGTAGCCGATGCCGAGCTGCCGGAAGCGCCGCGTGGTGTCGGCGATCGGGTCGGTCGGGAAGTCCGCGAAGCAGATGGAGATGTCCATCGCGGTGATGATCAGCTCGACGGCCTTGGCGAAGGTCTCGGCGTCGAACCGGTCGTCGGCGTCGAGGAACTTGAGCAGGTTCAGCGACGCGAGGTTGCAGCTGGAGTTGTCCAGGTGCATGTACTCCGAGCACGGGTTCGACGCGGTGATCCGCCCCGACTCCGGCGTGGTGTGCCAGTCGTTGATCGTGCCGTCGTACTGGATGCCGGGGTCGGCGCAGTTCCAGGCGGCCTCGGCGATGCCGCGGAAGAGCTTCCGGGCGTCGGTGCGGTCGATGATCTCGCCGGTCATCCGGGCGCGGAGGCCGAAGTCGGTGCCCTCCTCGACCGCACGCATGAACTCGTCGGTCACCCGGACCGAGTTGTTCGCGTTCTGGTACTGCACCGATGTGATGTCGGAGCCGCCCAGGTCCATGTCGAATCCGGCGTCGCGCAGCACCCGGACCTTGGCCTCCTCCTTGGCCTTGGTCTCGACGAACTCCTCGATGTCGGGGTGGTCGACGTCGAGCACGACCATCTTCGCCGCCCGGCGGGTCGCGCCGCCCGACTTGATGGTGCCGGCGGAGGCGTCCGCGCCGCGCATGAAGGAGACCGGGCCGGACGCGGTGCCACCGGAGGACAGCAGCTCACGCGACGAGCGGATCCGGGACAGGTTGAGCCCGGCGCCGGAGCCGCCCTTGAAGATCAGGCCCTCCTCCCGGTACCAGTTCAGGATCGACTCCATGGTGTCGTCGACCGAGAGGATGAAGCAGGCGCTGACCTGCTGCGGGCTGGCGGTGCCCACGTTGAACCAGACCGGCGAGTTGAAGCTGAACACCTGGTGCAGCAGCATCCAGGTCAGCTCGTGGTCGAAGATCTCGGCCTCGGCCTCGGTGGCGAAGTAGCCGTGCTCGACGCCGGCCCGCCGGTAGGTGCCGACCACCCGGTCGATGAGCTGGCGCAGGCTCGACTCGCGGGTCTCGCTGCCGACGGCGCCACGGAAGTACTTGCTGGTGACGATGTTGGTGGCGTTCACCGACCAGGCCCGCGGGAACTCGACGCCGCGCTGCTCGAAGTTCACCGTGCCGTCCCGCCAGTTCGTCATGACGACGTCCCGGCGCTCCCACTCGACCTGCTCGTACGGGTGCACACCCTCGGTCGTGAAGACCCGCTGCACGGGCAGCCCGGCGCGCTGCCTGGCGCCCGCCTTCCCGCGGCCGCGCGCCTTCGCGGGCGCGTCGCCGTTCTGGGCCGTGCTCTGGGTCGTGCTCCCGGTGCCTGTCGCCGGGCCCCCGACGGTCTCGGTCATGAACTGCCTCCGCATCCGACGTTCCTCTCCCGCGCGCTGGGGTGCGCGGGCACCCGAGGCGGTGCTGGGACACCGCCCCCGTTCCCGGTCCGGCCGGCAATGCCGGTCCGCCGCCGGTGGATGCGCCCCCTGCGCGCCCGCACCGGTACCGGCGGATCGGCGTCAGCCGTCCCGGTTGCCGGCCCCGTCGTCGACTGCTTCCCCGGCAGCCGCCGAACGGAGGTCGGCGATCTCCTTCTCGAAGTCCTCGATGGAGGAGAAGGATCGGTAGACGCTCGCGAACCGCAGGTACGCGACCTCGTCGAGCTCGCGCAGCGGTCCGAGGATCGCCAGCCCCACCTCGTGGCTGGGAATCTCGGCCGCACCGCGGGCCCGCACCGTCTCCTCGACCCGGTGGGCGAGCTGCTGCAGGTCGTCCTCGTCGACCGGCCGGCCCTGACACGCCCGTCGAACCCCGCCGACAACTTTCTGCCGGCTGAAGGGCTCGCTCACCCCACTGCGCTTGACGACGGCGAGCACGGTCTCCTCGACCGTGGTGAACCGGCGACCGCAGGCGGTGCAGGACCGGCGGCGGCGGGTGCAGGTCCCGTCGTCGGCGGTCCGGGAGTCGATCACCCGCGAATCCGGGTGGCGGCAGAACGGGCAACGCACGTCGGCACTCCCCTTCTCCCGTGACCCGGCGGGAATTCTCCGCCCCGCACCGCGATGTACCGCGGTGACGGCTCCCCCAACCAGTGGGAGAACGACACCAATGTAACCCCTACATATTGGGGTGCGCCATCCCCGGGTCCGGCATGGCGCCGAGCTTCGCCCGATCGGGAACGAGGGTCGCACACGGCCCCCGCGCGGCCGCGGGAGCACACGGATCATGAACCTGCACATCCGCCCTGATCAGCGCGCGTGACGCGATCCCGGGGTCCGTCCGGCGCCCCGGGCGGACCGCGACGGACGGTGTCGCGGGTCGGGGACACGCCATCCCGACGCGCCGGGCGGCAGGGCTCCTGTCACGTGCGGCGGCCGTGCTCGATGTGGTCTCCGGCCGGGCGGGCGACGCCCGGCACGGCCGCCGGTCGGTCGGATCGCATGCGGCGCGATCCCCCGGTCGGCCCGGCGGGCACACGGCGCGCCCGGCGTCACGGAGCGGCCGGAGCCGTCGCCGCCGGCCCGGGTGCCGGGGCGACCTCGGCGTTCCATCCGGCCGCCGCACCCCCGAGCAGCCCCAGGACCACGACCACCGTGGCCGAGCAGACCACCGTGGCAGCCCCGACCAGCAGTCGCTCACCCCGTGAGCGACGTCGCACCACCGGACGGTGCCGCCGGGCAGGGGCCACGCAGTGGCGCCCCGGTGGGCGCACAGCGCGGACCCGCGCAGTCGCGTCCCTGGCCCGAGCCGCCCCGGGGTACCGGGTGAGGGCCACACCGGACCCGGCGACCCGGGACGCCGTGGACGCAGCAGGGCACGCCACGCTCGATGCCACGCTCGATGCCACGGCCGGGGCCGCGGCGGACGCCGCGCCCGGGCCGGCGGGCGATGTGCGCGGACCGGAGGTCCGGGCGGCCGCACCGGAGCCCCACCCGGAGGCACCGGCGACCGCACCGGAGGCCCGCTCGGGGGCACCGGACACGGGAGCGGAGGCCCTCAGGAGCGCGCCGAACGCCGGACCGGAGGCCCGCTCGGGCACCTCGGACCCGGGGACGGGCATGTCCCACCGGGCCGCGGCCCGGGCCGCCGCTGATCCGCGGGCCGGACGCCGCGCCCCGGCACAGCGCACCGCGTGGGCGGCCCCGGCACGCACCCGCTCGCGCACCCCGGCAGCGCCGGACCACTGCGGCGCACCCGCGGCCGCCGCCCGGCCCGGCCGACCGGTCCGTGGCCGCGGTGCCACCTCACGCACGTCGAGCTCTCGCATGGCTCCTCCTGCTCCTCGAGGACCACCCGCCTGCTGCGGCGGAACGGTCACCGTCGACGCCGGCCACACCCGGCCACGCGTCCTGCCCATCCCGCCCGGCCCTTCCCCGGGGCCGGTCGAACGGGCGTGCGAGCTGTGTAGCACCGGACACCGACAGGAATCGGATCGTCGCCGCTCAGCCCGCTCCGGCCGGGCTCAGTGGCCGGCCGGCAGCACGCTCTGGACGACCACCGACGGCGGCGTCGCCACCGGCGCCACCGCCGCTGCCGAGACCTCCGCGAGCAGACCCAGCCCGATCACCGCCACCGCCGAGCCGAGCCCGATCCCCAGGCCCTGGACGGCCCGCCGCAGCACGCCACCGGGTGCCGCCACACCCCGCGCCCGGGCGACCGGCCACCCCGCTCGCGCCGGCCACGCCGACCGCACCGGCCGCGCCCGTCGCGCCGACCGCGTCGGCTGTATCGGCCGCCTCGGCAGCTCGGCTCGCCCCGGGCTCGCCGGCGGCACGGATCGCGCCTGCCGCCCGACCTCCCACGGCCGGACCTCGGTCACCACACCCATGCCGCTCGCCTCCCTGCCCGCACGGGACGCCCGCCCCGGGCACCCCGACGCTCGAATCGATGTTCGATCGAACGCCTGTGCGATGTTGTACCACCGGTGCCCGACGAAATCCACGACACGCGGGTGACGAACTTCGAACGCATGTTTGGCGGACCGGCCGAAGACGGCTAGTGTCCGTGTCGGTACATCCTCGAGGAGGCGAATGCGATGGCAGCGGACGAGTCCGGAGGCGGTGCGTCCCCCGGGCGGGGTTCCGCCGACGTCCGGGAGTTCCCCGAGCCCCCGGCCGACACGCGCGGCCTGACCCCGCGGCAGCGGAAGGTCCTGGCGGTGATCCGGGACTGGGTCGACCGCTACGGCTACCCGCCGAGCGTGCGGGAGATCGGCGACGCGGTGGGGCTGACCTCCACGTCGTCGGTGCACCACCAGCTGCGGACCCTGGAGCGCAAGGGTTTCCTGCGCCGGGACCCGAACCGGACCCGTGCGGTCGACGTGCGCAGCCCCGACCAGACCGCCGCGGGGGACGGGACCGACGCCGACACCGAGGCAGGGCGCTCGGAGCGGCCGGCACCCGCGTTCGTGCCGCTGCTCGGCGACATCGCCGCCGGTGGGCCGATCCTGGCCGAGCAGGCCGTGCAGGACGTGTTCCCGCTCCCCCGCGAGATCGTCGGCGAGGGCACCCTGTTCCTGCTGAACGTCAAGGGTGACTCCATGGTGGACGCGGCGATCACCGACGGGGACTGGGTCGTCGTCCGGCAGCAGCCGGTCGCGGAACAGGGCGAGGTGGTCGCGGCGATGATCGACGGCGAGGCCACCGTCAAGACGTTCCGGCGCCGGGACGGTCACATCTGGCTGATGCCGGCCAACGACGCCTACGAGCCGATCCCGGGCGACGAGGCATCGATCCTGGGCCGGGTCGTCGCGGTGCTGCGCCGGCTCTGAGCCGACCCCCGGGCCGGGGCACGGTGCCGCCCCCCGGCGGGGGCGCGGTGCCGATCCCGGGCCGGGCCACGGTGCCGGCCCCGGGCCGGGGCACGGTCACCGCCTGCGGCGGCCGTGCAGCGCCATCGCCCCGACTCCGGCGAGCAGCACCGCGACGACGACCGCCATCCCGGCCGCGGCGGGCAGCCACGGCGGGAAGGACGGGACGTCGGGCGCCTCCGCCGGCTGGGCCGCGACCGGTGCGGCCGGTGCCGTCGCGGCGGCGACCGCACCGGCAACCGACCGGATCGCGGCCGGGGACAGGCCCCGCGCCTCGGTGGCGGAGTGCAGCGTCCCGCGGCCGTCCAGGGCCACCGCTTCGCCCTGTGGCTCACCGGGCAGCGGCACCTGCAGCGGGGCCCCGCCCAGCGCCCCGACCAGGACGTCCCCGGTCACCGGGCCGTCGGGCAGCGGGAACAGCCAGGCGTCGGTGTAGGTGCGCAGGGCCGCGGCCCGCCCGCCGTCCGCCGCCATCGGTCCGACGGCGCCGCCGGTGATCGTCCGCGTGCCGACCGCGCCCAGCGGGCCGCCGGTGGTCGCCGAGTACGGCAGGACGACGTCGGCCACCCGTTCCAGCGCCACCACCGAATCCTCGGTGAGCGGCTCCGCGGGCCGGTACAGCCCTGCCGCCCCGGTTGTCTTGTCCACGATCAGCGGGGTCCCGTCGTCGGCGACGAGCACCGCCTCGGCGTCCCGCGGACCGTCCGGGTAGACGAGGTCGTAGCTGCGGGGCGGTCCGTCGACCGGCAGCACGACCAGGCGCACCGACTCGCGGCGCGCCGTGTTGTCACCGATGTCGGCGAGCCAGAGCCCGCCGTCCGGTGTGCGGCCGAGATCCTCGACGTCGGTGACCCGCACCGGGGCGTCCCGTTGCGCCGTCACCGTGCAACCCACCGGATCGAGGGTGAACACCTCGGCGGTGCCGCCGCCGTCGACGATCGTGTGATAGTGCTGCGGCGGTTCCCCCGGTGCGCCGTCGGTGACGAGCCCGGAGATCTCGGCCAGTCGCGGATCCTCGATCGTGCAGACCGGGCGCGGCTCGTCCACGGACGACGGGTCAGCGTCAGGCGGCGGGACGACCGGGCGCGCGGCCGGCGGCGGCGCCCCAGGCATTCCGGGCGCGCCGGCCGTCCCGACGGCAGGCGACCCGGCGGCCGCCACTGCGCAGGCCGGCCCGAGGGTCACGAGGAGCAGACCCACGGCGGCCCACCACAGCGGTCCCAGGGCGGCCCGCCGCAGCGGTCCCAGGGCGGCCCGCCGCCGTGTCGCCCGGACGCGACCGCCCGGCCCGCCCCTCGATCCGGCCCGGACCGCCCGGGTCAGCGCCCCGCCGCCGTCGCCGGCAGGTCGGGATCGGACCCGCTGTCGGTACCGGCCGGGCCGCCCGCCACCGCGAACGGCAGGACCGCGGTGCCCAGCTCCGGCCCGACCCTGGCCCGGACCCGGGTGCCCTCGGGGGTGTGCTCCTCGGCGAGGACCTCGCCCTCGTCGTGCAGGCGGGCGACCAGCGCACCCTCGGTGTAGGGCAGCAGTAGGTCGACGTCGTACTCCGGGCGGGGCAGCAAGCCGGCGATCCGGTGCCGGAGCAGGTCGATGCCGTCGCCGCGGTGCGCGGAGACGAACACCGCGTCGGGCTGGGCGTGCCGGAGCCGGGCGAGCGCCAGGTCGCCGGCGGCGTCGGTCTTGTTGACCACCAGCAGCTCGGTCGGCATGCTGCCGCCCTGCTCCTCGCCGATCTCGACCAGCACCTTCCGGACGGCGGCGATCTGGTCGCCGGGAAGCGGATCGGAGCCGTCGACCACGTGCACCAGCAGGTCCGCGTGGGCGGCCTCCTCCAGCGTCGACCGGAACGCCTCGATCAGCTGGTGCGGGAGGTGCCGGACGAAGCCGACGGTGTCGGTGAGGGTGTAGACCCGCCCGTCCGGCGTCTCGGTCCGGCGGGTGGTCGGATCGAGGGTGGCGAACAGCGCGTCCTCGACCAGCACGCCGGCGTCGGTGAGCTGGTTGAGCAGGCTGGACTTGCCGGCGTTGGTGTAGCCGACGATCGCGACGGACGGGACCTCGTTGCGCCTGCGGTTGCCGCGCTGGGTCTCCCGGACCTGACGCATCGCGCCGATCTCGCGGCGCAGCTTCGACATGCGCGCCCGGATCCGGCGGCGGTCGAGCTCGATCTTCGTCTCACCCGGGCCGCGGCCGCCGATCCCGACGCCGCCCGCGGCACGACCGCCGACCTGGCGGGACAGCGCCTCACCCCAGCCGCGCAGCCGGGGCAGCAGGTAGGACAGCTGGGCCAGCTCGACCTGCGCCTTGCCGTCCCGCGAGCGGGCGTGCTGGGCGAAGATGTCGAGGATCAACGCCGTCCGGTCGATCACCTTGACCTTGAGCCGCTCCTCGAGCTGACGGAGCTGACCGGGCGACAGCTCGCCGTCGCAGATCACCGTGTCGGCCTCCGCGGCGCGCACGGCGACGCCGAGCTCGTCGACCTTGCCGGAGCCGATGAAGGTCGCCGGATCGGGTGTCGACCGGCGCTGGACCAGGCCGTCGAGCACCTCGGAGCCCGCCGTCTCGGCCAGCCGGGCCAGCTCGGCGAGCGAGGCGTCCGCCTGCTCGGCGGATCCCTCGGTCCAGACGCCGACCAGCACCACCCGCTCCAGGCGCAGGCGGCGGTACTCGACCTCGGTGACGTCGGTGAGCTCGGTCGACAGGCCGCCGATGCGGCGGAGCGACGAGCGCTCCTCGAGTTCGAGTTCCCCGGTGGACGGGCTGGCGGGCGTGTGGGCTTCAGTCATCTTGCCCCCGAGTGTCCCACGTTCCCCGAGCCGCTGTCCGGTCCGTTTCGCCGGGCGGGTCACCCGGGTAGAGCGCCAGGTACACGGCGAGCGGCTCGGCGGCCGGCAGCACCGGCTCGGCGACGTAGCGCCCCAGCAGCTCGTCCAGCTCGGCGCGCAGTGCCGCGACGCGCTCCGGTGGCAGGCGCAGCACGAGGCGGGTCTGATCCAGCGCGGCCCGGCCGACGTCGGCGACCTCGCCGAGGAACGCCTCCAGTCCCGCCTCGGCCACCGGTTCGTGCCTACCCGCGTCGTCGAGCGACCAGGACAGCCCGGTGCTCCGGTACGGGATCTCCCGGGATCCGCGGGCACCTCGGCGGGCCGGCTGGGCCACCAGGAAGCCGTGCGCGACCAGCCTGCGCACATGGTGCAGCGTCGTCGCCGGATCACGGCCCAGCCGGGCGGCGAGCTCGGCGTTGGACTGACGCCGGCGAACGATCAGGCCGGGGACTCCCACCAGCCGCGGTCCAGCTCGCCGGTGGCGAGCAGCACGGCGGGGCCGTGCAGCACGGTGGTGCCGGTGCGATCCGCCGATCCGGCCTCGACGGTGACCCGCAGCTCGCCGCCGGGGGTGTCGACCCGCACGTCGCCCGCGGCGTGCCCGGCGGCGCGCAGCGCGGCGACGACGGCGGCGACCGTGCCGGTGCCGCAGGCCCTGGTCTCCCCCACGCCGCGCTCGTGCACCCGCATCCGGATCCGGCCGCCGACGGCGGGACCGTCGAGCGGGGTCAGGAACTCGACGTTGACGCCGTGCGGGAACACGTCCGGATCGTGCGCCGGGGCGCGGGTCAGGTCCAGCGCGTCCGGGTCGGCGGAGACGACGCAGGCCAGGTGCGGATTGCCGACATCGAGCACCAGCCCGTCGAACCGGGTGGTCCCGCTGGTCGCGACCGACGCCGGACCGATCGTGACCGACCCCATCTCCACCGACACGCCCTCGCCGGTGACGGTCGCGGTGCGCACCCCGGCCCGGGTGCCGATCGCACCCCCGCCCGGCGACCAGCCGCGCTCGTGCAGGTAGCGGGCGAAGACCCGCACGCCGTTGCCGCACATCTCGGCGATCGAGCCGTCGCCGTTGCGGTAGTCCATGAACCACTCGACGCCGGGGACCGGCTCCGGGACCGTCTCGTCGCCGGCCAGCTTCGCCCAGCGCACCACCCGCAGCACGCCGTCGGCGCCGAGACCGCGATGCCGGTCGCAGAGCGCCGCGACCCGTTCCGGGGTCAGGTCGAGCGCGGCATCCGGGTCGGGCAGCACGACGAAGTCGTTCTGCGTGCCGTGCCCCTTGGTGAACGCGATCCCGCCGGTCATGACACCAGCCTACGAGCCAGCACCGACAGCGCGTCCGCGGCCGGATCGTCGGCGGCCCCGTCGATCCAGTGGATGCGCCGGTCCCGGCGGAACCAGGCCCGCTGGCGGCGGACGAACCGCCGGGTGGCCTGCACCGTCTCCGCGCGGACCCGCTCCCGCTCGTCCGGGCCGGGCTCGGTGCCCGCCCGGTCGAACGCGTCGAGCACCTGGCGGTAGCCCAGCGCCCGGGACGCGGTGCGGCCGCGGGCGAGCCCGGCCGGGAGCAGCCGCCGGGTCTCCTCGACCAGGCCGTCGTCGAGCATCCGGTCCACCCGCCGGGCGACCCGCTCGTCGAGCTCGTCGACACCGCGGTCGACGCCGAGCAGGACGGCGCCGTATCGCGGCGGGCCGGTGGTCGGCAGCGTCGCCCGGAACGGGCGCCCGGTCAACGCGATCACCTCGAGCGCGCGAACGATCCGGCGCCCGTTCGACGGCAGCACCTCGGCCGCCGCCGCCGGGTCCACCTCGGCCAGCCTGCGGTGCAGGGCGGCGGGGCCGAGCCGGTCCAGCTCGTCCTGCAGCCCGGCGCGCAGGTCCGGATCGGTGCCCGGGAACTCCAGCTCGTCGATCACGGCCTGCACGTACAGCCCGGACCCGCCGACCAGCACCGGGGTGCGGCCCGCGGCGCGCAGCCGCTCGATCACCGCGCGGGCCTCCCGCTGGTAGGCGGCGACCGACGCGGACTCGTCGACGTCGAGCACGTCGAGCTGGTGGTGCGGGACGCCGCGGCGCTCGGCCGGGGACAGCTTCGCGGTGCCGATGTCGAGCCCCCGGTAAAGCTGCATCGCGTCGGAGTTGACCACCTCGCCGTCGAGCGCGAGCGCAATCTCCAGCCCCAGGTCCGACTTGCCGGTCGCGGTGGGCCCGACCACGGCCACCAGGTCCGGCGTCACGACGGCGCCCAGAACGCGACGTGGTAGGCGACGCCGTAGGGCGCGCCGGTGTGCCGGTGGGTCGCCGACCAGCTGCGGCCCGCCGCGGCACCGGCCAGCACCTGCCACGGCGCGCGGCCGGCCGCCCACAGCTGCGCGGCCGCTACCGGATCGAGCCCGGCCAGCGCGTCCGGGTCGGCCCGGTCCAGCGCGTCGGCGACGACGGCGTCGAACGCCTCGGCCCGCTCGTCGAACCCGCCGGGGGCGGTCGCCGTGTGCTTGGCGGCGCCGTCGCCGACGACCAGCAGCCCGGTGTCGCCCGCGGCGAGCTCCGCGCCCAGGGCGAGGCAGTCGGCGACCGCAGCGTCCGGCGCGACGAGTTCCCCGCACACCGAGCGCACCCCCGCCCCGGCGGCAGCCCACCCGGCGACCAGCAGCGGCAGCGGCAGCTCCGCGCCCTCGTCCGGCCCGTCGTCGCCGGGCAGCGCGACCGGCACGTCCCGGCCGTACCCGGCGAACGTCCCCCGGGCACCGGCGGGCACCGACCGCCGCCCGCCCGGGTCGGCCCCGACCGCGATCCACTCCGGGGCGACGGCGGCCAGCGCGGCGACGACCTCCCGGACCGCAGCCCGGACCGCCTCGGTCCCGGCGGCGGTGTCCCCGCTCAGTTCCGGGACGAGCAGTGGCGGCTGGGGGATGACGGCGATCGCGGCGGGCACGACGTCCGAGCCTAACGGCCCGCACGCGGCCACCGGCCCGTGGGCGGTGTCGCCGCCGGTCGTCACCGGGCAGGGGCTCTGCGGTTCCCCCGGAGGCGGTTCACCTGCTTGAATCGCGTTTCCGACTCCCGCCGCGGCGCGGAGTTCGGCGCGCGCACGGCCCCGGCCGGACACGGACGGGGCGCCCGCCGGCGATCCGGTGGGCCGAACGAGGAGGACACACCGGTGCCCGAGACCAACGCCGCCACACCCGGACGACCGGGCCCGCCACCGGCCGGGCCCGCACCGAAGCCGGGCCCCCGGCCCGGACCGCCACCGGGCGCCCGCCCGGGTCCGCCGCCCGCCGCGGCCGCCGCACCCGCCGCGGCCCCCGCCCCGCCCGCCGCGCAGCCCTCCCCCGTCCCGTCCGCCGCTGCGGACCCGGGCCGGTGGGGCCGCGCCGACGACGACGGCACCATCCACCTGATCACCCCGGACGGTGACCGGGTGGTCGGCTCCTACCAGGCCGGTCCGCCGGCCGAGGGCCTGGAGCACTACGCGAAGCGGTTCGACGCCCAGGTCACCGAGACCGAGGTGCTGGCCGCCCGGATCGCCGGCGGCGGGGACCCGAAGGCGTCGCTGACCGCGCTGCAGGCGCTGCGCGACGGGCTGGACGACGCGCCGGTGATCGGCGACGTCGCCGCCCTGCGGTCCCGGCTCGACGAGCTCGTCGCGCGCGCCGAGCAGGGGGTCGCCGCGGCCCGCGAGGAGCGCGACCGGGCCCGCGCGGACGCGGTGGCCCGCAAGGAGGCGCTGGCCGTCGAGGCGGAGAAGCTCGCCGAGGACTCCACCCAGTGGAAGCAGGCCGGCGACCGGTTCAAGACGATCCTCGACGAGTGGCGCACCATCAAGGGCGTCGACCGTCGGACCGACGAGCAGCTGTGGCGCCGCTACTCCAAGGCCCGCGAGGTGTTCAACCGGCGCCGCGGTTCGCACTTCGCCGACCTGGACCGGCAGCGGGTGACCGCCAAGGGCCGCAAGGAGGAGCTGGCGCTCCGGGCCGAGGAGCTCGCCGACTCCGACGAGTGGTCCTCGACCGCCGCCGCCTACCGGGACCTGATGACCGAGTGGAAGGCCGCCGGGCGCGCGCACCGGGAGGCCGACGACGCGCTGTGGGCCCGGTTCCGCGGCGCGCAGGACCGGTTCTTCGCCCGCCGCAACGAGCACTTCGCCGCCCGCGACTCCGAGTTCGCCGCGAACGCCGAGGCGAAGAAGGCGCTGCTCGCCGAGGCCGAGAAGATCGACCTGTCGGACCCGGACACCGCCCGGGCCGCGCTGCGCGGCGTGCAGGAGCGGTGGGAGGAGATCGGCAAGGTCCCGCGCGAGGACATCCGCACCCTGGAGGGCAGGCTGCGCGGGATCGAGGAGAAGGTCGCCGAGGCCGCCGAGGCGAAGTGGCGCCGGACCGACCCGGAGGCCCAGGCCCGGGTCGAGCAGTTCCGGTCCCGGGTCGAGCAGTTCGAGGCGCAGGCGGAGAAGGCCGAGGCGGCGGGCGACCGCAGGCGCGCCGAGCAGGCCCGCGCCCAGGCCACCCAGTGGCGGGAGTGGCTGGACGCGGCCGAGCAGTCGGTCAACGAGCGCTGACCGGCCGGGGCGGGGCCCCGCTCACATCCGCGAGAGCGCGGCCCCGGCCCACACGAAGGTCAGCACGACGACCGCGAGCACGCCCAGCACCAGCCCGATGCCGGGCCCGGGTGCGGCGCCGGTCTGCAGCGACCAGATCGCCCACAGCCCGGTCACCGAGGTGATGCCGCAGCCGAACGCGGCCAGCCAGGCCAGCACCCACAGCCGGGTCAGCAGCGCCGCGACCGAGACGACGATCGCGAACGTCGTCATCGTGTAAGAGAAGAACGTCGGGAACGGCCCGCCGGCGTCGGCGGCCAGGATCTGCCAGCCCGGCGCCCCGGCCACCCACGGCAGCAGCAGCGAGGCGACGGCCGCCACCACGCCGACGGCGACCACCATCGCCCGGGTACCAGGGTCGATCCGGCGCATCGCGGCACGGCCGACCCCGTCGATCTCGGCGCGGGTCTGCGGGGACACGTCGCTCATCGGGAACCTCCGGAGGTGGTGGCGGGGACCCCGCAGCCGGTGGCCGGCTCGGGCTCGTCGGCCGGCCTGCCGAACACGGGGAGCCCCAGTGTCGTGGGTGCGGTGGTGGGTGCGCCGGCCGGACGGGTGCCGGCCTCGGCCGCGTCGCCCGCCCGGGTGCGGCGGTGGGTCAGCACGCCGCCGTCGGCGACGAGATGGTGCGGCGCGCCGCGGTCGATCACGACGGTGACCACGTCGCCCGGCCGGATCCCGGTCGTCGTACCGGGGGCGAAGTGCACCAGCCGCCCGTCCCTGGCGCGGCCGGTGAGCCGCCGGGTCGCGCCGTCCTTGCGGCCCTCGCCGCTGGACACCAGCAGCTCCACCTCGCGCCCCTCCTGGGCCCGGTTCTCCTGCCAGGAGATCTCCTCCTGCAGCGCGACCAGCCGCTCGTAGCGCTCCTGGACGACCTCCTTGGGCAGCTGGCCGTCCATCGCGGCGGCGGGCGTGCCGGGCCGGGTCGAGTACTGGAAGGTGAACGCCTGGGCGAACCGGGCCTCGCGCACCACGTCGAGGGTGTCGGCGAAGTCCCGCTCGGTCTCGCCGGGGAAGCCGACGATGATGTCGGTGGAGATCGCGGCGTGCGGGATCGACTCGCGCACCTCGGCCAGGATCCGCAGGAACCGCGACGACCGGTAGGAGCGGCGCATCCGGCGCAGCACGTGGTCCGAGCCGGACTGCAGCGGCATGTGCAGCTGCGGGCAGACGTTCGGGGTCTCCGCCATCGCGGCGATCACGTCGGAGGTGAAGTCGCGCGGGTGCGGGCTGGTGAACCGCACCCGCTCCAGGCCGTCGACGTCGCCGCAGGCCCGCAGCAGCTTCGCGAACGCGCCCCGGCCCGCCTCGCCGCCGAACTCCGAGCCGTAGGCGTTGACGTTCTGCCCGAGCAGGGTCACCTCCAGCACGCCGTCGGCGGCGAGCGCCTCCACCTCGGCGAGCACGTCGCCGGGGCGCCGGTCGCGCTCCTTGCCGCGCAGCGACGGCACGATGCAGAACGTGCAGGTGTTGTTGCAGCCGACCGAGATCGAGACCCAGCCCGCATAGGCGGACTCGCGGCGGGCGGGCAGCGTCGACGGGAACACCTCGAGCGCCTCGGCGATCTCGACCTGCGCGGCCTCGTTGTGCCGGGCCCGGTCCAGCAGGGTGGGCAGGGCGTGCACGTTGTGCGTGCCGAACACGACGTCCACCCACGGGGCCCGGCGGGTGATCGTGTCCCGGTCCTTCTGCGCGAGGCAGCCGCCGACCGCGATCTGCATGTCCGGGTTGGCCTGCTTGCGGGGCCGCAGGTGCCCGAGGTTGCCGTAGAGTTTGTTGTCGGCGTTCTCCCGGACCGCACAGGTGTTGAACACGACGACGTCGGCGGTGTCGGGATCCTCGGCCCTGGCGTACCCGGCGCCCTCCAGGAGCCCGGCCATCCGCTCCGAGTCGTGCACGTTCATCTGACACCCGTAGGTGCGCACGGTGTAGCTGCGGCTCACCCCTGCGAGGGTAGGCGCCACCCCGGCCCACCTGCTGCGCGGGGTTTCACCGAAGATGGACGGGTGACTCCCGGTCCCGGCGCGCTCTCCCGGCGTGCGCTGCTGCACACCGGGCTCGCCGCGGGCATCGTGCTGGGCGCCGGGGGTGCCTGTACCGGCGGGACGCCGGAGCCGGAGCTGGTCGTCGCCGGCGGGGTGCAGCCCGGCGTCTACATCAACCTGGCCCGCGCGCTGGCCGCGATCTGGCAGGAGCGGCTGGGCCTGGACCGGCTGCCGCGGGTGCTCAACACCGCGGGCAGCGGGCAGAACATGCGGCTGCTGACCGGCGGCGACGCGACGGTCGCGATCAGCCAGGTCGACGTGGCCGCCGACATCGCGGGCGGCCCCGCTGCGCCCGGCCCCGACGAGCCGATGGCGCTGGCCCGGCTCTACGACGACGTCACCCATGTCGTCGCCCGCCGGGACTCCGGCCTGGTCCGGCTGTCGGACCTGCGCGGGCGGCGGGTGTCGATCGGCCCGGACGGCAGCGGCTACCAGGCGATCGCGATCCGGCTGCTGCGGTCCGCCGGGATCGGCCTCGACGAGCTCGGGGAGTCCGCGGAGCTCGGCCTGCCGGACGCGGTCACGGCGCTGCGCGAGGACCGGCTCGACGCGTTCTTCTGGTCCGGCGGGGTGCCCACCGACGGCATCCGGGAGCTCGCCGCCGGCAGCCCGATCCGGCTGCTGGAGCTGGGCGACGCGCTCGACCGTACCCGCGAGGAGTTCCCGGTGTACTCGCTGGCGACGGTCCCGGCGAACACCTACGGCCTGCCCGGGCCGGTGTCCTGCCTGTCGGTCCGCAACGCGCTGCTGGTGACCGCCGCGATGCCGGACGACCTGGCCGAGGCGCTGATCCGGGCGGCGTTCGACGCGCAGCCGCGGGTCGCCGAGGCCAGCCCGGCCGCGGTGACGATCGACTCCCGGTCGGCGATCGGCACCCAGCCGATCCCGCTGCATCCCGGCGCGGTCCGGTTCTACCGCTCCACCAAGGGCTACTGAGGAACGGCTACTGAGGAACGGCTACTGAGCGGACGGCGCGGGCGGGTCCAGCCAGATCGTCACCCGCAGCCCGCCGCCGCGCGCCGGGTCCAGCACCAGCACCCCTCCGGCCGCCGCCGCGGTGCGCGCGGCGATCGCCAGGCCCAGCCCGCTGCCCTCCAGGTTCACCTGGCCGGGGGCCCGCCAGAACCGGTCGGTGGCCCGGGCCCGGTCCTCGGCGGGCATCCCGGGCCCGCCGTCGACGACGCTCACCCCGACCCGCCCGGCCGCGCGCAGCGTCGCGACCCGCACCCGTTCCCCGGACGGGGTGTACTTGAGCGCGTTGTCGAGCACCGCGTCGAGCACGGTCTCCAGGCCGGCCGGGTCGATCCGGGCGGTCAGCCCGTGCGGCCCGCTGCGGCGCAGCTCGACGCCGGTGTGCTCGGCCAGCGGCCGCCAGTTCTCCACCCGGTCGTCGACGACGGTGTCGAGCTCGGTGACCGCGTCCGGGTCGCCGGTCTCGGCGGCCCGCTCGGCCCGGGCCAGCGCGAGCAGCCCGTCCAGCACCCTGGACAGCCGCTCGGCCTCCTCCATTGCCGCGATGTGGTCGTCGGTGGCCCCCGGCGCGACCCGCCCGTCCAGGTTGGACAGCCTCAGGCGCAGCGCGGTCAGCGGGTTGCGGAGCTGGTGCGAGGCGTCGGCGACGAACGCGCGCTGCCCGGCGATCGCCTCCCGCACGGTCGTCGACATCCGGTCGAACGACCCGGCCAGCGACCGCAGCTCGGGCGGCCCGGTCCGCCGGGTCGGCTGCTCGGGCGGGCCGCCGGCGAGCACCGCGGTGCCGATCCGGTCCATCGCCTCGTCCAGCCTGCGCACCGGGCGGAGCACCCAGGCGGTGAGCGGCAGCGCCACCAGCGTCCCGGCCAGCAGGGCGAGCACGGCGGCCCCGGCGACCACCGACCAGGTGCCGACCTGACCGGCGCGCAGCGCGTCGGTCGGCGACACCGTCATCACGGCCCCGACCACCTCGCCGTCGACGAGCACCGGCTCGGCGAGCACCAGCGGTGCGTCGTCCCACGGCATGAGCAGCGGATAGGGCGCCGAGCGGCGGCCGGCCAGCGCGACGGTCAGCCGGTCGGCGGGCTCCCCGGCGAGCTCGGGCAGCCGCTCCGACGGCCGGGAGGCGGCGAGCAGCTCGCCGGACCGGTCGAACGCCAGCACGGCGACGCCGTACACCTCGTCGTAGCGGGTGATCTCGGCGGCGAACGCGGTCGTGGCCGACCGGCCCTCCGGCGACTCGATCAGCGGGCGCTGGGCGGCGGAGGCGAACGAGATGGCGTCGGTGAGCCGGTCGGTGAAGACCTCCTCCTGGCTGCGCTGCGAGTCGGTGAGCGCCAGCGGCACCCCGAGCCCGACCGCGAGCAGTCCGACGAGCACCAGGACGACCAGCAGCAACCGGCTCCGCACGGTCGGTCCCCTCAGTCCTCGGTGGCCGCGAACCGGTAGCCGACGCCGCGGACGGTCCGGATCAGCTCCGGGCGGCCGAGCTTGGTGCGCAGGGTCGCGACGTGCACGTCGAGGGTCCGGTTCGCGCCGGCCCAGCCGCGGCCCCACACCTCGGAGACGATCTGGGCGCGGGTGCAGACCGCGCCGTCGGCGCGCGCGAGCAACGCGAGCACCTGGAACTCCTTGCGGGTGAGCACGACCTCCCGCCCGGCCACCGTGACCTCGTGCCGCTCCGGGTCGAGGTGCACGTCGCCGACCGTCACCGGGGCCGCACCGGCCGGTGTCACGGTGCCGTCGGCGCCGACCTTGCGGCGACGCTGCACGGCGTGCACCCGGGCCACGAGCTCGCCGATGTCGTAGGGCTTGACCAGGTAGTCGTCGGCGCCGGTGTGCAGGCCGGCGATCCGGTCGGACACCTCGCCGCGGGCCGTCACCATCAGCACCGGGACCTCGCTGACCGCCCGGATCGCCCGGCAGACGTCGAGCCCGTCGGAGTCGGGCAGGCCGAGATCGAGCAGCACGACGTCCACCCCGTCGAGGTGGTCGACGACGCTGCGGCCGTGGTCGAGGCGGGTCGTGGTCATGCCGTGCCGGTGCAGCGCCGGGCGCAGCGCGGCGGCCACCCGGTCGTCGTCCTCGATCAGCAGGATGTGCACCCGCGCCGCCCCTTCCGTTACGTGGCCGAGACCCTAAAGCTTCCTCAAGGTGGTGGACTCACCTGTCCGTTCCGTCCAGGCTCTCGCCATGTCCGGAGGCAGCATGAGCAGCACGCCCGCGTCCAGCACCCCCATGGTCCGGATGACCACCGTGCAGAAGCACTTCGGCGACCTCCACGTGCTCCGCGACATCGAGCTGGAGGTCGCGCGGGGCGAGGTCGTGGTCGTGCTCGGCCCCTCCGGTTCCGGCAAGTCGACACTCTGCCGCACGATCAACCGGCTGGAGCCGATCGACACCGGGACGATCGAGATCGACGGCACCGCGCTGCCCGCCGAGGGCAAGGCGCTGGCCGGCCTGCGGGCCGACGTCGGCATGGTGTTCCAGTCGTTCAACCTGTTCGCGCACAAGACGATCCTCGAGAACGTCACGCTCGGCCCGCTGAAGGTCCGGAAGGTCTCGAAGGCGGAGGCGGAGAAGACCGCGCTCGCGCTGCTGGAGCGGGTCGGGATCGCCAACCAGCGCGACAAGTACCCGGCCCAGCTCTCCGGCGGCCAGCAGCAGCGTGCCGCGATCGCCCGCGCGCTGGCGATGAAGCCGAAGGTCATGCTGTTCGACGAGCCGACCTCCGCGCTCGACCCGGAGATGGTCAACGAGGTGCTCGACACGATGACCTCGCTGGCGTCGGAGGGCATGACGATGGTCGTCGTCACCCACGAGATGGGCTTCGCCCGCCGGGCCGCGCACCGGGTCGTGTTCATGAGCGACGGCGAGATCGTCGAGGACGCCACGCCCGATGACTTCTTCTCCAACCCGCGCAGCGACCGCGCGAAGGACTTCCTGGGCAAGATCCTCAGCCACTGAGGTCCGCCCCGCCGCGCCTCGCGCGGCACCCCGATCCGTCCCCGAACGAGTGGAGATCCACCATGAAGAGAACCCGCATGCTGGTGGCGGCCGCACTGGCCACCACCCTGGCGCTGGCCGGCTGCGGCCAGGAAGGCGCCCCCGGCGGGGGCACGGACTCCGGCTTCGAGCCGACGGTCGCGGAGAACGTGACCGTCGAGGGGTCCCCGACCTTCGACGCGATCTCCCAGCGCGGCCGCGTCGTCATCGGGGTCCGGGACGACCAGCCCGGCCTCGGCTTCCAGGACGCCACCACCGGTGAGTTCTCCGGCTTCGACGTCGACATCGCCCGGATGGTCGCCGGCGGCCTCGGCTTCGGCCCGGACCAGATCGACTACCGGGTCGTGCCGTCCGCGGCGCGCGAGGACGTCATCGAGCGCGGCGAGATCGACTACATGGTCGGCACATACACGATCAACGACAACCGCAAGCAGCGGGTCGGCTTCGCCGGCCCGTACTACGTCGCCGGCCAGAGCCTGCTGGTGCGCGCCGACGACACCGAGATCACCGGCCCGGAGACGCTGCAGGGCAAGATCGTCTGCTCGGTCACCGGCTCCACCCCGATCCAGCGCGTGCGCGACGAGGGCCTCACCGAGCCGGGCAACATCGTCGAGTTCCAGACCTACTCGCAGTGCGTGGACCAGCTCAACAACAGCCAGGTCGACGCCGTCACCACCGACGACGCGATCCTGCTCGGCTTCGCCTCGCAGAACCCGGAGCAGCTGAAGGTCGTCGGCGAGACGTTCTCCGACGAGCCCTACGGCATCGGCGTCCCGCGGGACGACGACGCGTTCCGCACCAAGGTCAACGACCTGCTGCAGGCCTCGTTCGACGACGGAACCTGGCAGACCATCTACGACGGCACCCTGGGCGCCTCGGGCACCCCGGGCACCCCGCCGGCGATCGACCGGTACTGAGCCGATGACGCACGGCCCGGTCCCGGCGCAGGACGCGCCGGGGCCGGGCCGGCTCGACTGGAGTAGGGGGTAGCTCGGTGAACGTCCTGCTGGACAACCTGGACGTGTACGTCCGCGGGTTCGGGGGCACGCTCGGGCTGTTCGTGGTGGCCTCGATCGGGTCGCTGATCGTCGGCACGCTGATCGCCGGCATGCGGGTCAGCCCGGTACCGGTGCTGCGCGGCTTCGGCTCCGTGTACGTGACGATCCTGCGGAACACACCGCTCACCCTGGTGCTGTTCTTCTTCGCCTTCGCCTACCCGCGGCTCGAGCTGGTCGAGCTCTCGTTCTTCACCCTCGCCTGCATCGGACTGACGCTCTACACGGCAGCGTTCGTCTGCGAGGTCGTCCGGTCCGGCATCAACACGGTGCCGGTCGGGCAGGCCGAAGCCTCCCGGGCCCTCGGGTTCACGTTCACCCAGACACTGGGCCAGGTGGTGCTCCCGCAGGCGATCCGGGCCACCGTCCCGCCGATGACGAACATCCAGATCGCGTTGCTGAAGAACACCACGATCGCGTCCGGCTTCGCCGTGTTCAACGCCGGCGGGATCTACGCCACCCTGTCCGAGCGCGGCTACAACGTGCTGGTCGGGCTGCTCTGGGTGGCGCTGTTCTTCGTGCTGCTCGTGGCGCCGCTGACGCTGCTGCAGCGCCGGCTCGACGCCCGCTGGAGCTCGTCGCGATGAGCACCCGCCCACCCCGTGCGATCTCCCCGCCCGCCCGGTTCCCGGAGGTGCTCCGATGAGCTCGGTCCTGTACGACGTCCCCGGTCCGGTCGCCCGGGCCCGCAACCGGACGCTCAGTGTCGTCGGGGTCGGCGCGCTGCTCGCGTTCCTCGGGTTCGTCGGGTGGCGGTTCGCCGAGGCCGGTGCGTTCTCGGCGCGGATGTGGGAGTGGATCACCTACATCAACATCCAGTACCTGCTGCTGGACGCGCTGTGGAACACGGTGAGCGCCTTCCTGGTCGCCGCCGTGCTGTCGCTGCTGTTCGGTGCGGTGTTCGCCGCCGGGCGGCTGTCGGACCACCGGCTCGTCAGCGGCCCAGCGACCGCGATCGTGGAGCTCTTCCGCGCGATCCCGCTGCTGATCCTGATCTTCATCCTGTACTTCGGGATGTCCCAGGGCCTGGGCATCGAGATCTCTGCCTTCTGGGCGGTCGTCATCGGCCTGATGCTCTACAACGGCTCGGTGCTCGCCGAGGTGTTCCGGGCCGGGGTCAACGCCGTGCCCCGCGGGCAGCGGGAGGCCGCCTACGCGCTGGGCCTGCGCAAGACCCAGGTGATGACGAACGTGCTGCTCCCGCAGGCCGTCCGCTCGATGCTGCCGACGATCCTGTCCCAGCTCGTGGTGGTCCTGAAGGACACCGCGCTCGGGTTCATCATCCTGTACCCGGAACTGCTCTACCAGGCGCGCTTCCTGGGCAGCCAGAACCAGCTCGGGGCGCCGATCCTGCAGGTCGCCATCGTGATCGCGATCATCTACATCGGGCTGTGCCTGATCCTGTCCGGGGTGTCCCGGCTGGTCGAGAAGCGGCTGACCCGCGGGCCGGCCGCGCCGAAGACCACGGACACCGGGCAGGTCGGTGGCGCCGGCGCCGTGCTCTGAGCCGACGGTTCAGCCCAGGTGCCGCAGGAACGCCTGCGGATCGTCCAGGAACGCCCGGGTGAGGCTGACCGGGGCGGCGTCGTCGTAGGAGACCCTGCGGACGCCGTCCCCGGTGAGTTCCAGGATCGTCGCGCCGGGCAGCGCGAGCAGCACCGGCGAGTGGGTGGCGACGACGAACTGGCCGCCCTGCGCGGTCAGCTCCGCCACCCGCTGCAGCACCGCGAGCGCACCGGTCAGCGAGAGCGCCGCCTCCGGCTCGTCGAGCAGGTAGAGCCCGCGCGGGCCGAACCGGTGGGTGAGCAGCG
The DNA here is from genome assembly GCF_040645415.1 of Pseudonocardia sp. NPDC046786. NCBI lineage: Bacteria > Bacillati > Actinomycetota > Actinomycetes > Pseudonocardiales > Pseudonocardiaceae > Pseudonocardia > Pseudonocardia sp. NPDC046786. The sequence goes on along the minus strand of NZ_JBEYYF010000004.1, from coordinate 262,671 downwards.
CAAGGAACGACTCGCCGTGCGAGCGCTCGTGCCCGGACCCGCCGTAGGCCGGCAGCAGCGGCTGGATCTTGTCGAGCCGCTCCACCTCGGTGGCGACGTTGTAGTACGACTCGGCGCGCAGGAAGAAGCTGGTCCGTTCCCGGCCAGGCCGGCGCGCCACCCGCAGGTGCGCGCCGAGCTCGGACTCGCTGGCCCGGGTGGCGAACGCGAAGGACTTCGAGCCGCCCTCGGGGTTCAGCCCGATCGCCACCGCGAGCGCCTCGACCAGCGTCGACTTGCCGGAGCCGTTCTCGCCGACCAGGAAGGTGACCCCCGGCCGGAACAGGATCGGGTTCCGGCGCAGCCACCGGGTCACCGGCAGGTCGAAGGGGTAGCCCTGCTCCGGTGCCGCCGGATCGAGCCCGACCCTCGCGACGAAGTGCCCTGCCCCCACCGGTCACACGCTAGCGACCGGAAACCGGTCCGGGCGTTCCGGTCACCACCACACCCGTTCGGGGGTGCCCGGACACCCGTAGTTCCGGTGTGCTCACCGCTCGTCTCGACGGAGAGGTCGGAGTCACGGTGAACGGTCCAGGGGACATCCTGCCCGCTGCGGCGGCGCGGTTCGCAGACAAGCCGGCGCTGGTCACGGCGACGCGCACGCTCGGCTACACCGAGCTCGACCGGCTCGCCGACCGGGTCGCGGCGTGGCTGTCCGGTCGCGGCGTGCGACCGGGGCAGCCGGTCTCGCTGTACGCGCAGAACCGCTGGGAGTGGGTGGTGGCCTACCACGGCGCGCTCCGGGCGGGCGCGGTGGTGAACCCGGTGAACGTGATGCTCACCCCGTCCGAGCTGGCGTTCGTGCTCGGGGACTGCTCGGCCGCGGTGGTGTTCACCAGCGCCGAGCACGCCGCGACACTCGTCGGGCTGACCCGCGACCTCCCGGAGCTGACCGACGTGGTCGGGTTCGGCGACGGACCGGCGGCCGACGGTGTGACCGCCTTCGCCGAGGTGCTCGCCTGCACCGGTGACGCGCCGCGGATCAGCACCGATCCGGACTCCGCGTCGACCATCGGCTACACCTCGGGGACCACCGGCCACCCGAAGGGCGCCGTGCAGAGCCACCGGGCCGTGCTCACCAACTGCGCCGCGACCGCGACCATGCACGGCCGCACCGCGGACGACGTCGTCGTCACCGCGCTCCCCGCACCGCACGTGTACGGCAACGTCGTGATCAACGGGACGTTCCTCGCCGGCGGCACGGTGGTGCTGATGGAGCGGTTCACCCCGGCGGAGACCCTGCGGCTGATCGGCGAGCACCGGGCGACGCTCTTCGAGGGGGTGCCCGCGATGTACGCGATGCTGCTCGCCGAGCCCACCCTGGACAAGGCCGAGCTGGGCTCGCTGACCCGCTGCACGGTGGGCGGCCAGACCATCCCGGTCAGCACGATCGAACGCTGGGAGCAGCGCTCCGGCGCACCGCTGATCGAGCTCTGGGGGATGACCGAGATCGCCGGGCTGGGCACCACCCACGCCCTGCACGCGCCCCGGGTCCCCGGGTCCATCGGTGTCTCGCTGCCCGGGGTGCAGGTCCGGATCGCCGATCTCGAGGACACCACCCGGGACGCCCCGTTCGGCGTCCCCGGGGAGCTGATGGTGCGCGGCCCGATCGTGATGCTCGGCTACCACGGCAACCCGGCGGCCACCGGCGAGGCGGTCGAGCCGGACGGCTGGCTGCACACCGGCGACGTGGCGTCGATGGCCGCGAGCGGGCACGTGTTCATCGTCGACCGCCGCAAGGACATGATCATCACCGGCGGCTACAACGTGTACCCGGCGGAGCTGGAGCGGGTGCTCGCCGGGCATCCGGCGGTGGCGATGGTCGCCGTCGGGCCGGTGCCCGATCCGGTGCGCGGGGAGCTGGCGTGTGCCTACGTGGTCCGGGCCCCCGGATCGGAACCGACCGCGCAGGAGATCATCGACTGGGCGGGCGAGCGGCTGGCGGCCTACAAGCGGCCGCGGCTCGTCCGGTTCGTCGACGACCTGCCGACGACCTCGACCGGGAAGATCATGCGCCGGGAACTGATCTCCCGGTTCGACGGTGACTGAGGCCCGGCGGCGGCGTTCAATGGGCGGCATGGTCAGCAGGGGCGGCGTTCCGGCTCTCGGCCCCGTCGCCGGTGCGCACGGCGGCCTGGTCGAGCTGCTCGACCGCCGGGCGGCGATGCGCGCCGCGCTCGCCGAGCTCGCCGCCGACGGGGACGTCTCGTGGATCGCCGAGCCGCTCACCGAGGGCGGCGACCCGGCGGAGGCCGGCGCGTGCCTGGTCCTCGGGCAGACCCGCGGCGACCGGACGGACCTGCTCAGGGGCCTGCGGGTGCCGCTCGGTCACGGCCTGACCGGGAAGGTCTACGGCACCGGCCGCCCGGCGTCGGTGGAGGACTACCTGCGGGCCAAGGGCATCACCCACACCTTCGACGCGCACATCGAGGCCGAGGCGGTCCGGCGGCTGCTCGCCGTCCCGGTCAGCAGGCACGGGCGGACGCACGGCGTGATCGCCGTCGGCGCCCGCTCCGACGGGAGCTTCGGCGACCGGGCGGTCACCCGGGTACGCGCGGTCGCCGACGAGGCCGCGCTCGCGATCGCCGTCGCCGAACGCAGCAGGCTGGCCCGCGAGGTGGCCGTGCACGAGGAGCGCAGCCGGCTCGCCGCCGAGCTGCACGACAGCGTCGGCGCGCTGCTGTTCGCGATCGGGTCCGGGATGGCCGGTCTGGCCGAGGCCGCAGGCGACGATCCCGAGCTGACCGACCGCCTGGACCGGCTCCGCCGTCAGGCGGACCAGGCGTCGACGGCGCTGCGCGACTCGCTGCGCACGCTGCGCGCCTCCCCCGCCGCGCTGGCCCTGTCGGTGACGCTGCGCGCGGACTGCGCCGCCTTCGCCGACCGCACCGGGATCCCGGCCGAGCTGGTCGTCCTCGACGACCCGCCGGTGCTGACCCCCGACCGGACCGACGTCGTCGTCGGCGCCGTGCGCGAGTCGCTGCTGAACGTCGAGAAGCACGCGATGGCGTCCGCCGTCGTCGTCACCGCCGGGCAGCGGCCGGGCGGCGGGATCGTCGTCGCGGTGACCGACGACGGCGTCGGGCTGCCGCCCGGCCACCGGCCGGGGCTGGGGCTGACGAGCAGCGCCGACGCCGCGGGCCGGCTCGGCGGGAGCGTCCGGATCACCTCCGAACCGGACGGCGGGGCCACCTGGCGGATCGAGCTGCCGTGCTGAGCGCGCCGGGCATCCGGGTGCTGGTCGTCGACGACCATCCGGTCGTCCGGGACGGCGTGATCACCCAGCTCACCCGGCACCCGGACATCAGGGTGGTCGGGCACGCCGGCGACGGCGCGGAGGCGGTGCGGTCCACCGCCCGGCTGCGTCCGGACGTGGTGCTGCTGGACCTGCGGCTGCCCGACGGCCTGGCGGTCGACGTCGTGCCCCGGCTGCGGGCCATCGCGCCGGCCGCCCGGATCCTGCTGTTCACCGCGTTCCCGGAGCACGCGGCGGTCGGGCCGTCGCTGGCGGCGGGCGCCTGCGGGCTCGTCGTGAAGGACGCCTCCGGCACCACCCTGCGCGACGCGCTGCGCGAGGTCGCCCGCACCGGCAGCTACCGCACGGCCCCGCCCGCCGCCGCACCGGTCACCGCCCGGGAGTACGACGTGCTGCGCCTCGTCGCGTCGGGCCACACGAACGCCGAGATCGCCACCGCGCTCACCCTGTCGCCGAACACCGTCAAGACCTACCTGCAGAACGTGATGCAGAAGCTCGGGGCACGCAACCGGGCGCAGGTGATCACGAACGCCCGCGTCCACGGCCTGCTGTGAGCCGGTCCGCGGCGGGCGCTCAGAGGTTCTCGATCTCGACCGGCTCGATGCCCTCCGCCGCCGGCAGCTCGAAGCCGAAGATCCGGGCGTAGAACGCCAGCTCCGCGTCGAGCGCCCGGCGGATGTTCTCCGCCTTCCGGAACCCGTGCTGCTCGCCGGGGAACAGCAGGTAGGCCACCGGGACCCCGCGCTCGCGCAGCGCCCGGACGATCATCTCGGACTGGTTCGGCGGGACGATCGCGTCCTCGTCGCCCTGCAGCACGATCAGCGGGGTGGAGAACGTCCCGACGTGGGTGAGTGGCGACCGCTCGGTGTAGATGTCGCGGGCCTGCGGGTACGGCCCGACCAGGCCGTCGAGGTAGCGGGACTCGAACTTGTGCGTGTCCCGGGCGAGCGCCGCCAGGTCGGCGACGCCGAAGTGGTCGGCCCCCGCGGAGAACGGGGTGTCGTTGCGGGCCAGCGCAGCGAGCGTGGTGAACCCGCCCGCGGAACCGCCGCGGATCGCGAGCCGGGCCGGGTCGACCCGGCCGGTGCCGGCGAGGGTGCGGGCCGCGGCCAGGCAGTCGGCGACGTCGACGATCCCCCAGGCGCCCTTCAGCTCCTCCCGGTAGGCGCGGCCGTAGCCGGTGGAGCCGCCGTAGTCGACGTCGACGACGCCGAACCCGCGGCTGGTCCAGTACTGGACGCCGACGTTCAGCACCGGCACCGCCGCCCCGGTGGGGCCGCCGTGGATCACCACCAGCAGCGGGGGCAGCTCCCCCTCGGGGGCGTCGTGCGCGCCGAGCGGCGGGTAGTAGAGCCCGTACCCGGTGCGCGGTGCGCCGTCCCGGTCGGTCGAGGCGAACCGGATCGACTCGGGCACCGAGATCGTCTCCGGGTGCAGGCCCAGGTCGCGCGGCGCGCGCAGCACCTGCATCCCGACGGCGCCGGGCTCGCCGGCCGCCGCGGGCGCCGGGACGACCCGGTGCACCCCGGGCTCCGCGGTCGGGCTGCCGGCGACGCAGACGACGGCGTGCGGGCCGTCCGCGCGCACCGAGGCGACCGCCGAGAACGGGGTCTCCAGCTCGGTGATCGTCCCGCTGGTCTCGCGGACGACGAGCGCGTCGAACCCGTTCGACGACCGGGCGAACACGATCCGGCCGTCGTCGAGGAAGGTGTAGCGGGAGCCGCCGAGCGTCCAGCCGGGGACGCCGATCTCGGCGTCGATCCGGACCAGCGACTCGATGTCGTTCCCGGGCAGCCAGCGGTAGAGGTTCCACCAGCCGGTGCGGTCGGACAGGAAGGTCAGCGACCCGTCGGGCTGCCACTGCGGCTCGGTGACCGACTCCCCCGGCCCGCCCGCGACGACCGTGTCGGTGCCGGTGGCGAGATCGCGCACGGTCAGCTCGACGTCGTCCCACGGCATCGACGGGTGGTTCCAGGACAGCCAGGCCAGGGTGGTCGCGTCCGGTGAGATCCGCGGCGCCGCGACGAAGTCCGGGCCGGTGACCAGCACGTCGGGCTCCGACGGCGCCCGCGCGTCGAGCCGGACGATCTCGTTGACGACGTCGGTGGCCGGGCAGCCCGGCGACGGGTGGTGCTCGCGGACCGCGACCAGCCAGGTGCCGTCCGCGGCGACGTCGCCGTCGGCGTAGCGGTCGCCGCGCGGCACCGCCGGCTCCGGGGTCAGCGGCACCGGGGCGCCGCCGCGGTCGAGCCGGTACAGCCGCTGGTCGGCCCACTCGACGTAGAACACGGTGCCGGGGCTGCCCGGGTCCAGCCACCACGCCCCGCCGCCGTACTCGTGCACGGCGGTGCGCGCGTTGGCGCCGGCCGGCAGCAGGTCGGTGCGGTTGCCGTCGTCGCAGCGGCGCACCAGCTGGATCCGGCCGCCCTCGGCGGCCCGGCCCTCGGCCCAGATCACCCCGGTGCCCTCGGTTCCCGGCGCGCCGTCCGGACGGACGTCGCCGAGCCGCACCGCGGCCGTCACCACCAGTTCGGACGTGACCGGTGTCGGCCACGACCCGTACCCCGAGATCGTCACGCCGACCACGCTAGTCGCCGCCCCGGTCAGCGGCGGGCGGTGGCCGCCTCGCGCAGCAGCCGCACCGCCACCGGCAGCGCACCCGGGCGCAGCACCGGGGCGAGCCCGAGCACCCCGCGCAGCCCGACCCACCAGCGGACCCGCCCGTCGGTGCGGAGCACGCCGACCGCCGGTGCCCGGCAGGCGGCGACCGCGGCGGGCAGGTTCGGGTAGATCTCGGCGAGCCGCGGCTCCCGGCAGGACCGGGCCCGGACCCGCACGGTCACGCAGCCGGGCAGCTCGCGGGCGATCCGCGAGCAGGGCGCGCAGGTCGCGTCGTGCACCACCACCAGCTCCCGGATCCGCGTGCGCGCCACCCGGGCATCATCCCGCCGTGAGCACCCCGGCCAGCGCGACGGGGTGCGACAACATCGGATGGTGCGATCCGGCGATCATCTCCGGGACGACGCCGCGCAGCCGGCGGGCCAGCAGCGTCCGGACGAACGCCGGCGGGAACAGCTTGTCCTCGCGGCACAGCAGGAACCGGGTGCGGACCGGCGGCCAGCCGTCCCGCGGCCAGGGCTGCTCGAACGCGGTCGACGACTGCCCGCGCTCGTGTCGCAGCGCCTCGTTCGCGGTCTCTTCGGCGACGTCGTGGTAGTAGAGCGCGACGACGTCGTCGGGATCGCGGCCGTCGCGGGCCAGCTGCTCGGTGAACGCCGCGCGGTGCCCGGTCGCCGCCCACCAGTCCGAGCCGGACTCCCCCGGCGCCGGCACCATCGCGGTGAGGAGCACCAGCTCGCGGACGGCGATCCGGTCGCAGACCAGGGGCGCGGTGAACCCGCCGAACGAGTGCCCGACCACGACCAGGTCGTCCGGGTCGGGCCCGGCGGCGCGGACCGCGGCGACGACGGCGTCGGCGTAGTCCCCCAGGTGCGCGCCGTCGTCGTCGCACGGGAGATCGACCGGCACCGCACGGTGCCCGCGCGCGGTCAGCGCGCGGGCCAGCGGGCCCCAGTACCAGCTGTCGGTCCCGGCACCGGGGACCAGCGCGAACGTCGTCATGCTCCTCCGACCGCCCGGTGCACCGCTTCTCATCGGTGCCGCTTCCCGACGGTGCTGCTTCCCATGCGCGCAACTCGTCGTGGCTGCCGCCCGGCAGTGTCCCCGGTACCGTCGGGACCCCGCCACCGAGGAGGCCGCATGAACGACCCCACACCACCGCCGCCGGTGCCGGGCGGGCAGCAGCCTGCCACCGACTACACCGACGACGGCGTGCCGACGTTCGAGTACGTCCGCGACCGGATCGAGGGCCGGGCGGCGACGGCGGCCGCCGCGGAGGAGCTCGCCGGCGGCGACGGGAAGGCGCAGGAGGCGCAGGACGCGTTCGCCGACCGGGAGCGGAAGGCCGCGGACCGGCTGGCCGAGATCCGCCGCTCGATGGGCGGCTGAGCCCGGCTCAGCGGTCGTCGCCGACCGGCCGCCAGCGCCGGTCCGCCGGGGCGGGCGCGGCCCGCAGCTCGGCGAGCAGGGTCTCCGGGTCCGGCCCCGAGCGGACCAGCGCGCGGTCCGCGGCCCGCAGGAACCCCTCGGCGACGGCGTGGTCGAAGAACGCCAGCAGGTCCCGGTAGTACCCGGCGGTGTTCAGCAGCCCGACCGGTTTGGCGTGCAGCCCCAGCTGCGACCAGGTCAGCGCCTCGGCGAACTCCTCCAGCGTGCCGATGCCGCCGGGCAGGGTCACGAAGCCGTCGGACAGCTCGGCCATCATCGCCTTGCGCTCGTGCATCGACCCGACGACGTGCAGCTCGGTCAGGCCGTCGTGGGCGATCTCGTCGGCCACCTGGTGCTCCGGGATCACCCCGACCACCCGGCCACCGCGCTCCAGCGCCGCGTCGGCGAGCTCGCCCATCGTGCCGACGCTCGCGCCGCCGTAGACCAACCCGATGCCCGCGTCGGCGAGCAGCGCGCCGAGCCGGCGGGCGGCGGCGACGTGGGCCGGGACCCGGCCGGGGTTGGCGCCGCAGAAGACGCAGAGCGTGCTGATCGGGCCCATCGGTCCGCCTCCCGGCGTGCGCTCAGAACGGGTGGTTGTTGCCGCCGAAGACCTCGCTGACCGAGTCGTCGGTGAAGATCCGGCGGATCGAGTCGGCGAGCAGCGGCGCGCAGGACACCACGTCGACGTTCGGCGGGGCGCCAGGCCGCAGCGGGATCGTGTCGGTGACCACGATCCGCTCGAACGGCGCACCGGCGAGCCGCTGGTAGGCGGGCCCGGAGAACGGGGCGTGGGTGGCCGCGGCGAACACCCGCCGGGCGCCGGCCCGCATCACCGCCTCGCCGGCCGCGCACAGCGTGCCCGCGGTGTCGATGATGTCGTCGACGACGATCGCGGTCCGCCCGGTCACGTCGCCGATCACGTGCCCGATCTCGGCGACCTGCTGCTGCGGGCGTTCCTTGTCCAGGATCGCCAGCCCGGCCCCAGGTCTGGCTCCGGTCGTCAAGCCGGGTGCGGGCACGGAACGGCCCCCGGACGACGTCGTCCGGGGGCCGTGGACCCGGGTGCCGGGCGGCGGGTGCCGATCGGTCACCCGCCGGGCCGGATCAGGAGTCCTTGCGGCGGAAGATCTTGTCCCCCAGCCACACGAGCGGGTCGTACTTGCGGTCGACCGCCCGTTCCTTCATCGGGATCAGGGCGTTGTCGGTGATCTTGATGTGCTCGGGGCAGACCTCGGTGCAGCACTTGGTGATGTTGCAGAAGCCCAGCCCGTGCTCCTCCTGCGCCTCGGCGGCCCGGTTGCCGTGCGCGTCGAGCGGGTGCATGTCCAGCTCGGCCACCCGCATCAGGTACCGCGGCCCGGCGAACGCCTCCTTGTTCTCCTCATGGTCACGAACCACGTGGCAGGTGTTCTGGCACAGGTAGCACTCGATGCACTTGCGGAACTCCTGGCTCCGCTCGACGTCGACCTGCTGCATCCGGTACTCCCCCGGTTCCAGACCCTCCGGCGGGGTGAACGACGGGATCTCCCGGGCCTTGGTGTAGTTGAACGACACGTCGGTCACCAGGTCCCGGATCACCGGGAACGTCCGCAGCGGCGTCACCGTGACGATCTCGTCCTCGGCGAAGGTGTTCATCCGGGTCATGCACAGCAGCCGGGGCCGGCCGTTGATCTCGGCCGAGCAGGAGCCGCACTTGCCGGCCTTGCAGTTCCAGCGCACCGCGAGGTCGTTCGCCTCGGTGGCCTGCAGCCGGTGGATGATGTCGAGGACGACCTCGCCCTCGTTCACCTCGACCGGGTAGTCGACGAGCTCGCCCTTGGTCTCGTCACCGCGCCAGACCCGGAAGTGCTGGAGGTGGGTGCCCTTCTCGGTGCTGGTCATGCCTGGCCCTCCCCGGAACCGGAGCCGGTGCCCGCGCGGTGGCCGCCCAGCTCCTCGCCGGTGTAGTACTTCTTCAGCTCGTCGAGCTCGAACAGGTCGAACAGGTCCGGCCGCATCGGGACCTGCTCCTGGCGGGTGAGCTCGATCCCGTCCTCACCCAGTGCGCTGCAGACCAGCAGCACGTGCCGCCAGTCGGAGTCCATCACCGGATAGTCGTCGCGGGTGTGGCCGCCGCGCGACTCCTGGCGCTCCAGGGCCGCCTTCCCCACGCACAACGAGACCAGCAGCATGTTCCGCAGGTCCAGCGCGAGGTGCCAGCCCGGGTTGAACCGGCGGTGGCCCTCCACCGAGACGGTGCGGGTCCGGGTGGCGATGTCCTCCAGCTTCTTGAGCGCGAGCTCCATCTCGTCGCCCTTGCGGATGATGCCGACCAGCTCGTGCATCGTCTTCTGCAGCTCCTGCTGGACGACGAAGGGGTTCTCGCCGCCCTCGGTGGAGGTGGAGAACGGCAGCAGGGCCCGCTGGAGGGCCTCCGCCACGTCGGGCTCCTGCACCGCGGGCCGGCCGCGGTCGGCGTGCCGGGCGGCGTGCAGCCCGGCCCGGCGGCCGAAGACCAGCAGATCGGACAGCGAGTTGCCGCCGAGCCGGTTGGAACCGTGCATCCCGCCCGCGACCTCACCGGCCGCGAACAGGCCGGGCACCCGCGACATCGCGGTGTCCGGCTCGACCTCGACCCCGCCCATCACGTAGTGGCAGGTCGGGCCGACCTCCATCGGCTCGGACGTGATGTCGACGTCGGCCAGCTCCTTGAACTGGTGGTGCATCGACGGGAGCCGCTTGAGGATCTCCTCCGGCTTGAGCCGGGTGGACACGTCGAGGTAGACGCCGCCGTGCGGGGTCCCCCGGCCGGCCTTGACCTCGGAGTTGATCGCGCGGGCCACCTCGTCCCGGGGCAGCAGCTCCGGCGGGCGCCGGTTGTTGTCCGGATCGGTGTACCAGCGGTCGCCCTCCTCCTCCGAGGTCGCGTACTGCTCCTTGAACACGTCCGGGATGTAGTCGAACATGAACCGCACACCGTCGGAGTTGCGCAGCACGCCGCCGTCGCCGCGGACCGACTCGGTGACCAGGATCCCCTTCACCGACGGCGGCCAGACCATCCCGGTCGGGTGGAACTGCAGGAACTCCATGTTGATCAGGGTCGCGCCGGCCCGCAGGGCCAGCGCGTGGCCGTCACCGGTGTACTCCCAGGAGTTCGAGGTGACCGAGTAGCTCTTCCCGACGCCGCCGGTGGCGAGCACGATCGCCGGGGCGTCGAACCGGACGAACCGGCCGTCGTTGCGGAAGTAGCCGAAGCAGCCCGAGATCGCGGGCGGCCCGTCGCCGTCGGCGGTGGTGAACAGCTCGGTGATGGTGCACTCGTGGAACACCCGGATCCGGGACTCGTGGTCGCCGGTCTCGGCGAAGTCCTCCTGCTGCAGCGAGACGACCTTCTGCTGCAGGGTGCGGATCAGCTCCAGCCCGGTGCGGTCGCCGACGTGCGCCAGCCGCGGGTAGGTGTGCCCGCCGAAGTTCCGCTGGCTGATCCTGCCGTCCTTCGTGCGGTCGAACAGCGCGCCGTAGGTCTCCAGCTCCCAGACCCGGTCCGGGGCCTCGGTGGCGTGCAGCTCGGCCATCCGCCAGTTGTTGAGGAACTTCCCGCCGCGCATCGTGTCGCGGAAGTGCACCGACCAGTTGTCGTTCGGGTTGGCGTTGCCCATCGACGCCGCACAGCCGCCCTCGGCCATCACCGTGTGCGCCTTGCCGAACAGCGACTTGGAGATGATCGCGGTGCGCTTGCCCTGCAGCCGGGCCTCGATCGCGGCGCGCAGCCCCGCGCCGCCGGCGCCGATGACGACGACGTCGTAGTCGTGCCGTTCGATCTGCTCGTCGGTCATGTCCGAGCTCACCCCACGATCCGCAGGTCGGTGATCCAGCCGGCGGAGACGGCCATCACGTAGAAGTCGGTCAGCGCCAGGCTGGCCAGGGTCGCCCAGGCGTAGGCCATGTGCCGGGTGTTCAGCTTCGACACCCAGCCCCACAGCCGGTAGCGGACCGGATGCCTGGAGAAGTGGTTCAGCCGCCCGCCGACCACACTGCGGCAGGAGTGGCAGGACAGCGTGTAGCCGAACAGCAGCACGACGTTGGCGACCAGGATGATGTTGCCCAGCCCGAGCCCGAGCCCGCCGCCGGGCTTGCTGAACGCGGCGACCGCGTCGTAGGCGTTGATCAGGGTGATCAGGCCGGCGATGTAGAAGAAGTAGCGGTGCGCGTTCTGCAGCAGCAGCGGGAACCGGGTCTCGCCGGTGTAGCGGCGGTGCGGCTCGGCGACCGCGCAGGCCGGCGGGGACAGCCAGAACGCCCGGTAGTAGGCCTTGCGGTAGTAGTAGCAGGTCAGCCGGAACAGCAGCAGGAACGGCAGCGAGACCGCCGCGTAGGGCAGCCACCAGACGTCCGGGGTGAACTGGCCGAAGTGCGACGCCTCCGGGATGCAGCCCACCGAGACGCACGGCGAGTAGAACGGCGTCAGGTAGCCGTACTCCTCGACGTAGTAGTACTGCTGCATGAACGCCCGGACGGTCGCGTAGGCGACCCACGCCACGAAGGCGACGAACGTCGCGAGCGGTGGCAGCCACCAGCGGTCGGTGCGCAGCGTGCGCGCGGCGATCGTGGCCCGGCCTGCACCGGGGCTGCCGCTGGTGTCAGTGGTGGATGACACGCGCGGGGACTCCTGTCGTCTCGCGGCACCGCGGCCCGATCGGGTCCCGGACACGGCGCCGTGTCCTCTGTCGTCGTCACGCACTGGCGCGACCTGCCAGAGAGTACGACGCAGGTCACATGTGATCTACGTCGACGTCGGTATCGACCCCTGTATCGAGACTTGCCTCACAGTGCCGGGGTGCGCATCGAGTGTGACCGAATCCGCCCCGCGTTACATCCTCGTGAATGTTCTGATGGCGACGGACCGCGGCGGGCGCGGGCCGGGAGGAGCGCAGGGTAAGCCGATGCACGCCACACTGGAGTCGATCCACGAGCGGGTCCTGGACCGCAACCCCGGGGAGTCGGAGTTCCACCAGGCCGTCCGGGAGGTGCTCGAGAGCATCGGCCCGGCGGTGGACAAGCACCCGGAGTACGCGCAGGCGCGGATCGTCGAGCGGATCTGCGAGCCCGAGCGGCAGATCATCTTCCGGGTGCCGTGGGAGGACGACGGCGGCGACATCCACATCAACCGCGGCTTCCGGGTCGAGTTCAACAGCGCACTCGGGCCGTTCAAGGGCGGGCTGCGCTTCCACCCGACGGTGCTGCTGGGGACGGTCAAGTTCCTCGGCTTCGAGCAGGTGTTCAAGAACGCGCTGACCGGGCTGCCGATCGGCGGCGCCAAGGGCGGTTCGGACTTCGACCCGCGCGGCCGGTCCGATCGCGAGGTCATGCGCTTCTGCCAGAGCTTCATGACCGAGCTCTACCGGCACCTGGGCGAGCACACCGACGTCCCGGCCGGGGACATGGGCGTCGGCGCCCGCGAGCTCGGCTACCTGTTCGGGCAGTACAAGCGGATCACCAACCGCTACGAGTCCGGCGTGCTCACCGGCAAGGCGCTCGCCTACGGCGGCGCGCAGGTCCGCCGGGAGGCCACCGGCTACGGCTGCACCTACTTCGCGCAGCGGGCGCTGGAGATCCGCGGGGACTCGCTGGAGGGCAAGGACGTCGTCGTCTCCGGCTCCGGGAACGTCGCCGTGTACGCCGTGGAGAAGGTGCACCAGCTCGGTGGCCGGGTGGTGGCGGTGTCCGACTCCGCCGGCGTCGTGCACGACCCGAAGGGGATCGACCTGGAGCTGCTCAAGGAGGTCAAGCAGGTCCGCCGGGAGCGGATCAGCGCCTACGCCGACGAGGTCGGGCACGCCGAGTTCTCCGCCGACCGGTCGATCTGGGAGATCCCCTGCCAGGTCGCGCTGCCCTCGGCCACCCAGAACGAGCTGGACGCCGACGGGGCACGGGCGCTGGCCGGGAACGGCTGCCTGCTCGTCGGCGAGGGTGCGAACATGCCGACGACGCCGGACGGCGTGCGCGTCCTGCGGGACGCCGGGGTGATCTTCGCCCCGGGCAAGGCCGCGAACGCCGGCGGCGTCGCCGCGTCCGCCCTGGAGATGCAGCAGAACGCCTCGCGCGACTCCTGGACCTTCGAGTACTCGGAGAACCGGCTGCGCGAGATCATGAACGACCTGCACGACCGGTGCCACACCACTGCCGAGGAGTACGGCCGTCCCGGCGACTACGTGGCCGGGGCGAACATCGCCGGCTACGCCCGGGTCGCCGAGGCGATGCTGGCGCTCGGCCTGGTCTGAGCGCGCGGCCCCCGCCCGGCAGGCCCCCGTCCGGGCGCGGAACAGGTTCCGCGCCCGGACGGACGAGGTCACTTCTTGCGGCCACCCACCGTCGCGGCGAGGTAGTCGCGGTTGAGCTGCGAGATCACGTCGAGCGGGATCTCCTTCGGGCAGGCCACGGCGCAGGCACCGGTGTTGGTGCAGCCGCCGAATCCGGCGTCCTCGTGCATCTCGACCATGTTGACGACGCGGTCGTAGCGCTCCGGCTGGCCCTGCGGCAGCTCCCCCAGGTGAGTCAGCTTGGCGCCCAGGAACAGCGACGCCGATCCGTTCGGGCAGGCCGCCACGCAGGCACCGCAGCCGATGCAGTTCGCCGCAGCGAACGAGCGGTCGGCGTGCGCCTTCGGCACCGCGTTCGCGTTCGCCTCCGGCGCCGACCCGGTGTTCACCGAGACGTAGCCGCCGGCCTGGATGATCTTGTCGAAGGCGCCCCGGTCGACGATCAGGTCCTTGATCACCGGGAACGAACCGGACCGGAACGGCTCGACGACGATCGTGTCGCCGTCGGAGTAGTGCCGCATGTGCAGCTGGCAGGTGGTGGTCGCGCGCTGCGGGCCGTGCGGCTGGCCGTCGATCACCATGCTGCAGGCGCCGCAGATGCCCTCACGGCAGTCGTGGTCGAACGCGACGGGCTCGTCACCGGCCAGGATCAGCCGCTCGTTGAGCACGTCGAGCATCTCGAGGAACGACATGTCCTCGTCCGCGTCGACCTCGTAGGTGGACAGCCGGCCCTTGTCGACCGCGTCGCGCTGCCGCCAGACCTTCAGAGTCAGTTTCACGTCTGCTCGCCTTACTTGTAGCTGCGCTGGGTCGGGTGCACGTACTCGAAGACGAGCTCCTCCTTGTGCAGGACCGGCGCCTGCCCGCGGCCGGTGTACTCCCAGGCCGAGGTGAAGGAGAAGTTCTCGTCGTCGCGCTGCGCCTCGCCGTCCTCGGTCTGGCTCTCACCACGGAAGTGGCCGCCGCAGGACTCGCGGCGCACCAGCGCGTCCAGGCACATGAGCTCGCCGAGCTCGAGGAAGTCGGCCACCCGGCCGGCCTTTTCCAGGCTCTGGTTGAGCTCAGCGCCGGTGCCGGGCACCTTGACGTTGTTCCAGAACTCGCGGCGCAGCTCGGGGATCCGGTCCAGCGCCTTGCGCAGGCCGTCCTCGGTCCGCTCCATGCCGCAGTAGTCCCACATGATCTGGCCGAGCTCGCGGTGGAACGAGTCGACCGTCCGGGTGCCGTTGATCGACAGGAATGTGTCGATCCGGTCGGTCACCGACTTCACGGCCTCGACGACCTCGGGCGCGTCGTCGGGCACCGGCTCCAGGTTGTGCTTGGCGATGTAGTCACCGATCGTCACCGGGAGTACGAAGTAGCCGTCGGCGAGGCCCTGCATCAGCGCCGAGGCGCCGAGCCGGTTCGCGCCGTGGTCGGAGAAGTTCGCCTCGCCGCCGACGTAGAGCCCCGGGACGGTGGACTGCAGGTCGTAGTCGACCCATAGGCCGCCCATCGTGTAGTGCACGGCGGGGTAGATCCGCATCGGGACCTCGTACGGGTTCTCCCCGGTGATCCGCTCGTACATCTCGAAGAGGTTGCCGTACTTGGCCTCGACCGCCTTGCGGCCGAGCCGGTTGATGGCGTCGGCGAAGTCGAGGTAGACGCCGAGCCCGCCCGGTCCGACGCCGCGCTTCTCGTCGCAGACCTCCTTGGCGGCCCGGGACGCGATGTCGCGGGGCACCAGGTTGCCGAACGCCGGGTACTTGCGCTCCAGGAAGTAGTCGCGCTCGTCGTCCGGGATCTCGTTCGGGCCACGGTCGTCGCCGAGCCGCTTCGGCACCCAGACCCGGCCGTCGTTGCGCAGCGACTCCGACATCAGGGTCAGCTTCGACTGGTGGTCACCCGAGACCGGGATGCAGGTCGGGTGGATCTGGGTGAAGCAGGGGTTCGCGAACAGCGCGCCCTTGCGGTGCGCCCGCCAGGACGCGGTCACGTTGCAGCCCTTGGCGTTCGTCGACAGGTAGAAGACGTTGCCGTAGCCGCCGGAGGCGAGCACCACCGCGTCGGCGGTGTGCACCTGGATCTCGCCGGAGATCATGTCCCGGGCGACGATGCCACGCGCCCGGCCCTCGACGACGATCAGCTCCAGCATCTCGTGCCGGGCGAACATCTCGACGGTGCCGGCCTGGACCTGGCGCTCCAGCGCCTGGTACGCCCCGATCAGGAGCTGCTGGCCGGTCTGCCCGCGGGCGTAGAAGGTGCGGGAGACCTGCACGCCGCCGAACGAGCGGGTGTCGAGCAGGCCGCCGTAGTCGCGGGCGAACGGGACGCCCTGCGCGACGCACTGGTCGATGATCTGCCGGCTGATCTCGGCGAGCCGGTGCACGTTCGACTCGCGGGCGCGGAAGTCGCCACCCTTGACGGTGTCGTAGAACAGCCGGTAGACGCTGTCGCCGTCGTTGCGGTAGTTCTTCGCCGCGTTGATACCGCCCTGCGCGGCGATCGAGTGGGCACGACGCGGGCTGTCCTGGTAGCAGAACGTCTTGACCTGGTACCCGGCCTCGCCGAGGGTGGCCGACGCGGCGCCGCCGGCCAGGCCGGACCCGACGACGATGATCTTCTTGGACCGCTTGTTCGCCGGGTTGACCAGCTTCACGCCGAACCGGCGGCGTTCCCAGCGGGTCTCGATCGGGCCGGACGGGACGGCCTTGTCGACGACCTGGTCGCCGACCGTGTAGTCGGCGTAGCTCACGTGGTGGGTGGGGGCGTCAGTCTTGTCAGGCATGGATTCAGACCACTCCGAACGTGACGGCGAGGGGCACCGAGATGAACCCCAGGGTGAGCACGGCGGCGAACACCGTGGCCACCGTCTTGATGGTGCGCTCCCGGGTGTTCGAGGACCATCCGAGCGTCTGCATCCCGGAGAAGATGCCGTGCCGGACGTGCAGTCCGAGCGCGACCACCGCGAGGACGTAGAACAGCGTGATGTACCAGCGGTCCGGGGCGAACCCGGCGCTGATGTTGTTGTACGCCTCCAGGTGCACGCCGTTCGGGTTGGCGACACCGACCGTGAGGTCCAGGATGTGGTAGACGACGAACAGCACGATGATCACGCCGCCCCAGCGCATGGTGCGGGCCGCGTAGCTGCCCTTCACCTGGTGCGAGCCACCGGCGTACTTGATCGGCCGGGCCCGCCGCGCGCGCAGCGTGAGCACGGTCGCCGCCCAGATGTGTGCGATCACCGAGACCAGCAGCACCACCCGGACGATCCACAGCATCCCGCCGTAGGGCAGGGCCGGCTCGAGCAGGGTGCGCAGCCAGGCCGCGTACTCGTCGATCGACTCGGGACCGAAGAAGATCTTCAGGTTGCCGATCATGTGCAGGACGACGTAGAGCAGCAGGAAGACGCCGCTCACCGCCATCACGAATTTCAGGAACGCGCTGGGCGTTCGGGGGCGCCGGGGCTCGGCTGCGCCGCCCGCCCGGGACTTGTCGGACATCGTGACCACAGCGTCCAGTGGACATAGCAACACCCATGGTCGTCCAATGCATCGAGCGGCCTACTGTCATAGCCGTAGGCTATGCACGTGACACTTCAGCAGCTCATGTACTTCGTCGCCCTGGCGGACGTGCGCAGCTTCACTCGTGCGGCCGACCAGGTCGGGGTGGCGCAGCCCACTCTCAGCAGGTCACTGCGGGCGCTGGAGCAGGAGCTGGGGGCTCCGTTGATCAACCGCGGGTCGGTGGTCACGCTCACCCCGGCCGGTGAGGTGGTGCTGCCGCTGGCCCGGCGGATGCTGGCCGACTCGGACATGGTGCGCACCACGGTGGCCGAGATGGTGGGGTTGCGCAGCGGGCGGGTCCGGGTGGGTGCGACGCCGTCGCTGTGCATCGGCGTGCTGTCGGACGTGCTGCGGGTGTTCCACGCCCGGCACCCGGAGATCCACGTCGAGCTGGCCGAGGACGGCTCGCAGCCGCTGGAGACCTCGCTGGTCCGCAACGAACTGGACATCGCGCTGGTGATCGTCCCGCCGGACGGGGTCGATCCGGCCCTGCACAGCGCCCCGTTGCTGCGCGAACGGCTGTCGGTCGCGTCCCCGCGGGCCCGGCGCCCGCTGACCGCGCGCCGGACCATCTCGGTCCCCGAGCTCGCCAAGCACGACCTGGTGATGGTGCGGAAGGGCTACGACCTGCGGGAGGTGACCCTGCGCGCGTACGCGGTGGCCGGGGTGACGCCGCGGATCGCGGTGGAGGGCGGCCAGATGGACGCGGTGCTCCGGATGGTCGAGGCCGGCACCGGGGTCGCGGTGGTACCGGATCTGGTGTTCATCGGGCGGCCGCGGCTGCGCCGGACCGTGCTGACCCCGGCCCTGCACCGGACCGTGGCGCTGGCCCGGCGTGTGGACATCGCACCGACGCCGGCAGTGACGGCGTTCGCGGACATCCTGCTGGAGCACATGTCGGACACCTCGGCCTCGCTGCGGTCGGGGGCGAACGACGTCCAGGTGCTGCACCGGCACCGGACCGGCCGGGAGCTGCTGGGGTGAGGTGGGCCGCACGGCACGGCACGGCACGGCGCGGCGTGCTGCGGCGCCGGACCGACCGTGCCGTCAGTCGTCGGGCGGGGCCTCACCGAGCTCGTCGGCGTCCGCGCCGGCGGCGGCGATCTCCTCCTTCACGACGCCGTAGGCGACCCCCGGTCCGTAGCCCTTGCGAGCGAGCATCCCGACGAGCTTGCGCGCGGCGGACTGGCGCTGCTCGCGGGAGCCGACGGGCATGCTGCGCAGCCGGCGCACGACCAGCTCGCGGGCGCGGGAGCGCTCGGAGTCGTCGTCGATCTCGGTGAGGGCCTCGTCCGCGGTGTCCCGGTCGATCCCCTTGCGGTGCAGCTCGAGTGCGATCGCGCGCTTGCCGAGTCCGCGATGCCGGTGCCGGGAGCGGACCCACTGGTCGGCGAACGCCTTGTCGTCGACCAGCCCGACCTCGTCGAAGCGCTCCAGCACCTGCCGCGCGACCTCGTCCGGGATCTCCTTGCGGCGCAGCGCATCGCCGAGCTCCTTGACCGAGCGGGCCCGGTCGGTGAGCAGGCGCAGGCAGATCTCCTTCGCCCGGGCCTCCTCGTCGACCGGGGTCCGGGCCCGCTGCGTTCCCCCGGACGACGACCCGCCGGCCGGCCCGCCCGCGCGGCGGCGCCGGGAACCGGAGCGCTCGGCCGGCCGGGAACGATCGGGCTGATCGGACCTCTCACCACCGTCGGACCGGCGCCGTGTCCCGCGGGGGGCTGCGCGGCGCCCGGGCTCGTCGTCGAACGTGGCGATCCGGGGAGCGTGCGCGCCGGGCGCACCGGCCTCCGCGCTCAGCTCCTCGAACGACACGACCCGCCCGGGCCCGCCGGGCTGCTCCGGACCTCCCGGGACGCTGACTACCGGCTCTCCCGGCCCGGCTGCGGCGGGAGCGGCATCGGTGGCCGGGTCCAGGATCGGGTCGAGGGTCGGGTCGAGGGTCGGGTCCAGGGTCGGGTCCAGGGTCGGGTCGACGAGCCGGACGGCGCGCCGACCGGCGTCGCCCCACGGACCGCCGGCTGACGGGTCACCGGACGGACCGCCGCCAGGCGGATCACCGGACGGACCGCCGGCCGACGGACGCTCCGCCGCCGGGCTCGCACCGAACAGCTCGTCGAGCGAGACGGCGCGGGCCCGGCCGGTCGCCGGGCTGCCGGTCTCCGTGCCGCCGGAACCGGCCGGGCCGCCGGTCTCCGTGCCATCGGGGCCGGGCGGGCCGCCGCCGGCGGACCCGTTGTACTCGCCGGGCACGCTCAGAAGTCGACCGGGGCCGGGAGGGGCTCGACCGGCGCGGCCTGCTCGGCATCGAGAACGGCGCCGATCCCGAGCTTCTCCTTGATCCGCTTCTCGACCTCGGCGGCGACGTCCGGGTTCTCCTTGAGGAACTTCCGGGCGTTCTCCTTGCCCTGCCCCATCTGGTCGCCCTCGTAGGTGTACCAGGCACCGGACTTGCGGATGATCCCCTGCTCGACGCCCACGTCGATCAGCGAACCCTCCTTGCTGATCCCGATGCCGTACAGCACGTCGAACTCGGCCTGCTTGAAGGGCGGGGCCACCTTGTTCTTGACGACCTTGACCCGGGTCCGGCTGCCGACCATGTCGGTGCCGTCCTTCAGGGTCTCGATCCGGCGGATGTCCATCCGGACCGACGCGTAGAACTTCAGCGCCTTGCCGCCGGTCGTGGTCTCGGGGGACCCGAACATCACGCCGATCTTCTCGCGCAGCTGGTTGATGAAGATCATCGTGGTGCCCGAACTGTTCAGCGCACCGGTGATCTTCCTCAGCGCCTGGCTCATCAGCCGGGCCTGCAGGCCGACGTGGCTGTCGCCCATCTCGCCCTCGATCTCGGCGCGCGGCACGAGCGCGGCCACCGAGTCGATGACGATGAGGTCCAGCGCGCCGGAGCGGATCAGCATGTCCGCGATCTCCAGCGCCTGTTCGCCGGTGTCCGGCTGGGAGACGAGCAGCTCGTCGGTGTTCACCCCGAGCGCCTTGGCGTACTCCGGGTCGAGCGCGTGCTCGGCGTCGATGAACGCCGCCACGCCGCCGGCCGCCTGCGCGTTCGCCACGGCGTGCAACGCGACCGTGGTCTTACCGCTGGACTCCGGGCCGTAGATCTCGATCACGCGGCCGCGCGGGATCCCGCCGACCCCGAGCGCCACGTCGAGTGCGATGGAGCCGGTGGAGATGGCACTGACCGGGGCGCGCGTCTGGTCGCCCAGGCGCATCACCGATCCCTTGCCGTGGTTCTTCTCGATCTGGGCGAGGGCGAGTTCGAGCGCCTTCTCGCGGTCCGGAGCGGACATCTCTTGACTCCTCGCTGATGTGCGATCGGGGCCTGCTGCTGTCTTTCGGGGAGGCACACCGCAACGGTATGGGGTACCCCTGACAGTTTCGGCGGCCGGATCGGCAGCTGTGGACAACTCACCGGGAACCGCTGCGGTCTCCCACCCCGAACGGTAGCCGAACACGCGTTCGAGCCGACACGGCGACACGCCGACCGGACGCCCCCGGGAGCCGAACGGTCACCCGGCGTCGCGGCCCACTGGGACCGGGCTCAGCGTCGCGCGGCGGGCACGTCGTAGGCGTCGCACACCGCGCGCCACACCCGGCGCAGGTCGATCCCCGACTCGATCGCCTGCTCGACGGTCTGCCCGTCGAGCTCGGCGAACACGTGGTCCCGGGACAGCGACGACGCCCGCACCGCCCCGAACTCGCCTTCCATCAACTCCCGGAAGTGGCTCATCCGCACACCGTCGAGGGTAGGCCCCGGGGCGTGGGCGCGCGGCTCCCGCCCGTCATCGCCCGGCCGTCGGTACGATGGGAGTTATGTCCGAACTGCTTGCCGCCGCGCCCGTCGACGTCGCCGACGAGGTCCTCGCGACGACCGGCATCGGCTCGCCGCTGGCCTGGCAGATCGTCTCGCTGCTGGCCCTGCTCTCCGCGTTGTTCGTGCTGCTGCGCTGGTGGAACCAGCAGCGCAAGCGCTGACCGGCCGCCGGGCCCCGATACAGGGCCGTGACGCCGGACCGTGACGCAGGGCCGCTGAGAGCCGCACCGCTCAGCCCGCGGCCGGGCGCGGCACCGCGCGCAGCACCACCAGCAGGAACGGCACGGTCAGCAGCGCCGCGAGGATCCCGAGCACCGAGTAGGACGCCACCGTGACCACGGCGCCGGCCACCAGGCCGGCCGCCGCACCGGCCAGGTTCATCGCCACGTCGACCGAGCCCTGCACCCGGGGCCGGTCGGTGACCGGCACCGCGGACGTCAGCAACGCCGATCCGCCGACCAGCGCCGCCGACCAGCCCAGGCCGAGCAGCACCAGCCCGGCGGTCAGCACCCCGGTCGCGGTGGGCGCGGCGGACGCGCAGAGCGCCGCCGCGGCGACCAGCGTCACCGTCGCACCGGCCAGCACCGCCGCGGCGCCGAACCGGTCGGCGAGCCACCCGAACACCGGGCTCAGCGCGTACATCCCGGCGATGTGCATGCTGATCACGAAGCCGACCACGCTCAGCGCGGCGCCGCCGTGGTCCATGTGCACCGGCGTCATCGACATCAGCCCGACCATCACGGCGTGCCCCAGCACGATCCCGGCGGCCCCGGCCAGCGCGGGACGGGAGCCGCGCAGCACGGTCCGGACCGGCGTCGAGGGCCGGTCCCGCCCGTCTTCCGGGGCCGGGTCACCGGCCAGCTCGCGGGCCCGGGTGAGCGGATCGGGCCGCAGTCCCGCCCAGCTCACCAGCAGGGCGCAGCCGAACGCCGCGGCGCACAGCAGGTACGGCCCGGCCGCCGGTTCCAGCCCCAGCCCGGCGGCGACGTCCTGCAGCGGGCCGAGCAGGTTCGGCCCGGCGACCGCGCCCACCGTCGTCGCCCAGACGACCAGCGCCAACGCCCGGCCGGCCCGGTCCGGCGCCGCCAGGTCGGTCGCGGCGTAGCGGGCCGCCAGCCCGACGGCCGTCCCGGAACCCATCAGCACCAGCGACACCAGCAGCACCGGGGCCGCGCCGGCGGCCGTCCCGATCACCGCACCGAACGCCCCCACGAGCGCGATCAGGTATCCCCCGGTCAGCGCCGGACGGCGACCGCGCCGCCGGGCGATCCGGGCGACCACCGCCGCGGCGCCGGCGGCGCCCAGCACGATCGCGGTCGAGGCCAGCCCGCCGACCGTCGGCGAGCCGGTCAGCCGGGCGGCGACCAGCGGGCTGACCGCGATCGACGTCGCCACCGCCGTCCCGCCGAGCACCTGACCGGTGGCGAGCACCACCAGCAGCCGGCGCTGGGCGGGATCCTGCAGGTGCGGCGTGGCGGTCACGCCGGGATGCTGCCCCGCGCGGTCGTCCGGCGCCAGCCCGATAGGCTCCGCGCCCGACCACGAGCAGGAAGGACCGCGCCGATGGCACGGACGAAGGACGGGACGGGCATCGAGGACGCGTACCGGCTGGTGTCCGACGTCCTGGAGGGAGCGGTCCGCGAGACCCTCGCCGAGCCGGGGCCGGAGCCCGCGCGGTTCGCCGTCCGGCAGCTGACCTCGGTCGACGACGAGCTGCCCGACGAGGCGACGCCGCCGGGCTGGTCGCTGGCCTTCCTGGTGCTCGCCGACTGGTACGACGCCGCGCGCACCGCCCTCGCCGACGACGACGGGCGCGCCGACCGCGCGCTGGGCTGGGTCTCCGAGCACCTCGGCCGCCGGTTCGCCGCGCGCGCCCGGTACACCGTCGCCCCGCTGGTCGATCCGGCGAACGCCCGGGAGACCTCGCTCTACGTCGAGGCGCTCGGCGAGGACTTCCTGCCGACCATGGTCTGGACGGTCGCCGGGCTGGTCGCGGAGTACCCCGGCCGGGCGGCCGGCGACGACCGGATCTGGCCGCGCGCCCTCGCCGACGACGCCCGCACCGCGAGCTGACCCCACAGCCCGGGACGGGCTCGGCGGGAAACTGTCGGTGCCCGCCCGCATGATGGTCGGGTGAGCGCACTCGACGGCTTCTCCCCCGCCACCCGCCAGTGGTTCGAGGGGGCGTTCGACGCGCCCACCGCCGCCCAGGAGGGCGCCTGGGCCGCCGCCCAGCACGGCCGCAACGCGCTGGTCGTCGCGCCCACCGGTTCCGGGAAGACGCTCGCCGCGTTCCTGTGGGCGCTCGACCGGCTGGCCACCGGGCCGACGCCGGAGGAGCCCCGGCACCGCTGCCGGGTGCTGTACGTGTCACCGCTCAAGGCGCTCGCGGTGGACGTGCAGCGCAACCTCCGGTCCCCGCTCACCGGGATCCGGCAGGCCGCGCAGCGGCTCGGCCATCCGGTGCCCGACGTCACCGTCGGGATGCGCACCGGCGACACCCCGGCCGACGAGCGCCGCCAGTTCGCCCGCACCCCGCCGGACGTGCTGGTCACCACGCCCGAGTCGCTGTTCCTGCTGCTCACCTCGGCCGCCCGGGAGTCGTTGCGCGGGATCACGACGGTGATCCTGGACGAGGTGCACGCGGTGGCAGGCACCAAGCGCGGTGCGCACCTGGCGCTGTCCCTGGAGCGACTGGAGGAGATCACCACGGACTCCCCGCAGCGGATCGGGCTGTCCGCGACGGTCCGGCCGGTGGACGAGGTGTCGACGTTCCTGTCCGGCACCCGGCCGGTGCAGGTGGTACAGCCGGCCACTCCGAAGACGATCACGGTCGAGGTCCAGGTCCCGGTTCCCGATCTCGCCGCGCTGGACGAGCGGCCGGCACCGGGCAGCACCGACGAGGAGGTCGTCGGCTCCGCGGCGGGCACCGCGCAGCGGCCCTCGATCTGGCCCGCGGTCGAGGAGCGGCTGCTCGGCCTGGTCCGCGCGCACCGCTCGACGATCGTGTTCAGCAACTCCCGCCGGCTGGCCGAGCGGCTGACCTCCCGGCTCAACGAGCTGGCCGCCGAACAGGCAGCACAGGCCGAGCAGACAGCACAGGCGGGGCAGGACGAACAGGCCGGGCCGGGCGGCCGGGCGGGGGCCGACACGGCGGGCGCGGACCGGCCGGTCTTCCCGGCCGAGGCGGTCGGCCAGTCCGGGGTCGGCGGCGGCGCCGCGCCGACCGTCGCCAAGGCGCACCACGGCTCCATGTCCCGCGACCAGCGCACCCTGGTCGAGGAGGAGCTGAAGTCCGGTCTGCTGCCCTGCGTGGTCGCCACCTCCAGCCTGGAGCTCGGGATCGACATGGGCGCCGTGGACCTGGTCGTACAGGTCGAGGCGCCGCCGTCGGTGGCGTCCGGGCTGCAGCGGGTCGGCCGGGCCGGCCACCAGGTCGGCGCGGTCTCCGAGGGCGTGGTGTTCCCGAAGTTCCGGGGCGACCTGGTGTCCTGCGCGGTGGTCGCCGAGCGGATGACCACCGGGTCCATCGAGTCGACGCGCTACCCGCGCAACCCGCTCGACGTGCTGGCCCAGCAGATCGTCGCGATGGTGGCGATGGAGCCGTGGTCACTGTCCGACCTGGCGGCCACGGTCCGCCGGGCCGCCCCGTTCGCGGCGCTGCCCGACTCCGCGCTGCATTCTGTGCTGGACATGCTCGCCGGGCGGTACCCGTCCGAGGAGTTCGGCGAGCTGCGCGCCCGGATCACCTGGGACCGGGTCACCGACGAGCTGCGCGCCCGGCCCGGCGCCCAGCGGCTCGCGGTGACCTCCGGCGGCACCATCCCGGACCGCGGCCTGTTCACCGTGATGACCCCGGGCGGCGCCGACGGGGTCGGCTCCCGGGTCGGCGAGCTCGACGAGGAGATGGTCTACGAGTCCCGGGTCGGCGACACGTTCCTGCTGGGCACGTCGTCATGGCGGGTGGAGGACATCACGCACGACCGGGTGATCGTCACCCCGGCGCCCGGGGTGCCCGCCCGGATGCCGTTCTGGAAGGGCGAGTCGATCGGCAGGCCGCTGGAGCTGGGCCGGGCGGTCGGCGCGTTCGTGCGGGAGATGTCCGGGCTCGCCGAGGGGGCCGCCCGGGAGCGGGCCGCCACTGCCGGCCTGGACGAGTGGGCGCAGGACAACCTGCTCTCCTACCTGCGCGAGCAGCGCGAGGCCACCCGGCACGTGCCGAGCGACCGGACGATCCTGGTCGAGCGGTTCCGCGACGAGCTGGGCGACTGGCGGCTCGTCGTGCACTCCCCGTTCGGCGCCCAGGTCAACGGGCCGTGGGCGCTGGCGATCGCGGCCCGGATGCGCGAGCGGCGGGGGGTGGAGGTGAGCGCGTCCGGGGCCGACGACGGCATCGTGCTCCGGCTGCCCGACGCCGTCGACGACTCCGGTTCCGAGGTCGTCCCGGGTGCCGAGGACGTGCTGCTCGATCCCGGTGAGATCGAGCAGATCGTGGTGGCCGAGCTGGGCGGCTCGGCGCTGTACGCCTCCCGGTTCCGGGAGTGCGCGGCGCGGGCACTGCTGCTCCCCCGGCGGGACCCGCGGCGGCGCAGCCCGCTGTGGCAGCAGCGGCAGCGCTCGGCGCAGCTGCTGTCGGTGGCCGGGAAGTTCGAGCAGTTCCCGATCACCCTGGAGGCGATGCGGGAGTGCGTGCAGGACGTCTACGACCTGCCCGGCCTGCGCGAGTTGATGGGCGACATCGGCTCCCGGAAGGTGAAGGTCGCCGAGATCGAGACGGCGCACCCCTCGCCGTTCGCGCGCAGCCTGCTCTTCGGCTACGTCGGGATGTTCCTCTACGAGGCCGACGCCCCGCTGGCCGAGCGGCGGGCCGCGGCGCTGTCGCTGGACTCGACGCTGCTCTCCGAGCTGCTCGGCTCGGAGGCGATCCGCGAGCTGCTCGATCCGGAGGTGCTGGCCGAGGTCGAGGCCGCGCTGCAGCGCACCGCGCCGGACCGGCACGCCCGCGACGTCGAGGGCGCCGCGGATCTGCTCCGCTTCGTCGGGGACCTGTCCGCCGCCGACGGGCGGGCCCGCGGCGTCGACCCGGCGTGGTTCGACGAGCTGACGGGCGCGCGGCGCGCGCTGCGGGTGCGGATCGCCGGCGAGGACCGGTTCGTCGCGATCGAGGACGCCGGCCGGATCCGGGACGCGCTCGGCGCGGCGCTGCCGGTCGGGGTGCCGGAGGCGTTCACCGATCCGGTCGCCGACCCGCTGGGCGATCTCGTGCTGCGCTACGCCCGCACGCACGGCCCCTTCACCGCCGGCGAGTGCGCGGCGCGGTTCGGGCTCGGCGTCGCCGTGGTCGCCGGGGTACTGGAGCGGCTGACCGGGACCGGGCGGCTGGTGAAGGGCGAGCTGCGGCCACAGGCGTCGGTCCCGGCCGGGGTGCGCAGCGAGACCGAGTTCTGCGACGCCGAGGTGCTGCGCCGGCTGCGGCGGGCGTCCCTGGCGAAACTCCGGCACGAGGTGGAGCCGGTCGAGCAGCGAGCGCTGGGCCGGTTCCTGCCCGTCTGGCAGGGCGTGCAGGTCCGGTCCGGGTCCGAGCGCCGCGGCCGGGTCCGCCGGGCACCCGGCGCCGAGGACGTGCTCGGTGTCGTCGAGCAGCTGGCCGGCACGCCGCTCCCGGCGAGCGCGGTGGAGTCGCTGATCCTGCCCGCCCGGCTGCCCGGCTACACCCCGGCGCTGCTCGACGAGCTGACCGCGGCCGGCGAGGTCACCTGGGCCGGCTGCGGGGCGCTGGCCGGGCAGGACGGCTGGCTGGCGCTGGCCCCGTCCGACGTCGCGGACCTGCTGCTCCCGGCCCCGGACCTGGACACCGCGGGCACGCCGCTGCACACCGCGGTGCTCGCCGCGCTCGGCCTGTCCGATCCGGCGGCGCTGACCGACCCGGACCGCGCCGCCGAGCAGGCCGGCGGGGCGTTGTTCTTCCGCGAGCTCGCCACCCGGGCCGGCCTGGCGCTCACCGAGCTGGGCGAACCCACCCCGGCCGACGACGACGTGGTCGCCGCCGTATGGGACCTGGTCTGGGCCGGTGCGCTGACCAACGACACGCTCGGCCCGCTGCGCGCCCGGTTGTCCGGCGGCGGGAACCGGCGCGGCTCGGCCGGGCGGTCCGGCGCGGCACACCGACCGGCCCGCCGCGCGCCGCGCGGCCGGTACGCGCAGCTGCGGGCCGGGCGGTCGTCGATGCCGAGCCGGACCGGGCCGCCGTCGGTCGGTGGCCGCTGGTCGGTCGCGGTCGCCCGGGAGGCGGACCCGACCCGGCGGGCGCACGCGGCGGCGGAGGCGTTCCTGGAACGGCACGGTGTGCTGACCCGGGGCGCGCTCGGCACCGAGCGGGTCACCGGCGGGTTCGCGGGCGTGTACAAGGTGCTGCGGGCGATGGAGGAGTCCGGGCGGTGCCGGCGCGGCTACATCGTCGAGGGGCTGGGGGCCGCGCAGTTCGCGGTGCCAGGGGCGATCGACCGGGTGCGGGCGCTCGCCGCGTCCGGCGGCGGCCCCGTCCCGGCCCCCGGCCCGGACCCCGATCCCGGCGACGACGTCCCGGCGGACCTGCTGCGCAGCAGTGCGTTCTCCGGCGCCGCCCGGTACGACGATTTCGACGGCGCCGCCGCCGGCCGCCCCGCCCCGGTGCAGGACGCCTGGCGCTCGCTGTCCCGGGTGGTGCTCGCCGCGGCCGACCCGGCCCAGCCCTACGGCGCCGCGCTGCCGTGGCCGGACACCACCGGCGACTCCCGGCACCGCCCGGGCCGCAAGGCCGGCGCGCTGGTCGCCCTGGTCGACGGGGTCCCCGCGCTGTACGTGGAGCGCGGCGGCCGTTCGCTGCTGTCGTTCACCGGCGACCGCGACGAGCTGCGCGCCGCCGCCGAGGTGCTGGCCGGCGCGGTGCACGAGGGCTGGCTCGGGTCGCTCGCCGTGGAGCGCGCGGACGGGCAGGACTCACTGGCCTCCGAGCTGTCCGAGGTGCTCACCGAGGCCGGGTTCCGGGTGACGCCGAAGGGGCTGCGGCTGCGGGCCTGACACCCGCTGCCGGGCCGGGGACGCCGTCCCGGGCTGCCGGACCGGGCCGGCCCTGCGACGATCACCCGATGACCCGTCGCTCCCCCGGCCGCACCGCGTACGCGCTCGCCGGGCTGCTCGGCACCGCCGCCGTCCTGCACGTCGTGCGTCCCGAGCCGTTCGACTCCATCGTCCCGGAGCGGCTGCCCGGCACCCCGCGGTTCTGGACCTACGCCTCCGGTGCCGCCGAGGGCGCGGTGGCGGCGGCCGTCGCGCATCCGCGGACCCGGCGGATCGGCGGGTACGCCGCGGCCGGGCTGTTCGCCGCGGTGTTCCCGGCGAACGTCTCGATGGCGCTGCGCTGGCGCCGCAAGCCGCCGGCGTACCGGGTGGTCGCCTGGGCCCGGCTCCCGCTGCAGATCCCGCTGGTGTGGTGGGCGCTGCGGATCGCCCGGCCCGACCGGGGTCGCTGAGCCGTCGACCAAAGTCGGGCCGAGCACGACGTTCGCCCGGCGGCCACCGACCGATGCCCGCCGCGCCGGCGTCGTGCCCCGGGGTGTACTGCTCCCGCCGGAGGACCGACGTCCGGCGTACTCGCGGAGGGGACACAGCGATGAGGGCGGCAGTCACGACGGGAGTCACGACGGCGCTCACGACGGCGCTCACGGCGGTGCTGGCGGCGGGGCGGCGGCCCGGACCGGGCACCGGCACGGCGGCAGCCGTCCCACGGCTCGCCCGGTGGCCGGTCGGCCTGATCGCGGGGGCGGTCGCCGCGGTCCACCTGGTCGCGGGGTCGCTCGGGCGCGGCTACTGGTTCGACGAGGCGCTGATGCTCGCCCTCGGCCGGCACCATCTCGACTGGGGATCGGCCGACCAGCCGCCCGGGGCGCCGCTGCTCGCCCGGATCGCCGACACCGTCGCCCCCGGATCGATCGCGGTGCTGCGGATCGTGCCGTCGCTGGCGACCGCGGCCGCCGTCGTCGTCGCCGCGATGATCGCCCGCGAGCTGGGCGGCGACCGGCGCGCGCAGACGCTCACCGCGCTCGCCCAGGCCACCGGCATCTGGGTGACGCTGGCCGGGCACTGGCTGACGCCCTACACCCTGGAACCGCTCGGCTGGCTGGTCCTGGTCTGGCTGGTGGTGCGCTGGATGCGGGTGCGCGACGACCGGCTGCTGCTCGCGCTGGGGCCGGTCCTCGGGCTGTCCGGGCAGGTCAAGTTCCAGGTGCTGCTGTTCGCCGCGGTGCTGCTGCTCGCGGTGCTCGCCGTCGGCCCGCGCGACCTGCTGGGCAGGCCGGCGCTGTGGGTGTCCGCCGCCGTCGCCACCGTGATCGTGGCGCCCACCCTGCTCTGGCAGGCCGCGCACGGCTGGCCGCAGCTGCGGATGGGAGCGGTGGTCACCGCCGAGGCCGAGGCGCTCTACGGCGGCCGGCCGGGTGTCGCGCTGGGCCTGCTGTGGATGGCCGGGGTGACCGGGCTGGTGCTCGTCGTCGCCGGGCTGGTGTTCGCCGTGCGCGATCCCCGGCTACGCCGCTACGGGTTCCTGGCGCTGACCTTCGGCGCGCTGTGGCTGCTGTTCGTGATCATGGCGGGCCGCCCGTACTACCTGGGCGGGCTGCACGGCGCGCTCGCCGCGCTGGGCGCCGTGGGCTTCCAGCACCGGCGGGAGTCCGGGCACCGGCGCTGGTCCTGGACGGTGTGGCCGGGCGCGGTGCTGTCGGTGCTGGCCGCCGCGGTCACCGTCCCGGTCTCCGCACAGCTCGCCGCACCGGGGATCCAGGACGGCGTGATCGCCGCCGTCCGGCAGGTCTGGACGGAGATGCCCGCCGAGCAGCGGGACCGGACGGTGGTCGTCGCCGAGTCCTACATCTGGGCGGCCTTCCTGGACACCGCGCCGCCGGGAACCGGCCTCCCGCCGGTCGTCAGCGGGAGCCGCAGCTACGGCTACCTCGATCCGCCACCGGACGACCGGGACAGCGTGATCTTCGTCGGGGAGCGGCCGGAGACGATCGCTCCGGCGATCACCGGGCTGCACCGGGCCGGTGTCTCGGACACCGGGGACACGCTGCTGCCGCCGGGCAGCCCGGGCATCCCGGTGTGGACCGGATCCGGCCTGGCCCGCCCCTGGTCGCAGGTGTGGCCGGAGCTGCGGACGCTGGACGTCGGCTGATCATCGCCTGGTGGTGGACCGGTGCCGACGGTGGCACCGATCCGCCACGAGGCGGCGATCACCGGTGCGGCGTAGCGTCGTCCGGGTGCCCGAGGGAGACACCGTGTACCTGGCCGCGAAGCGGATGCACGCGGCGCTGGCCGGGCACCAGCTGGTCCGCGGGGAGCTGCGGCACCCGCGGCTGGTGGAGCACGATCTCGCCGGGCTGACCGTCACCGGTGTCGTCCCGGTCGGCAAGCACCTGTTCACCCGGCTCGACGACGGCCGCAGCCTGCACAGCCACTTCCGGATGGACGGGTCCTGGCACCTGTACCGGCCCGGGATGCGCTGGCAGCGCGCGGCGTACCAGGCGCGCGCGGTGCTGGAGACCGCGGACCGGGTCGCCGTCGGGTTCGCGCTGCACGACCTGGAACTCCTCCCGACCACCGACGAGCACACCCTTGTCGGGCATCTCGGCCCGGACCTGCTCGACCCGGACTGGGCCGGCGGGCACGACGCCGAGGCGCTGCGCAGGCTCACCGCCCGCGGGGACCACGAGCTGGGCCTCGCCCTGCTGGAGCAGCGGGTGATGGCCGGGCTGGGCAACCTCTACCGCAACGAGATCTGCTTCCTGCTGGGCGTGACGCCGTGGGTGCCGGTGCGCGAGGTCCCCGACCTGCCGGGGGTGGTCGCGCTGTCCCGGCGGCTGCTGTCGTCCAACAAGGACCGGCCGGAGCAGACGACCACCGGTTCGCTCGCCGCGGACGAGGCGCACTGGGTGTTCGAGCGCCCCGGCCGGCCGTGCCGCCGGTGCCGGGCCCGGATCCGCACCGCCGAGCAGGGCCGGCCGCCCTACGCCCGGGTCACCTACTGGTGCCCGCGCTGCCAGCACGGCCCCTCCCCCCACCGCGCCCGCCGCTGACCCCGCAGATCACACCCCTCCACATCGGTTCACACCCGTCGCAGCAGGTGCGAACCGATGCGAACGGGTGCGGTGTCCCCGGACGTGCGAACGCCCCGCCACCCGGGACCGGGGGCGGGGCGTCGGCTGCTGCGGCTCAGGCTGTGCCGGGCTGGTTCTGCTGCTGGGTGGGGTCGGGCTGCTGGGCCGGCGCCGGCGACGACGGCAGCTGCTGTGTGGTGTGCTCGCCCTGACCGACCTGCGGTGCCTGCTCCCCGGCGATCGGCGCCCCGGACATCGACGCCCGGATCTGCTCCAGCCGGGACGCGCCCGCCATGTCGGTGGTCGACTGCTGGACCTCCAGCATCCGGCCCTGCACCGAGTTCTGGGCCAGCTCCGCCGAGCCGAGCGCGTTCGCGTACCGCTTCTCGATCTTGTCGCGGACCTCGTCCAGCGACGGCGCGTTGCGCGGCGCGGACAACTCGCTCATCTGGCGCAGCGAGTTCGCCGCCTGCTCCTGCATCTTCGCCTGCTCGAGCTGGCTGAGCAGCTTCGTCCGCTCGGCGATCTTCTGCTGCAGCACCATCGAGTTCCGCTCGACGGCCTGCTTGGCCTGCTCGGCGGCACCGATCGACTGGTCGTGCAGGGTCTTGAGGTCCTCGACGCCCTGCTCGGCCGTCACCAGCTGGGTGGCGAACGTCTGCGCCGACTGCTCGTACTGCTGGGCCTTCTGCTCGTCGCCCTGGGACCGCGCCTGGTCGGCCAGGACCAGCGCCTGCTTCGCCGAGGACTGCAGCTTCTCGATCTCCCCGAGCTGCCGGTTCAGCTTCATCTCCAGCTGACGCTGGTTGCCGATCACCGCCGCGGCCTGCTGGGACAGCTGCTGGTGCTGCCGCTGGGCGTCCTCGATGGCCTGCTGGATCTGCACCTTCGGGTCCGCGTACTCGTCGACCTTCGACGAGAACAGGGCCATCAGATAGCTCCAGGCCTTGGTGAATCCGTTGGCCATCTCTCCGCCTACCTCCGGGTGGGGCTCGCTCACGACCGTGCCCGCTCCGCGGCGGGCGCACCGGACCGTGCCGACCCCGCGTTCCCCCCGGCGGTCGGCACTGGCGCTCCGGCCCTCTCCATCCTGGCACCGCTGCCAGTACGCGCGCACCCTACCGTGACGAGCCGGTGGTCACGCGGCGGATCATGCCGCCGAGGCGACCGGCCCCCCGGACGACGCCGGGACTGCCGGGCCCGCACCGGGCCGCCCGGCGAGGCGCAGCTCGGCGTGTCGCTGCCCGATCGGGACCAGCACCTCGTCGGCGGCGCGGGTGCCGGCACGCAGGTCGGTGCTCATCTCGCGGACCACCGACGCCAGCAGATCGGCGACGGTGATCCCGAGGGCCTCGCAGATCGCCGCCAGCAGCTCGCTGGAGGGCTCCTTGCGGCCGCGCTCGACCTCGGAGAGGTAACCGAGGCTGACCCGAGCGCCCCGGGAGATGTCGCGCAGCGTGCGCCTGCGCGCGGTCCGCGCGCGTCGCAGACCACTGCCGATCGCTTCCCGAAGCAGCATGTGCCCTCCTCGACTCGGCCCGGGCGGCACCGCGATGCCGGGGCCCGGTGCGAATCACCGTACCGACTCTCCGGCCCCGGCGGCGCAGCCGAACCCGGGTGTCCGTGTCCGCCCACGGCGAACACCGTCCTCCGGCACAACGCCGGACGGCCCGGCGGTAG
Source organism: Pseudonocardia sp. NPDC046786 (assembly GCF_040645415.1). Lineage (NCBI taxonomy): Bacteria > Bacillati > Actinomycetota > Actinomycetes > Pseudonocardiales > Pseudonocardiaceae > Pseudonocardia > Pseudonocardia sp. NPDC046786. The sequence continues at coordinate 229,843 of NZ_JBEYYF010000004.1, read as the reverse complement.
TCCCGCCCGGTCAGGCGGGACTACCGCCGGGGGCCCGGACCGCCTTCACCACGTAGTCGACGCCGGTCGCCACGGTGAGCGCCAGCGCCACCACCAGCACCGTCCACTGCACGGCCAGCACGGCGCCCAGCGAGTCCGGGAACAGCAGCGGCAGCGGCAGCAGGAACAGCCCGATCGCGAACGTCTGCGCGACCGTCTTCGCCTTCCCGCCCCGGCTGGCCGGGATGACCCCGCGCCGCCGGATCACCAGGAACCGCAGCACCGTGATGCCGATCTCCCGGCCCAGGATCACGATCGTCACCCACCAGGGGACGATGCCGAGCATCGACAGCCCGACCAGCGCGGCCCCGGTGAGCGCCTTGTCGGCGATCGGATCGGCGAGCGCCCCGAACCAGGTGACCAGGCCGCGGCTGCGGGCCAGCTGGCCGTCCAGCCGGTCGGTCAGCGCCGCCACCACGAACACGGTGAACGCGGTCATCCGCCAGAACGTGTCCTCGCCGCCCTCGACGAGCAGCGCCGCAACGAACACCGGGACCAGCAGCAGGCGCAGGCAGGTCAGGGCGTTCGCGATGTTCAGCAGCGGCGCCTGACCACCGACCGGGACGGTGCCACCGGTCGGCTGCGGGGAGCTCATCCGGTCCCTGCCGCGACCGCCGTGGCCGCGTCGGCGGGAGCGCCGGCCGGGAGCAGCTCCACCGCCTCGACGAGCAGGTCGACGCCCTCGGTGTCGAGCACCCGGCAGCGCACCAGGTCGCCCGGCCGCAGCGAGCCGGGTTCCGGGCCGTCGTCGGCGGCGGCCACCACGTAGGACTCGCCGTCGGCGTCCGGGCCCTGGTGCGCGGCCCGCCCGGCGATCTCCGGCTCGTCGTCGTCCGGGCCCTCGGACCGCTCGATCAGCAGCACGACCTCGGACCCGATCCGCTCCTCCGCCCGCTGCACCATCAGCTCGTCGGCCAGCTCGGAGATCCGGGCGACCCGGGCCTGCACCTGCGCCGGGTCGAGCTTGCCGTCGTAGCCCTCGGCCTCGGTGCCGTCCTCGTCGGAGTAGCCGAACACGCCGACCGCGTCCAGCCGGGCGCCGACCAGGAACGCCTCCAGCTCGGCCAGGTCGTCCTCGGTCTCCCCGGGGAACCCGACGATCACGTTCGACCGGATCCCTGCCTCCGGCGCGAGCGCCCGGATCCGCTCGCACAGGTCCAGGAAGTCGGTGCGCGACCCGAACCGGCGCATCCGGCGCAGCACCGGCGCGCTGGCGTGCTGGAACGAGAGATCGAAGTACGGCGCGATGCCGGGCGTCGTCGCGATCGCGGCGATCAGGTCCGGGCGCATCTCGGCCGGCTGCAGGTAGGACGCCCGGACCCGGCTGATCCCCTCGATCGCGCCCAGCCGGGGCAGCAGGTCGACCAGCGCGCGCGTCCCGCCGGGCAGGTCCTTGCCGTAGGACGTCGAGTTCTCGCTGACCAGCACCAGCTCGCGGACGCCGTCGCCGGCCAGCCACGCCGCCTCACCGAGCACGTCGGCGGGCGGGCGGGACACGAAGCTGCCGCGGAACGACGGGATCGCGCAGAACGCGCAGCGCCGGTCGCAGCCCGACGCCAGCTTCAGCGACGCGACCGGGCCACCGGTGAGCCGGGTGCGGCCGAGGCCGGCGGCGGTGATGTCGGGCAACCAGTCGTGGCCGGGCACCGACACGTCGGTGCTGGCGGCCGGGCGCTCCACCGGCGAGATCGGCAGCAGGGTGCGCCGGTCGACCGGGACGTGCGGGGCGGGCGTGTGCCCGCCGAGCACCTCGGAGAGCCGCTCGGCGAGCTCGGGATAGGCGTCGAACCCGAGGACCGCGTCCGCCTCCGGCAGGTCGGCGGCCAGCTCGGCGCCGTACCGCTCGGCCAGGCAACCGACCGCGACCACCTTCGCGCCGGCCGGGCGGGCCACGTCGGAGGCCGCGAGCACGGTGTCGATCGAGTCCTTCTTCGCCTGCTCGACGAACCCGCAGGTGTTGACGAGGATGACGTCGGGCGATCCGCCCTCGGCGTCCACCAGTTCCCAGCCGGACCCGACCAGCCGGCCGGCGAGCTCCTCGGAGTCGACCTCGTTGCGCGCGCAGCCCAGCGTCAGCAGGGCGGCACGCCGGGGTGCGTTCTCGGGGGAAGCCACGGCCTCCAGGGTAGACGGCGGGGGCGGCGGTCCCCGGCCCGGCGTCCCCGCCGTCTAGGCTCGTCGTCCGTGCCCGACGCACCAGAGCCCCCGCTGCCCGATCCCGGCCCGACCGTGACCGTCCGGCGGGCCCGCACCCCGGACGTCCGGGTGATCCGCGAGCTGGTCGACGAGTACGCCGGCCGGGTGCTGCTGGCCAAGGAGACGGTCACCCTCTACGAGGCGGTCCCCGAGTTCCTGGTCGCCGAGCTGGACGGGAAGGTCGTCGGCTGCGGGGCGCTGCACGTGCTCTGGGAGGACCTCGGCGAGATCCGCACGGTGGCCGTGTCGCCGTCGGTGCTCGGCCGCGGGGTCGGCCACCGGATCGTCGACGCGCTGATCGACGGCGCCCGCGAGCTCGGCCTGCGCCGGCTGTTCGTGCTCACCTTCGAGAAGCAGTTCTTCGCCCGGCACGGGTTCGCCGAGATCGACGGGACCCCGGTGTCGGCGGAGGTGTTCGCCGCGATGCTGCGCTCCTACGACGCCGGCGTCGCCGAGTTCCTCGATCTCGCGCACGTCAAGCCGAACACCCTGGGCAACGTGCGGATGCTGCTGACCTTGTGAGCCCGCGCCGGCTCCGGCGACACTGGAGTGCATGGCGGAACGGGCCGGGGCCGGGCGGTGGCGCACCTCGGCCGCGTTGCGCCCGCTGGTCACAGAGATCTGGGCGTGGCGCACGGCGGCCGGCCCGCCCGGCACCCACCAGGGCGTCGCCGGCGGGCACCTGACCGTGATCCTCTGCGTCGACGGCGCCGTCGAGCTGCTGCGCAAGCCCGATCCCGGACGCGGGCCGGGCCGGTTCACCGCGTCCGCGGCCGGCCTGCACAGCGTGCCCGCGGTGATCGCCACCGGCGCCCCGCAGGCCGGGCTGCAGCTGGCGCTGACCTGGCGCGGCGCCCGCGCCCTGCTCGGCGTGCCCGCCGCGGAGCTGGCCGGCGACGTCGTGGACCTCGCCGACCTGTGGCCGGGCGTCGGGTCGCTGCTCGACCGGCTGCACGCGGTCCCGACCTGGGCCGGCCGGTGCGCCCTGCTCGACGAGCACCTGTGCCGGATCGCCGACCGGCGGACCGCCGGGTCCGGGCCGCCCGCCGAGATCGGCCGGGCCTGGGACCGGCTGGTCGCCACCGGCGGCACGGCCCGGGTCGCCGAGCTCGCCGCCGACGTCGGCTGGTCGCCCCGGCACCTCGGCGAGCGGCTGCGCCGCGAGACCGGTCTGGGCACCAAGACCGCGGCCCGGGTGATCCGCTTCGAACGGGCCTGCTCGCTGCTGCGCCGGGCCGACCGGCCCGCCCTCGCCGACGTCGCGGCCGTCTGCGGGTTCGCCGACCAGCAGCACCTGGCCCGGGAGTTCCGGGCGTTCGCCGGTACGACCGCCGGTGCCTGGCTGGCGGAGCATCCGGACGGGCTCGCGGTCAGCCCTGCCTGATCGCCTGCACGTCGAGCTCGATCTCGATCGTCGAGCCCACCACCGGCAGTCCCTTCGCGATCATCTGCTGCCAGTTCAGGGTGAAGTGCTCGCGGTGCAGCTGGGTGGTCGCCACCGCGCCGACCCGGTCGCCGTTCCACTCGGCCGAGCCGAGGAACGTGGTGTCCAGCGAGACGTCGCTGGTCAGGCCGTGCAGCGTGAGGTCGCCGTCGACGGTCCAACGGTTCCCGCCCCGCTGCACGAACCGCACGCTGGAGAAGCGCAGCTCCGGGAACCGGTCGACGTCGAGGAAGTCCGGCGAGCGCAGGTGGGTGTCCCGGGCCTCGACGTTGGTGTCCACGCTGGCCGCGTCGATGACGACGTCGACCGAGGACTCCTCGAACGGCTCGGCGATCCGGATCTGGCCGTGGAACCGGTTGAACCGGCCGTACACCTTGGACAGCCCGATGTGCCGGGCCACGAACCGGACCGAGCTGTGGTCGCTGTCGATCAGGAACACGCCGGCCGCCGGCGGGCGCAGCGCCGGATCCTCGCCGAGGACCATCGCGCCCATGTCGGCGTGCGAGCCCCAGGACACCTCGACGACGTCGGTCATCGGCTGGTAGCCGCCCGCCTCGACCCGGACCCGGTACCGGCCGGGCATCAGCGAGGCCGCGTAGCGGCCGAACGGGTCGGTCTCCAGGTGCGCGACGCGGCGGTCGCCGGCGTCGATCACCGAGACCTCGCTGCCGGGCAGCGCGCCGCCCTGGGCGTCCCGGACCTGGCCGGAGAGCACGCCGCCGGTGAGCGGGATCGGGACGAGCGCGTGCCGGTCGGTCGTTCCCCGAGCCGGACGACGACGGTCCTTCTTCCTCCAGAACACCGGAAGACCTCCTCCGCCCGTGCGGGCACCGATGACGTACGGGCCCCCGGAAGGCGGCCCGTCAGCCACTTTGACACGTTCGTGACCGTCCCGTTAACCACCTGCCGCGAAAGAGTGGTTACGCTTGGTATTCGTCACAGCACCGTCCGGCAGAAGATCGCCACGCTGCGTTCAACTCGTCACTCGTCGTCGTTGATCTCGGCACCGTCCGCCGTCCCGCCGCCGCGGATCAGGTACAGCGCGTTCTCCAGCTCGTCCGGCTTCACGAGCACGTCGCGGGCCTTCGACCCCTCGGAGGGGCCGACGATGTTGCGGGTCTCCAGCAGGTCCATCAGCCGGCCCGCCTTGGCGAAACCGACCCGCAGCTTGCGCTGCAGCATCGACGTCGAGCCGAACTGCGAGGTGACGATCAGCTCGGCCGCCTGCAGCAACAGGTCGAGATCGTCGCCGATGTCGGCGTCGATCTCCTTCGCCTCGCCGGCCTTCTGTGCGGTGACGCCCTCGGTGTAGCTCGGCTCCGCCTGCTCCTTGGTGAACGCGACGACCTTGGCGATCTCGTCGTCGTCGACGAAAGCGCCCTGCATCCGGACCGGCTTCCCGGCGCCCATCGGCAGGTAGAGCGAGTCGCCCATGCCGATCAGCTTCTCGGCGCCCGGCTGGTCCAGGATGACCCGCGAGTCGGTCAGCGACGACGTCGCGAACGCCAGCCGGGACGGCACGTTCGTCTTGATCAGGCCGGTGACCACGTCCACCGACGGCCGCTGGGTCGCCAGGATCAGGTGGATGCCGGCGGCGCGGGCCTTCTGGGTGATCCGGACGATCGCGTCCTCGACGTCGCGCGGCGCCGTCATCATGAGGTCGGCGAGCTCGTCGACGATGCACATGATGTAGGGGTAGGGCCGGTACACCCGCTCCGAGCCGGGCGGCGCGGTGATCTCGCCGGAGCGCACCTTGCGGTTGAAGTCGTCGACGTGCCGGACCCGGTTGGCCTGCATGTCCTGGTAGCGCTGCTCCATCTCCTCGACCAGCCAGGCGAGCGCGGCGGCCGCCTTCTTCGGCTGGGTGATGATGGGCGTGATCAGGTGCGGGATGCCCTCGTAGGGGGTCAGCTCGACCATCTTCGGGTCGATCAGGATCATCCGGACCTCGTCCGGCGTGGCCCGGCTGAGCAGCGACACCAGCATCGAGTTGACGAAGCTGGACTTGCCGGAGCCGGTCGAGCCCGCGACCAGCAGGTGCGGCATCTTCGCCAGGTTCGCCACCAGGTAGTGGCCCTCGATGTCCTTGCCGAGGCCGATGCCCATCGGGTGCTGCTCGTTGCGGGCGCTGGTGGACCGGAGCACGTCGCCGAGCCGGACCATCTCCCGGTCGGTGTTGGGCACCTCGATGCCGACCGCGGACTTGCCGGGGATCGGCGCCAGCAGCCGGACGTTGTCGTTGGCGACCGCGTAGGCCAGGTTGCGCTGCAGCTGGGTGATCTTCTCGACCTTCACCGCCGGGCCGAGCTCGATCTCGTAGCGGGTCACCGTCGGGCCGCGGGTGAAGCCGGTGACCTGGGCGTCGATGTTGAACTGGTCCAGCACGCCGGTGATCGCCTCGATCATGGCGTCGTTCGCGGAGCTGCGGGACTTCGGCGGCGGGCCCGCCTCCAGCACGTCCGCGGGCGGCAGCACGTACTCGGACTCGCCGACCGGCTCGCGGATCGCCATCGAGAGCTGCTCGCCCTCGGTCGGCGGCGCCTCCTCGGCGGGCGGGGTCTCCACGACGGGACGGCGCGGCGCCTTCTTCGCGGCCGGTGCCGGCGGGACGTCGGCGGGCGGGCCGGGCACGTCGGCGTCCACCGGGGTGGGTGCGTGCTCGCCGTCCTCGACCCGGAACGCGTCCGCCTCGCTGGCCTGCTGCCTGCGGCGGGCGGGCCGGCGGCGGGCCGGCTTCGCGCCGTCGAGGTCGGCCTCGGCGACGGCGTCGGCGACCGTGCGCGGCCTGCCCGCCCCGCCCTCCGCGGTCTCCCCGTCGGACTCCTCGTCCTCGGGCGGCAGCTGCCCGGTGAGCCTGCGGAACCGGTCGGGCAGCTCGCGGACCGGGATCCCGGTGACCAGCAGCAGCGCGTACAGGGTGAGCAGGACGAGCACCGGCACCGCCGTCCACACGGTCAGCCCGGCCTCCAGCGGGGTGCCCGCGACGTAGCCGATCGCGCCGCCGGCGCCGCGCCAGGCGTCCGGCTCGGCGGGCCCGCCGCGGGCCAGGTGCACCAGGCCGAGCACGCCGAGCGCGAGCAGCATGCTCCCGGCGACGATCCGGGGCCGGGCCTCCGGGTGCGCGGGCGTCGTCACGAGGACCACGCCGACCCCCAGCAGGATCAGCGGGAGCAGCACCGACGTGACACCGATGACGGCCTGCACGACGAAGGTGAACCAGTAGCCGACCGAGCCGCCGGCCTGCCACCACAGCCCGGCGGCGGCGATCACCGCGAGCACCAGCATCGCGAACCCGAGACCGTCCCGGCGGTGCGCCGGATCGATGTCGCGGGTGCGGCCGACGGCCCGCCCGGACGCACGGAAGGTCTTCGCCACGCCCCGGCCGACCGCGTCGATCGACCGGTCGATCAGGTCGGGGCCCTGGCGCCTGGCCGGGGCCCGGCGGGTGGCCGGCTTGCGGCGGGCGGACGAGCGCGAGCCGGACCGCCCCGAGCCACGGCCCGCAGCCGCTGCCGTGCTGGTCCTGCCCGTGCCGGTACGTCCTGCCATGTCACCCACGGTAGCCCGTCACGATGATCGAACCGGGGACCGACGCGGGGGTCCGGGCGTCCCGGCGACCAGGCACCCACCCTCGTGGGCTCCGTCGCCCGGGCGATGCGGCCCGGCTCCCGAGCGGAGTCTCCGGCGTCCGATGCGCGTCCGCGGGACCGGCCGGACGGCCGGCGGGTCGTGGAGCTGTTCCCGGCACCGGCAGCACCGTGGCCGAGGAGCGCACGCCAGGGCCGCCGGTAGCACCGAGCGACCGCACACCGTCCGAACTCCGGACCCTGCCGGCGCGCACCGGTTCCGATCGAGCTCCGCGACGAGGACGAGATGATCGGCGAGGTCGTCTCCGCGCGTCACCCACAGGGCGCCGACCAGCGGGGTGTCCGTCACCGTCCCGGTCCCGTCGCCGCCGGGGTGGTGGAATCGCCGTGCATCGCTGCCCCCTCGGGCACGGATCTCGCAGGCCGAGCTGGCGAACCTCGCCGGGTTCTCCCGTGAGTACGTTTCCCGATCCGAACGCCCCTCAGCCGGGCTGGCCTCGCACGAACTCGTGTCCGCGATCGACGTCGCGCTCGGGTGCGGTGGTGATCTCGTCGCCCTCCGGGCACGGCTGCACGCCGACCGGGTGGCACGCCGCCGCGCCCCGGCCGAGGGTACGGAAGGGGTGGCCGCCGATGTGGCGCCCAGAGGTGACCGGATCACCGACCCGGACACGGTCGAGCCAGGTTCGGCTGGCAGCGAGCTCATCGCGATCCAGCACGCTGCCCGGGTGACCCGGCCGGACCCGGCGTTGTCCGCGACGGTCGCCCTGGTCGGGCGCATCGATGCGGCGCTTGCCCGGTACCGATCGGGCGGCGACCGCCACCGGCTGCTCCGCTCCGGCGCGCTCGCCGCCGAGTACGCCGGTTTCGTGTGTCGAGATGCGGGCCTCGCCACCCGATGTCTCTTCTGGCACGACCGGGCGATGGAGTACGCACTGCGTGCCGGCGACGCGCCGATCCAGGCGTTCGTCCTGCTTCGGAAGTCTCAGGCAGCCTACGACCGGCGCGACGCCCATCGGCTGGCAGACCTCGCCCGTGCGGCAGAACGTATGGCGGGCGCCGCGACACCGTCGCTGAGGGCCGAGATCGTCCAGCAGCGGGCCCGCGGCGAGGCGATGCTGGGTGCCGACATCGACCGGGTCCGCAGCCTGCTCGACCGGGCGGCCCGTCTGCGGACGACCGAGCTGCACGCCCCGGACGTCGCGCCCGGGCAGGCGCTGTTCGACATCCAGGTCGCGCTGTGCTGGAGCGAGTCGGGACGGCCACGGCAGGCCGTACAACGCTTCCGCGAGGTCGACACACACGGCATGAGCACTCGGGACAGGGCCTACGTCTCGATCCTGTCGGCGCGGTCCCTGGCCCTGTCCGGAGAGCCCGACGAGGCGGCGGCGATCACGACGGCTGCGCTTCCGCCCGCTGCTGCAGCCGGCTCGCGCCGCAGCGTGCTCGAGGCGTGCGGTGTACTGACGGCGCTGAAGCCGTGGCGCTCACGGCAACCTGTGAGCGAGCTGGCCCGGGCCGTGCGCTCGGCGCGGGAGCTACTCGACCACTGACCAGGCCGCGATGCGCGCAGTGACCTCGGCCTGCCAGGACCGGGTCCTCGGATCCGCGTAGCCGGGGTCGTCGGGCGCGGCGATGCCGTGCTGGGCGCCGTCCAGCTCCACGAGTTCGTGCAGGCAGGTCAGGGTCCGGACCGCCCGGCGGGAGGACTCGATCAGGATGAACGTGTCGGCGGTGCCGTGCACGATCAGGGTCGGCACGGAGACCCTCGGCAGCTCCGCCCGGACGTCCCACCAGAAGACCTCGTTGAGCAGCGCCGGCCCGAGCCGGAAGGTCGGCGAATGCGCGAGGTAGCCGTTCTCCCGCAGCGACCTGGCGCCGACGTCACCGAGACGATCGGCATGCCACTCCGGCTTCTGGTCGACGAACCGGTCCTTGTAGTCGAGCAGCGGGTTGAGCAGGACCAGCCGGTCGACCCGGTCCGGCCGGCGAGCCGCGAACACGGCGCAGACACCGCCGGAGAAGCTCGCCCCCACCACCCCGACCCGGTCGACGGGCAACCGGCCGGCCAGTTCGTCCGCTGCCGCCGACACGTCGTTGCCCACCCCGGCGAGGGTGAGTTCCTCCGGCCGTCCGTCACTCTCCCCGTGGCCGCGGAGGTCGAACCGGAGCGAGGCCACCCCGGCCTCGCCCAGCCCGTCGGCGAGGCGGTCGAAGAACCCGGCCTCGTGCCGGTCCACCCCGCCGCCGTGCACGAGGACGACTCCCCGGCGCGCACCCGGCGGAGCCACCAGGTCCCCGACCAGCCGGGTCCCGTCGAGCGAACGGAAGGTGCGGTGCACGCCGTGCCGCCCTCCCCGCTCGCCGGACCCGGCCGGAACCACTCAGACCGCGATGACCGTCGGCACGATCATCGGCCGGCGCCGGTAGGTGTCGGCCACCCAGCGCCCGACGACCCGGCGCACACCCTGGGCGATCCGGTGCGGATCGGAGACGCCCTCGTTCTCCAGCCGGGAAAGCTCGTCCTCGACCAGCGGCTGGGCGGCGTCGAGTGCCTTGGGGTCGTCGGAGAACCCGCGGCCGGACAGCGTCGGGCGGGACAGCGCGCGCCCGGTCTTCTGGTCGATCGCGACGGTGATCGCGATGAACCCGCCCTCGCCGAGGGTGAGCCGGTCGCCCAGCGTCGTCTCGCCGATGTCGCCGACGGCGAGACCGTCGACGTAGACCTGGCCGACCTCGACCCGCCCGGTGATCGCCGCGCGGCCGTCCACCAGGTCGACGACGACGCCGTTCTCGGCGATCACCACCGACTCCTCGGGCACGCCGGTCTTCACCGCCAGCGCGGCGTTGGCGCGCAGGTGCCGCCACTCGCCGTGCACCGGCATCACGTTCGACGGGCGCACCGCGTTGTAGAGGAACAGCAGCTCGCCGGCCGGGGCGTGCCCGGAGACGTGCACCTTCGCGTTGCCCTGGTGGACGACGGTCGCGCCGAGCCGGGTCAGGCCGTTGATGACGCCGAACACCGCGGTCTCGTTGCCCGGGATCAGCGAGCTGGCCAGGATGATCGTGTCGTCCGGCCGGATCGTGATGCTGCGGTGGTCGCCGCGGGCCATCCGGGACAGCGCCGCGAGCGGCTCGCCCTGCGATCCGGTGGAGACGAGCACCAGCTTCTCGTCGGGCAGCCGCATGGCCTCGTCGATGTCGACGAGCAGGCCGTCCGGGATGTTGAGCAGCGAGTGCTCGTCGGCCAGCCCCATGTTGCGGACCATCGATCGGCCGGTCAGGCAGACCTTGCGGCCGTGCGCGTGCGCCGCGTCGAGCACCTGCTGGACGCGGTGCACGTGGCTGGCGAAGCAGGCCAGGATGATCCGGGACGGGGCCCGGCGCACCAGGTCGGCGATCACCGGCCCGATCTCGGCCTCCGGCGTCACGAAGCCCGGCACCTCGGCGTTGGTGGAGTCGACCAGGAACAGGTCGACGCCCTCCTCGCCGAGCCGGGAGAACCCGGCCAGGTCGGTCAGCCGCCCGTCCAGCGGGAGCTGGTCGAGCTTGATGTCGCCGGTGTGCAGCAGCAGCCCGGCGGGCGTCCGGATGGCGACCGCGATGGCGTCCGGGATGGAGTGGTTGACCGCGAAGTACTCGCAGTCCCAGTTGCCGTGCCGGATCCGGTCGCCCTCGGAGACCTCCCGCAGGTGCGGGGTCAGGCGGTGCTCCTTGCACTTGGCGGCGACCAGGGCGAGCGTGAACCGGGAGCCGACGACCGGCAGATCGGGCCGCAGCCGGAGCAGCCACGGGACGGCACCGATGTGGTCCTCGTGGCCGTGCGTCAGCACCAGGGCGTCGATGTCGTCGAGGCGGTCCTCGATGGCCCGGAAGTCGGGCAGGATCAGGTCGACGCCGGGCGAGTCGTCGGACGGGAACAGCACCCCGCAGTCGACGACGAGCAGCCGGCCCTCGTACTCGAAGACGGTCATGTTCCGGCCGACCTCGCCGATGCCGCCGAGGGCGAACGTGCGCAGGCCGCCCTTGGCCAGCGCCGGTGGCGCCGCGACCGGCAGCTCGGGCCGGTCGATCTTCTCGGGCGGGGCGCTCAGGGACCGCCCGGGGCGGTTCCGGCGGTCGTTGCGCTGGGGACTCACAGGGTTTCGTGCCTCACAGGATCGGGTGTGTACTCGGGTGACGTCTCGGGTCGGCGCCCACTCAGCGGTGGTACGCGACCTCGGCGCCGATGTCGGTGGCGGTGCGCCCGCCGAGTGCGCCGTGCCCCGGCTGGTAGGCCGTGCTGCCGGGCCGGGACTGCGGGTCGAGGGCGACGCCGGCGACGGCCAGGTCGCCGGCGATCGCGGCGACCTGCTCCTCGGTCGCCGGCGGCAGCGGGAGCCGGGTGTCGCCGACATCGATGCCGCGCAGCCGCAGCGCCGTCTTGGCGAACACCGCGCCGCCGACCCGGCCCATCGCGCGGATCACCGGGAGCATCGCGTAGTGCAGCGCGCGGGCCCGCTGGTGCTCGCCAGCGTGATAGGCGTCGATCATCGCGCGGAGCCGGTCGGCGACGACGTGCCCGATCACGCTGACGAACCCGACGCCGCCGACCGACAGCCACGGCAGGTTCACCGGGTCGTCGCCGGAGTAGTACGCCAGCGTGGTCGTGGCGAGCACCTCGGTGCCGACCCGCAGGTCGTTGCGGGCGTCCTTGACGGCCACGATACGCGGGTGCTGGGCGAGCCGCTGGAAGGTCTCGACGTCGATCCCGATCACGCTGCGCGGCGGGATGTCGTAGAGCATCACCGGCAGCTCGGAGGCGTCGGCGACGGCGGTGAAGTGCGCGAGCAGGCCCTCCTGCGGCGGCCGCGAGTAGTACGGCGTCACCACCAGCAGGCCGTGCGCGCCGGCCCGCTCGGCGCCGCGGGCCAGCTCGATCGAGTGCGCGGTGTCGTAGGTGCCCGCCCCGCTGACGATCGTCGCCCGGTCCCCCACCGCCGCGACGACGGCGCGAATCAGCTCGGACTTCTCCTTGTCCGACGTCGTCGGCCCCTCGCCGGTGGTGCCGTTGACGACCAGCCCATCGTTGCCGAGGTCCACCAGATGGGTGGCCAGCTCCTCGGCCTTCGCCAGGTCGAGCTCCCCGTCGGCGTCGAACGGCGTCACCATCGCGGTGAGGACCTCACCGAACGGGCGACGGGGCGGGTGCTGCCCCGCGGGGGTCGTCTGGGAAGCGGACTCCATGGGGGTTGACGGTACCGGGTTGCGGGCTCACATCCCGCGGGGCGCGGCCCGGTAGCTCTCGACGTCGGCCGGCAGTCCCTCCAACTCGATCCGGGCGGCGTCCCGGCCGAACGCGTGCAGCACCAGCTCGGCGGGCTCGCCGACCACCGTCACCAGGCCGTACCCGGTGGCGACGACCTGCTGGGCGCCCTCGGGACGGCGCAGCACGACGCCGACCGGGCTGCGCCGGAACAGCAGCCTCGACTGCGCGGCGAGCAGCGTCCACAGCTGGCCCTCCAGCTCGGGAGCGGCCGGGCGCGGCTCCCAGCCGGGCTCGCCGCGGCGCAGGTCCTCGTGGTGCACGAAGAACTCGGCGCCGTTGGCGATCTCGTCGACCTTGCCGACCCGGAACGGCGACCAGGCGGGCGGGCCCTTGCGCAGATCGTCGATCATGTTCGGCCAGGCCTCGCCCGCGTAGGCCGCCATCGCCCGGTCGGTGACCGAGGACAGGGCGGGCACCACGATGCCCGCGGCGTTCCACGGCTGCCGCTCCCGGACCAGCAGGTGGGTGAGCAGGTCGCGGGCGTTCCAGCCCTCGCAGAGGGTGGGGCGGTCCGGTCCGGATCGCTCGAACTCGGCGCAGATGGCGGCACGTTCGTCGGTCGCGAGGCTCACCGCACCCACCGTAGTCCGCGCCGGCCCCGGCCGCCGTCCGGCCGGGGCCGCGCGCCGAGCGGCGGACCAACGGCCGAACGGTCGACAGATGGATAGTCTGCCGACATGGTTTTGTAGCCAGTGATACAGATCGCGCCCGGGCAGGTCCGCATACTCCCCGCAACCCGAACGGCGGACGCCCGGCTCGTCCCGTGTCAGCCGGTCCCCAACGGAGAGGACCCCACCCGTGACACACGCTGCCACCTCACAGCCACCACCGAAGTCGATGCGCAAGATCGCGCTGGCCAGCATGACCGGCACGGTCATCGAGTTCTACGACTTCTTCATCTACGGCACGGCCGCGGCGCTGGTGTTCAACCAGGTCTTCTTCCCCGAGCTCGGGGCCGCCGCGGGCACCGCGCTGGCGCTCGCGACGTTCGGCGTCGCGTTCGTCGCCCGCCCGTTCGGCTCGATCCTGTTCGGGCACTTCGGCGACCGGCTCGGCCGCAAGGGCACGCTGGTCACGACGCTGCTGCTGATGGGCTTCTCGACGCTGGCCATCGGCCTGCTGCCGACCACCGGGATGATCGGCGTGCTGGCGCCGATCCTGCTGGTCGTGCTGCGCATCCTGCAGGGTCTGGCGGTCGGCGGCGAGTGGGCCGGGGCGACCCTGCTCACCGCCGAGAACGCGCCCACCAAGGCCCGCGGCAAGTACGCGCTCTACCCGCAGCTCGGCCCGTCGGTGGCGTTCGCGCTGGCGTCGGCCACCTTCCTGATCACCGCACTGACCATGAGCAACGAGTCCTTCGTCGCCTGGGGCTGGCGGATCCCGTTCATCGGGTCGGTGCTGCTGGTCGGCATCGGGCTCTACGTCCGGCTCGCGCTGGAGGAGACCTCCACCTTCAAGGAGTCCAAGTCCGCCACCACCGGCAGCAAGCTGCCGATCACCGAGGTGTTCACCAGCCGTCCGGCCGCGGTGTTCCTCGGCGCCGGCTCGACCACCGCGGTCTTCGCGTTCTTCTACATCGGCGTCACCTACCTGACCAGCTACGGCACCCAGCAGATCGGGCTCGACCGGCCGACCGTGCTGGCCATGGGCATCATCGGCGGCACCGTGTTCGCCCTGACGACGATCACCTCGGCGATCCTGTCCGACCGGGTCGGCAGGCGGAAGATGGTGGTGATCGGCAACGTCGCCTCGGTGGCCGCCGGGCTCATCGTCTTCCCGATCATCGACATCGGGACGGCGTGGTCGTTCGGGGTCGGCATCTCGATCGTGCTGGGCGTGGTCGGCATCGCCTACGGCCCGATCGGCGCCCAGCTGCCGGAGCTGTTCCCGACCCGCTTCCGCTACACCGGCGCCGGGATCGCCTACAACCTCGCCGGGGTGCTCGGCGGCGGCGTGGTGCCGCTGGTCGCGGCGGCCGTCGTGCCGCTCTACGGCAGCCTCGCGATCGGCCTGCTGCTGGCCTCGGTGTCGCTGCTGAGCCTGGGCTGCACGCTCGCACTCCCGCACACCGACGCCGACTCCTTCAGCAACCAGGACGCCAGCCTGACCCCGGCCTGACCCGTACCGGCGCACCCGCACGGCCCGTCACCCACTTCGGTGGGTAGCGGGCTGTGCCTCGGCTTCCCCCGCACTCGGGCACCCGGCTACCGTCCGGGCGATCGCGCGGGAGCGACAGCCGGTCGCACCCCGTCACGGACGGAGGTGGGGACGCGTGGCCGTGGATGCGGTGAGCAGTGCGGAGCCGCGGGCGCTGCCCGTGGATCCCGGCCCCGACGACCCGCCGGTGTCGCCGTTCCTCAGCGCGCCGATGACCGACCTGACCGAGCGGATCGCCGCCCTGGGCACCGCCCGCCGCTACGCCCGCGGCGAGCACGTCTACCGGCAGGGCGAGCTGTCCACCCGGTTCCATCTCGTGCTGTCCGGCCGGGTGCGGATCTACCTGCACCGGCCGGACGGCACCGAGCGCTCGCTGGCCTACGCCGAGACCGGCGCCACCCTCGGCGAGGCCGCCAGCGTCGACGGGCGCCCGCGGCATCTCGCTGCCACCTGCACCCAGCACTCGCAGATCGTCTCGGTCACCCGGGACGCGCTGCTCACCGCCGCCCGCACCGATCCGGAGCTGCTGCTGGAGATCACCCGGCGGATCGCCTACAAGCAGCGGGTGATGCAGCTGCACGTGCTGATCGAGGGGCTACCCGCCCGCGAGCGGGTGATCCTGCTGCTCGGGCACCTGGTCGAGGCCTACGGCGAGGTCGCGCTGGACACCGCCACCCGGCTGTCGATCCGGCCCGCCGTCGACGAGTTGGCCCTGCTGGTCGGGCTGACCAGGGTCACCATGAGCCGGGAGCTGTCCCGGCTGGTCGCCGAGGGGCTGGTCGGCAAGGAGGGCCGCGGGATCATCGTGCGGGACCTGCCGGACCTGCGGCGCCGGGTGCACGCGGTGCTGGCGTGACCGGGCCGGTCAGCCCTCGCTGACCAGCGGGCTGGACGCGATCTCGGTGCCGTCCTCGAGCTTCTGGATCTCGAAGTCGGCGAACACGTTGGCCACCTCGCGCTGCAGCTGGCGCAGGCACTCCACGGCGAGCTGACGGATCTCGACGTCGGCGTGCTCGGAGGCGCGCATCGCGATGAAGTGCCGCCAGGCGCGGTAGTTGCCGGTGACCACGATCCGGGTCTCGGTCGCGTTCGGCAGCACCGAGCGGGCGGCCTGCCGGGCCTGCTTGCGCCGCAGGGTCCCGTTCGGGACGTCGGCGAAGCGCTTCTCCAGGCCCTCCAGGAGCTTCTCGTAGGACTCCAGGGCGTTCGCCGACGCCTGCAGGAACAGCTCGTGCAGCTCCGGGTCGTCGGCGATGACGTCCGGCTCGACCATCGCGGCGTCCCGCTCCGGGACGTAGCGCTGGGACAGCTGCGAGTAGGAGAAGTGCCGGTGCCGGATCAGCTCGTGGGTGAGCGAACGGGAGATCCCGGTCAGGTAGAAGCTGACCGAGCCGTGCTCGAGCACGGAGAGGTGCCCGACCTCGAGGATGTGCCGGATGTAGCCGGCGTTGGTCGCGGTCCTCGGGTTCGGCTTGCTCCAGGACTGGTAGCAGGCCCGGCCGGCGAACTCGGCGAGTGCCTGGCCGCCGTCGGCGTCGGTGGACCACGGCACGTCCGCCGGCGGGAGGAACTCGGTCTTCGCCACCAGCTGCACGCTGAGCGGGACGGTCTGCGGCGCGGTCTCCGACATGTCCTGGAGGGTAACCACCGCCGCCCCGTGACGTCATCGGTGACAGCAACTCCTCGACACGACGTCACCCATGACGCCATAGTGGTGTCATGGACCTCACGCCGTACGTCGCGCAGCTGCGCGACGATCTCGCCGCCGCCGCGGCAGCGGGTGACGAGCAGACCCGCCGCACGGCGGCGCTGCTCGGCTCCGCGATCGAGCCCGCGGCCCGCCTGGCGATCATGAACGCGCTCTCCGACCTCGCCTCGGAGGCGACCGTCGCACTCGGCGACCGCCCCGTGGAGGTCCGGCTGCACGGGCGGGAGGTGCGGGTGTCGGTGTCCGGTGCACCGGACACCGCGCCGGACGCTCCGGCCGGGCCGGGTGCGCCGGGCGGGACCGGCCCGGAGGGCCCGGCCTCCTTCCCGTTCGCCGGCGACGCCGGTGACATCAGCCGGGTCACGCTGCGCATCGTCGAGCAGATCAAGGCGCAGGCCGAGCAGGCCGCGCAGTCGCAGGGCGTCTCGCTCAACACCTGGGTCTCCCAGGCGGTGCAGGGCGCGCTCGCCGGCGCCGAGGGCCGGGCCCGCGGGCGCGACCCGCGGGACGGCCGCAACCTCCGAGGATGGGTGCAGGGATGACCGACGAGCAGAACCTGACGGATCCGGACGCCGGCGACACCCGCCGCGAACGGTGGGACAGCGCGGGCCCGGCCGAGCTGGAGATCGGCATCGGTGGCGGGCGGGTCCGCGTCGACCTGGTCGAGGACGCGTCCGAGGTCACCGTCGAGGTCACCACGGACCGGGGCGCCGCGCCCTGGTCGGGCGGGCTCGGCGGGTTGCTCGACTGGATCGGCTCGTCGATGGGCGGGAACCCCCCGGCGGGCGGTGCCGGCTGGTCCGGCCGCGGGTTCGACCCGATCGTCGGTGCGCCGTGGGAGCGGTCCGGCGATCCGTCCGCCGACGCGCTCGCCGCCGTGACGATCGAGTGGTCCGACGCGGGCCGCCGGCTCGTGGTGCGCGGGCCGGAGGAACCGGCGCTGAGCGCGGTCCCGCTGATCGTGACGGTGTCCGCCCCGGTCGCGTCGCGACCCGCCGTGCGCACGGGCGCCGCGGACGTCGAGATCGACGGGCGGGCGTCCTGGGCAGCGGTGCGCACCGGCTCCGGCACCGCCCGGGTCGCCGAGGTGACCGGCGACACCGACATCACCACCGGCGCCGGCGGGATCGATCTCGGTTCGTGCGGCGGGCGGGCGCAGCTGCGCACCGGCAGCGGCGAGATCGAGGCCGGATCGATCGGCGGGCCGTCCCGGGCGCGCACCGGCAGCGGCGACATCCGGATCGGCGAGCTCACCGGGGACCTGGAGGTGCGCAGCGGCTCCGGCGACGTGGTGATCGCCGACACGGTGTCCGGCGACGTCCGGCTGAGCACCGGTTCGGGCAACGTGCGGGTCGGCGTGCACTCCGGCGTCGCCGCCGAGCTCGACCTGTCCACCGGGTCCGGGCGGGCGCGCAGCGAGCTGGAGGTGCACGACGGCGCGCCGGGCGAGCGGGCGGTCCGGCTCTCCGGGCGCACCGGCAGCGGGGACGTGCTGGTCACCCGGGCCGCGACGATCACCGCCTGATCCGGTGGGCACCTCCGGCACGGCACGATTGCGCGACGACAGATAACCTCCCCCACTCGACCGGACGGCCGACCTGGGGGGCCCGTTGAGCGCAACACAGCAGGAGACTCCGACCCGTCTCGCCCGGGCACTGGGCGTGGTGGAACGGGTCGGAAACCGGTTGCCGGACCCGGTCATCCTGTTCGTGGTGCTGGCCGTGCTGCTCGCCGGGCTGTCCGCGGTGCTGTCCGCGGCCGGGCTCAGCGCGCAGGTCCCCGGCCAGGACGAGATCACCCCGGTCCGCAGCCTGCTCACCGGTGAGGGGCTGCGGTTCGCGCTCACCGAGGCGGTCACCAACTTCGTCGAGTTCCCGCCGCTGGGGACGATCATCGCGGTGCTGCTGGGGATCGCGGTCGCCGACCGCAGCGGGCTGCTGCCGACGCTGCTGCGGGTGACCGTGCTGCGGGCGCCGCGGCGGCTCATCACGCCGGCCCTGATGTTCGCGGGCGTCTGCGGCTCGATCGCCTCCGACGCCGCCTACATCGTGCTGATCCCGCTGGGCGCCATGGTGTTCCGCACGGTCGGCCGCAGCCCCGCGGTCGGCGCGGTCGCGGCCTTCGTGTCGGTCGGGGCGGGCTACGACGCCAGCATCTTCGTCACCGCCACCGACGTCCTGCTCGCCGGGATCACCAACTCGGCGGCGGCGATCGTCGATCCGTCGATCCAGCTCACGGCGCTGTCGAACTACTGGTTCAACGCGGTCAGCGCGGTGCTGATCGCGCTGGCCGCGGCGGTGGTCGTCGACCGGGTCGTGGAGCCGTCGACGCGGCGCGGGAACCCGGCCGCGGCCGCCGACGACCTCTCCGGCTCCGGTACCGGTGCGGCGGGTGATCGCGGCGCGGACACCGGCCCCGGGAACTCCCCCGCCCACTCGTCCGGCCAGGACGGCGAGCCCGGCCGGCCCGTCGATCCCGATCTCGCCGCGCAGGAGGCCGAGGAGGCCCGCGCCGCCGAGGTGACCGCCGAGCAGCTGCGCGGGCTGCGCGACGCCGGCCTGACCCTGCTGGGGCTGCTCGCGTTCTACGCCGCGATCTGGTTCCCGGCCGGTTCGCCGCTGCGCGAGCCGGAGACCGGCACCCTGGTGCCGTCGCCGTTCCTCGACGGCATCGCGGTCGTGCTGCTGCTGACCTTCCTCATCGTCGGCATCGTCTACGGGATCCGGGTCGGGACCATCCGGACACCGGCCGACGTGCCCCGCCTGATGCGCGAGGGACTCACCGACATCGTGCCGATCCTGGTGCTGTTCTTCGTGATCGCCCAGTTCCTCGCCTGGTTCACCTGGAGCGGCATCGGCCAGTGGATCGCCGTGTCCGGGGCCGAGGTGCTCCGGTCGCTGGGCGCGCCGGCGCCGGTGCTGCTGTTCCTGACCGTCGTCATGGTGTTCGTGCTCGGGCTGGTGATCACCTCCGGGTCGGCGCAGTGGTCGCTGCTCGCCCCGGTGCTCGTCCCGATGCTGCTGCTGGTCGGGATCGAGGCCGACCAGACGATGGCGGCGTTCCGGATCGGCGACTCGGTGGCCAACTCGCTGACCCCGATGAGCCCCTACTTCGCCGTCGCGCTCGGCTTCCTGCAGCGCTACCGGCGCGACGCGGGCATCGGCACGCTGATCTCGATGACGCTGCCGATCTGCGCGGCGATGTTCGTCGTGTGGACGGCGCTGTTCCTGGTCTGGATCTCGCTCGGCATCCCGCTCGGGATCTGATCACCCGGCCCGCACGGCACCCCGCAGTGCACCGGCGAGGTTGCCCCGCTCCCCCACCTCGACGCCGTCGAGCCCGAGCCAGCAGGCCATCGCCGCCAGCTCGGCGGCGAGTTCGGCCGCGATCCGGGCCTGCGGGACGCCGGCCTCCGGCTCGGCGAACGCACCGGGCACGCGCAGCACCCCGGCGACCCGGTCGGCCTTGAGATCGACCCGGCCGACCAGCGCGCCGTCGAGCAGGAACGGGAAGACGTAGTAGCCGTACTCCCGCTTCGCCTCGGGCACGTAGATCTCGATCCGGTAGCGGAAGCCGAAGATCCGCTCGGCGCGGCCGCGCTCCCACACCAGCGGGTCGAACGGGCTCAGCAGCGCCCGGCCGGGGACGGTGCGCGGGACCGTCGCCGACGGGCTCCGGTAAGCCGGCTTCGCCCAGCCCCGGACCGCCACCGGCTCCAGCTCCCCCGCATCGACCAGCTCCGCGATCGCGGTGCGGGTGCGCTCCGGGCCCAGCCGGTAGTAGTCGCGCAGGTCGGTCTCGGTGCCGACGCCGAGCGCCGCGGCGGACTTCGCGACCAGCGCGCGGGCCGCATCGGCCGGATCCGGCGGCGGGGCGGCGATCACCTCCGCCGGGAGTACCCGCTCGGGCAGGTCGTAGCGGCGCTCGAAGTGCCGGCGGGTGCCGACGGCCAGCTCGCCGATCGCGAACAGGTACTCGCACACCTGCTTCACCTCGGACCGCTCCCACCAGGTGGCGCCGGGCGGGCGGGGCCGGACGTCACCGGCCCGCCCCTCCGGCGCGAGCGCCTTCTCGATCGCGCCGGCCCCGATCGGCCCGCACCCGGCGACCACGTCCCGGATGTCCGCGGCCAGCGACGGATGCCGCTCCAGCAGCGGCGCGTAGTGCTTCCACCAGCGGCGGGGAAGTGTCCGGTGGCCGAGCAGCGGCCAGTCGGCGACCGGGACCAGGCTCGCCTCGTGCGCCCACGTCTCGGCGAGCAGCCGGGGCCTGCGGGCCGACGGGGACCAGGCCGCGTCGTCGAGCAACGCGGACGGATAGTCGCCGAGCCTGCTGAACAGCGGCATGTAGTGCGAGCGCACCGCCACGTTCACCGAGTCCAGCTGCAGCAGCTTGATCCGCTCCAGCACCCGCTGCAGGTGCCGCCGGGTGACCGGCCCGGACGGCCGTGGGTCGGTGAACCCCTGGGCCGCGAGAAAGGTCCGCCGGGCCACGTCCGCCGAGATCGTCCGCACGGCGCCGATGCTGCCACGGCCCCCCGACAGTTCCGGCGCGGCCGCCGGGCAGGCGGTTCCGGCGCGGCCGCCCGACAATCGATGATCCTCTGTCCGGCACCGAGAGGGTCGCTGGGCGACCGTTCCGGTTCCCGATACGCGATCACCCGCGGGACCGGCCGGGGGCGGGCTCGACGCCGCACCCCGGGAGCGACGCCGCACCAGCTCGAAGTGGTGCGGGGACCGAGCCGGGGTGCGGCGACTGAGCCGGGTGCGGGGAACGCGCCGGAGGGGAGCGGGTGGATCAGTTCCGGGCCGGCGGGCCGCCCTGCCCGCCACCGGGCGGCGCACCACCCCCGCCCCCGCCCCCGCCGCCGGCCGGCGCCGACCCGCCGGACGGCTCGGTGCGGGTGTCCACCGGCGCGGTCAGCGCGACCGTGAAGCCGGTGGTCACGTCGCCGGTGACGGTCGCGAGCTGGGAGACGCCGCCGTCGTCGCCGAAGACGTTGTCGCTGTCCAGGGTGACCTGGGACAGCGTCCGCACGGACGACTCGTAGCCTGCGGTGGCGTAGACCGCGGTGCAGGTGTCCTCGGGCAGTGCGACCTGCGAGGTCGCGATCGCGTTCGCCGAGTCGGTGATCGACGCCTGGTCCGGGTAGACCTCGAAGTGGATGTGCGGCCAGCGCCCGGAGTAGCAGGCCGGGACGATGCTGGTGAACCGGACGAGCCCGTTCGCGTCGGCGATCTGGACGCCGCGCAGGTAGTTCTCGTCCTCCAGGCCGTCGGCGTACATCGAGTAGTTGCCGTCGCGGTCGCAGTGCCACACGTAGGCGGCGGTCCCGGCGAACGGGGTCCCGCCGTTCGCGAGATCGGTGATCGTCAGTTCCAGGGTCATCGGGACGCCCTGCGCGACCGCGCTGCCGGTGCCGAAGCTGGAGCGGATGTCGCTGCGGACGATCCCGCTGTCGGTGAGCGCGTTCGGCCCGTTGGAGCCGTCGCCCGGGTACGGGCCCGCGGTCTCGTCCGGGATCTCCCCCTCCGACGTCGTGGCCGCCGCGCTCGACGTCGTGCCGGACGAGCAGGCGGCCAGCCCGACCGTGACGGCGCCGAGGCCGAGCGCGGTGAGCATCCGGCGGCGGGACAGCAGGGTGCCGAGGTCGAAGCCGAGGCCCTGGTCGACCAGCTCGTCGTCGGGGCGGGGCAGCGGGCGGCCCTGGTAGCGGTTGCGTGGTTCGGTCACGGACACCAGGTTCGTCCGCCCGGCTGGGCGGGACCCCGGAACCCGCTGTGCGTCCGCTGTGTGTCCACAGGGTAGGCATGGACCATGGCCACCGCGACCGTCCGCCCCGCCACCGACGACGACGTCGACGCCATCGTGGGCATCCAGGACCGGACCTGGCGCACCGCGTACGCCGGGCTGCTGCCCGAGGAGGCGTTCGCGAGCCTCACCTCGGACGCGGCGCGGCAGCACTGGACGGACGCGGTGCACGCCGGCGACGACTTCCACCTGCTGGTCGCGCAGGAGGGCGGCGAGATCGTCGGGTTCGCCGCGGCCGCCCGCTATCCGGGCGCCGACGGGCTGTCGATCGCCGAGATCTCGACGTTGCTGGTCGAGCCGCGGTGGGGGCGCCGCGGGCACGGCGGGCGGCTGCTGGCCACCGCGGCGGCAGCACTGCGCGCCGCGGGCGAGGAGACCGGCCGGGCCTGGGTGCCGGAGCCCGATCCGGCCTCGCGCGGGTTCTACGCCCGCGCCGGCTGGCAGCCCGACGGCGCGGTCCGCACCCTGGACACCGGCAGCGGCACCCTGCGGGAGGTCCGCATGTCGGGCTCCCTGGACCTGCGGCTGATCGGCCTCGACGACGACAGCTGAGGACCCCCGGCCGGGCGCGAACGACCCGGGCCGGTCAGGCCAGGCCGAGCAGCGGTTCGAGCCCGATCGTCAGTCCGGGCCGGTCCCGCACCGCGCGCACGGCGAGCAGCACGCCGGGCATGAACGACGCCCGGTTCATCGAGTCGTGCCGCAGCGTCAGCACCTCGCCGTCGGTACCCAGGATGACCTCCTGGTGCGCGATCAGTCCGGGCATCCGGACGGCGTGCACGTGCACCCCGTCGACGACGGCGCCGCGGGCCCCGCCGGGATCGGTGGTGGTGGCGTCGGGGACCGGTCCGAGCCCGGCGTCGGCGCGCGCGGCGGCGACCACGGACGCGGTGCGCGCGGCGGTGCCGGACGGGGCGTCGACCTTGCCCGGGTGGTGCAGCTCGACGATCTCGGCGGAGTCGAAGAACCGCGCGGCCTGCGCGGCGAAGTGCATCATCAGCACCGCGCCGACGCCGAAGTTCGGGGCGACGAGCACGCTGCCCGAGCCGCGCTCGTCGAGCAGCGCGCGGACCTCGTCGAACCGGATCTCGTCGAACCCGCTGGTCCCGACGACGGGGGCGACCCCGCGGCCGAGGCACTCGCGGATGTTGTCCAGCGCCGCACCGGGGTGGGTGAAGTCGACGGCGACGTCGGCGCCGTCCAGCGCGGACAGGTCGTCGCCGGCGTCGAGGGCGGCCACCAGCTCGGTGTCCGGCGCCTGCTCCACCGCCCGGCAGACCTCGCTGCCCATCCGGCCCTTCGCGCCGAGCACCGCCACCCGGATCGTCCCGCTCACCAGCACACCCCGTTCCGCCGTCGTCGTGACCGGGCGAGTCTAGTGCCCGCCCGTCCGGCGCCGGTCAGCCCAGGACCAGGCCGCCGATCCACACGGCGGTCGCGAGCAGACCCGCGGCGACCTCGATCAGGATGCTCCACCCGACGGCGGCGAGCGCCTCGCGGGCCGACCGCCAGGCCGTCGCCGCGTCCGGCAGCCGGACCAGCTCGGCCAGCCACACCCCCAGCACGAAGCCGATGAACAGGCCGATCACCGGGATCGCGAAGAAGCCGACCACGCCGAGCACCAGACCGGCGAGCAGGGTGCGGGTCGGCACGCCGGACGCTTTGAGCCGCCGGCCCGGCAGCAGGTACTTCGCGACCTGCCCGAGCACCGTCACGACGACCGCGATGCCGAGCACCCACCAGCCGACGGCGTCGCCGCGCGGTACCGCCCACACGGCCACCCCGCCGACGATCAGGAGCGGGCCGGGGAGCACCGGGAGCACGATCCCGGCCAGCCCGACGGCGATCATCAACCCGGCCAGTACCGCGAGCCCCGTCATGGGCACAGCCTGCCAGACCAGCAGATCCCGCTCTGCGTGGTCGGCACGTCACGCAAAGATCATCACGACTGTGTAAAACACTGGAACAGCATCTGGCTGCGGGGCGGGCCCGGGTGTCAGCCTCTGGGCTCCCGGCCGATCCACCCCCGTCGTCGTGCCGGGATCGGTTGCGTCGCCGCACCCGGACTCCCCTGCCCTCATCCGGGGCCCCATGAAGGAGCACGATGTACAGATCCGCCCGCAGCGGGGCACTGACCGTGTCCGCCGCGGCCCTCACCCTGGTCCTCGCCGCCTGTGGGAGCGGTCAGGGGCTCGGGATCGGGACCGGTGCCGAGCTGTCCACCCGGCCGTCGTTCAACGAGCAGCCCTACGAGAACCTGCGCGACGGCGGCACCCTGCGCACCGCGGCCGGCGCCCTCAACCCGCAGTTCAACCTCTTCCACGCCAGCGCGACGAGCGAGACCCGGGACCTGTGGGAGTGGTACAACCCGCGGCTGATCACCTTCACCCCGACCGGCGAGGCCGTGGTCAACCCGGACTACCTCACCGACGCCACCGCCGAGCTGGTCGGCGGTTCGACCAGGGTCACCTACACGATCGACCCGCGAGCCGTGTTCAACGACGGCACGCCGATCGACTGGCGGGCGTTCGAGGCCACCTGGCGGGCGAACAACGGCTCCGACCCGGCCCGGACCTCGCGGTCGGTCGCCATCTTCGGCCGGATCGCCTCGATCACCCCCGGCGCCGACGACCGGCAGGCCGTCGTCACCTACGACGGAGTGAACGTGTGGTGGCAGGGCACCTTCACCACCCTGCTGCACCCGTCGGCGGCCGGGGTCGACACCTTCAACACCGGCTATGTGAACGACCCGCACCCGGAGTGGGGGGCGGGCCCCTACACGGTGGGGGCGAGCGACCTGCGGGCCGGGACCATCACCTTCGAGCGCAACCCGGCCTGGTGGGGACGCCCCGGCCGGCTCGACAGCCGCACGTTCACGGTGATGGAGCCCCAGGCGGCGGTGAACGCCTTCCGCAACGGCGAGCTGGACGCGACCCAGGTCGGTAACGCCGAGGCGCTCGCCCAGGCCGGGTCGGTGCCCGACGCCGAGATCCGGATCAGCGGCACGACCGCGGTCTCGCTTGTCACCCTGAACAGCGCTGCCCCGATGTTGAGCGATCCCGCCGTGCGGCGTTCGGTGCTGGAGGGCATCGACCGCGACCAGCTCGTCGAGATCGCCTTCCAGGGCATGGACTACACCGAGGAACTCCCCGGATCTCTGATCCTGCAGCCCTACCAGGCGGGCTACCGGGACAACCTGGCCGAGGTGCTGCAGTTCGACCCGGCGGCCGCCCGCTCCGGGCTGGACGCGGCGGGCTGGGCCCCCGGGCCGGACGGCATCCGAGTCTCCGGCGGGGAGCGCCTGACACTGTCCTTCGTCCAGTTCAGTGACACCCCGACCGGCCGAGCCTTCGGGATGGCGCTGACCGCGATGATGCGCGAGATCGGCGTCGAGCTGCAGGTCCGCCAGGTCCCGCCGACCGAGTACCCCGCCGTCCTCGCCGCACGCGACTTCGACGTCGTGATGAGCGGCCTGGCGGCGGAGAACCCCTACGGCATCGCGACGCTCTGCTCGCTGTACTGCTCGGACAGCTCGCTGAACAAGTCCGGTACCGGCAACTCCGGGCTGGACGCCGAGCTGCAGGCCGTCGGCGGGCTCCCCACCGCCGAGGAGCAGCTGACCGTGGCGAACGAGGTGGAGCGGGTCGCGCTCGCCAACTACGGCGTGCTGCCGCTCGGGTCCGGCCCGACCGCCTGGGCCACCCGGCCCGGCCTGGCCAACGTCGGTGCCTCACTGTTCGCCCGCCCGCTGCCCGAGACGGTCGGCTGGCAGACCGGCAGCTGACGTCACCCGGGCCCCGGCGACCGGCCGGTCGCCGGGGCCCGGGCACCACCACCAGAAAGGGAGCACCGTGCTCCGCTACATCCTGCGCCGGGGCGCGGGCTGGCTGGCGATGATCGTCGTCGCCACCAACCTGACCTACCTCCTGGCGAACGCCTTCCTCGATCCGCGGGCCAACTACCTCCAGCTCCGTCCACCGCGCTCCGACGAGGAGATCGCCCGGGCGCTGGCGCAGTACAACCTCGACCCGGGGACGCCGCTGGTGCAGCGCTGGTGGACCTGGCTCAGCGGGATCGTGACCCGCTGGGACTGGGGCGCCTCCCCGGTCGGCGACAGCGTCAACGAGCAGGTCGCGTTCCGGGTGGCGATGTCGGCACAGCTGGTGGCCGGGGCGCTGGTGCTGTCCATCCTGCTCGGGGTGGCGCTGGGCGTGTACTCGGCGCAGCGGCAGTACCGGGCCGGTGACCGGGTGGCCCAGCTCGTCTCGGTCATCACCCTGAACACCCCGGTCGCGGTGGCCGGCCTCGTCGTGGTCGGCGCCGCCATCTCGGTCAACCAGGCCCTCGGCACGACGCTGTTCTCGGTCGCCGGGGCGCAGACACCGGGGATCACCGGGTTCTGGCCGGTGCTCACCGACCGGATCCAGCACCTGGTGCTGCCGACGATCTCGCTGCTCGTCACCAGCTATGCCGCCTACCACATGCTGCAGCGCGCGATGCTGCTCGACGTCGTCGGCTCCGACTTCGTGCGCACCGCCCGGGCGAAGGGGCTCACCCGCGGGCAGGCGATCCGCCGGCACGGCCTGCGCAGCTCGCTGATCCCGGTCGCCACCCAGGTGGCGTTCGCCATCCCGGCGCTGTTCACCGGGGCGGTGCTCACCGAGAAGATCTTCGCCTGGCAGGGCATGGGCGACTACCTGGTCCGCACCATCGCCGAGAACGACGTGCACGGCGCCGTCGCGACGGCGGCGTTCGCCGCGCTGGCGACCGCGGTCGGCGCGGTGCTGGCCGACGTCGCCGTGGTCGCGCTCGACCCGAGGGTGCGGGTGAGCTGAGATGACCACGGTTCGCCAGGCACCGCGCCGCGGCCGGGCCGGCCTGCTGTGGCGCCGGTACCGGCGCAGCACCTCGGCCGTCACCGGGCTCGCGATCTTCGCGGCGCTCGTGCTGTTCACCCTGGTCGGGGACCTGTTCTCGCCCTACGACCACACCGACGTCGACTTCACCGCACTCACCAGCGGCCCGACCGCCGAGCACCCGTTCGGCACCACCGCGGGCGGGAACGACGTCTACGCCCAGGCCGTGCACGGTCTGCAGCGCTCGCTGCTGATCGCCGTCTCGGTGTCGCTGCTGACCACGGCGATCGCGGCGGTCGTCGGCTGCACGGCCGCCTACCTGGGCGGTGGCGGGACCTGGGGCCGCCGCGGCGAACGCGCCGTGCTCGGCGTCGTGCACTTCCTGATGGTGGTGCCCGCGTTCCTGATCCTGTCGCTGGCCTCGCAGTGGGGCTCCGGCGACTACCGGATCCTGATCCTGGCGCTGTCCGCGCTCGGCTGGATGACCGGCGCCCGGGTGGTGTGGACGGTCGCGACCGCGCTGCGCGAGCGCGAGTACGTGCAGGCCGCGCGGTTCATGGGCGTCGGCGGCCCGGCGATCGTGCTCCGCCATCTGATCCCGAACATCGGCTCGCTGCTGATCGTCAGCTTCACGATCACCGTCGTGACCGTCGTGCAGGCCGAGACGGCGCTGTCGTTCATCGGTTTCGGCGTGCAGGTCCCGGACGTCTCGCTGGGCACGATGCTCGCCGACGGCGCCTCCTCGATGACGACCGCGCCCTGGCTGCTCACCGTCCCCGCGACGCTGCTGGTGCTCACCACCGTCTCGCTGGCGCTGGTCGGCGACGGCCTGCGGGACGCACTCGACCCGACCTCGCAGGCCGGAGGCCGCGCATGAACCCGGTGCTGTCGGTCCGCGGCCTGCACGTCGCCTTCCCTTCCGAGGCCGGCCCGGTGCGGGCGGTCCGCGGCGTCGATCTCGATCTGCTGCCGGGCCGTACGCTCGGCATCGTCGGCGAGTCCGGCTCGGGCAAGTCGGTCACCTCGCTGGCCGTGATGGGCCTGCTGCCGGGCACCGCCACGGTGACCGGCTCGATCCGGCTGGACGGCCACGAGCTCGTCGGGCTCGACGACGACGCCCTGTCCCGGGTCCGCGGGCGCGACGTCGGCATGGTGTTCCAGGATCCGCTGTCCTCGCTCACCCCGATCTACACCGTCGGCGACCAGCTCGTCGAGGCGATGCGGATCCACCGCGACCTGTCCCGGTCGGCGGCCATGACACGGGCCGCCGAGCTGCTCGACCTGGTCGGCATCCCGGACCCGGGTCGGCGGGTCCGCTCCTTCCCGCACGAGTTCTCCGGCGGCATGCGGCAGCGCGTGATGATCGCGATGGCGATCGCGAACGAGCCGAAGCTGATCATCGCGGACGAGCCGACCACCGCGCTGGACGTCACCGTCCAGGCCCAGGTGCTCGACGTCCTCAAGCTCGCCCGGGACGAGACCGGCGCCGCCGTCGTGCTCATCACCCACGACCTGGGGGTGGTCGCCGGCACCGCCGACGACGTGCTGGTCATGTACGCCGGCCGCCCGGTCGAGACGGCGCCGGTGCAGGACCTGTTCGACGCGCCCCGGATGCCCTACACGCTGGGCCTGCTCGGCGCGGTACCGCGGGTCGACTCGGTGGACCGCAGGCCGCTCGTCCCGGTGCCGGGCAGCCCGCCGACCCCGGTGGCGCTGCCCGCCGGCTGCGCGTTCGCGGACCGCTGCCCGGTCGCCGTCGACGCCTGCCGGGGCGCCGAGCCGCCGCTGCTGCCGCTGCCCGGCTCCCCGGCGCACGCCGCCGCCTGCGTCCGCGCCGGCGAGATCGTCGACGGCGCGATCGGCGGTCGACCCG
Source organism: Pseudonocardia sp. NPDC046786 (assembly GCF_040645415.1). Taxonomy (NCBI): domain Bacteria; kingdom Bacillati; phylum Actinomycetota; class Actinomycetes; order Pseudonocardiales; family Pseudonocardiaceae; genus Pseudonocardia; species Pseudonocardia sp. NPDC046786. The sequence continues at coordinate 200,864 of NZ_JBEYYF010000004.1, read as the reverse complement.
TCTTCGGGGTCCCGAAGACGCCCGCCGCCGGTCCGGACGACCGGGACCGGCGGGAGCCGGTGCTGTCGGTGCAGCACCTGCGCCGCAGCTACCCGCTGATGACCGGCTCGCTGATCCGGCGCCGGACCGGCACCGTGCACGCGGTGTCCGACGTGGACCTCGACATCCGGCGCGGCGAGACGCTCGGGCTGGTCGGCGAGTCCGGCTGTGGCAAGACGACGACGCTGCTGGAGCTGATGAACCTGCGGCCGCCGGAGGGCGGGCGGATCGAGATCGCCGGCACCGACGTCGCCACGGTGCGGCGCAGCGCGGACCGCGCCGCGCTGCGCCGGGAGATCCAGATCGTGTTCCAGGACCCGATGGGCGCGCTGGACCCGCGGATGACCGTCGCCCACATCCTCGCCGAGCCGCTGCGGGCCGCCGGACGGCCGGGCCGGGACCGGATCGCCGCCCGGGTGGACGAGCTGATGGCGATGGTCGGGCTCGATCCGGCGCACGCCGAGCGGTTCCCGGCGGCGTTCTCCGGCGGGCAGCGGCAGCGGATCGGCATCGCCAGGGCGCTGGCCTGCGAGCCGTCGCTGCTGGTGCTCGACGAGCCGGTGTCCGCGCTGGACGTGTCGGTGCAGGCCGGGGTACTGAACCTGCTCGCCGGGCTGCAGCGGGAGCTCGGACTGAGCTACCTGTTCGTCGCGCACGACCTGTCGGTGGTCCGCCACGTCGCCGACCGGGTCGCGGTGATGTACCTGGGCCGGATCGTCGAGTCCGGCTCGGTCGCGGAGGTGTTCGGGAACCCGCGGCACCCGTACACCCAGGCGCTGCTGTCCGCGGTCCCGGTGCCGGACCCGCGGGTCGAGCGCAGCCGCGAGCGGAGCGTACTGTCCGGGGACCTGCCGAGCCCGACCGGGGAGCCGGCCGGGTGCGCGTTCGTCGGCCGGTGCCCGCTGGCCCGCACCCTGTCCGGCGCCGAACTCGACCGCTGCCGGACCGAGATCCCGCTGCTCGCCACGAAGGACGACGCCGGCGGTGATCCCACCGGCGGCGTCCCCGCCGGCGGCGACCACCGCAACGCCTGTCACCACGCCGACGGCTCCTGACCCCCTGAGGAGAACCATGCCCGGACCCCTGCCCGGACCGAGACCCGGACCGATGCTGACCGCGGCGCTGTCCGCGCTCGCCCTGGTGCTGACCGCCTGCGGTGCCGGGGCCGGCACCGGTGAGGTCCGCACCGGGGCGGCGCTGTCGGCCGTCCCCGCGTTCAACGAACAGCCCTACGAGAACGTCCGCGACGGCGGCACGGTCACGCTGCCGCTGCGCTCCGACCTGAACCCGCAGTTCAACCGGCACCAGGGCGACGCGACGCTGGACACGCTGACCGTGTGGCGCTGGTACAACCCGGTGCTGGTCACCTTCACCCCGCAGGGCGAGCCGCGGTTCAATCCCGACTACCTGGTCTCCGCGGTCGACGAGCGGATCGGCGACGACACCCGGATCACCTACACGATCAACCCGCGGGCCGAGTTCAACGACGGCACGCCGATCGACTGGCGGGCCTTCGAGGCGACCTGGCGGGCCCGCAACGGCCGGGACGCCGCCTACATCGCCCAGTCCACCGACGGGTTCGACCGGATCGCCTCGGTCACCCGGGGCGCCGACGACCGGCAGGTCGTCGTCACCTTCGACGGCGTGCACACCTGGTGGCCCGGGCTGTTCACCGAGCTGGTGCATCCGGCGGCGGCCGCCGATCCGGCCGTGTTCAACCAGGGCTACCTGAACGAGCCGCATCCGGAGTGGGGCGCCGGGCCATACACGGTCGCCGCGCACGACCGACAGAACTCGACGATCACCTTCGAGCGCAACCCGGCGTGGTGGGGCCGCCCCGGGAAGCTGGACCGGGTCACCCTGATCCAGATGGAGCCGACGGCGAAGATCAACGCCTTCCGCAACGGCCAGCTCGACGCCACCGAGGCGGAGAGCGCCGACCTGCTCGCCCAGGCCCGGTCCGCGCCCGGCGCCGACGTCCGGATCAGCGCCCGGACGGCGTCGTTCCTGCTCACCGTGAACAGCGCGGCACCGCTGCTGGGCGACCCGGGCGTGCGCCGGGCGATCATGCAGGGCGTCGACCGCGGGCAGCTCGTGGACATCGCCTTCCAGGGGATGAACTACACCGAGGAGCCGCTCGGCTCGCTGATGCTCAAGCCCTACCAGGAGGGGTACCGGGACAACCTGTCCGCCGTCGTCGACGGCGGGCCGGAGGCCGCCGCAGCGGGCCTCGACGCGCTCGGCTGGGTCCCCGGCCCGGACGGGATCCGGGTCCAGGACGGCACCCCGCTGTCGATCACCTTCGTGCAGGTCGGCGACACCCCGGCCACCCGGGCCGCCACGGGGGCGCTGGTCGCCATGATGCGGGCGATCGGCGTCGAGCTGCAGGTCCGCCAGGTGCCGGCCGGGGACTTCCCCGCCGTCCTCGCGAACAAGGAGTTCGACCTGCTCCTGTCCGGGTTCTTCTCGCTGGACCCGTACGGGATCGCCGGCATCTGCCAGCTGTACTGCTCCACCTCGCAGCTCAACAACTCCGGCACCGGGACCCCGGAGCTCGACGCGCAGCTGCAGCGGGTCGCGACCCTGGCCACCCCCGCCGAGCAGTTCGCCGCCGCCAACGCCGCCGAGGAGCAGGCGCTGGCCGGCTACGGGCTGCTGCCGCTCTACGCCGGCCCGGAGACCTGGGTGACCCGGCCCGACCTGGCGAATGTCGGCGCGTCGCTGTTCCAGCGGCCGCTGCCGGAGACCATCGGCTGGACCGGCTGACCCGGTGGGTGGCCGCCGCCGCGGCGGCGGCCACTCACAGGTCGCGCAGCGACGCCGGCAGCGCGTCGACCTCGTCGAACGGCCCGACGACGGCCGCCGTGAGCGGCTGGTCGAGCAGTTCGGCGGCGGCCACGGCCACCTCGTCGGCGGTGACGGCGGCGATCCGGGCGAGGCTGTCCCCGACCGACCGCTGCCTGCCGTGGTCGAGCTCCGCGCGGCCCAGCCGGTTCATCCGGGACGCGGTGTCCTCGCAGCCCAGGACGAGCCCGCCGCGCAGCGAGCCCTTGGCCCGGGCCACCTCGGCGTCGGTCAGGCCGTCGGTGGCGACCTCGCCGAGCACGTCCCGCACCACGGCGACGACCTCGCCCAGCCGCTCGGGGGCGCATCCGGCGTACACCGAGAGGGCGCCCGCGTCGGCGTACCGGACGGTCGACGAGTACACCTGGTAGGCCAGTCCGCGCTGCTCACGCACCTGCTGGAACAGTCGCGAGGACAGTCCGCCGCCGAGCGCGGCGTTCAGCACGGCGAGCACCGGCCGGGTGTGCGCGTGCCGGCCCGCGGTCGGCACGCCGAGCATGACGTGCGCCTGCTCGGACTCGTCGGGCTGCAGACCGAGCGCGCCGGTCCGGGCCGGCCGCACCCCGGTCGAGGTGCGCGGCGGTACCGCGCGGGCGGTCGCCCGAGCCCGGCTCGCCGACGCCAGCGCGTCCCCGACGAGCTCGACGATCCGGTCGTGCTCCAGGTTCCCGGCGGCGGCGACCACCATCCGCGGGGTCGTGTACTCGCCCTGCCAGAACGTGTGCAGGGTGTCCCGGCTCATCGCCCGGATCGACTCCTCGGTGCCGATCACCGGGCGGCCGAGCGGATGGTCCCCGAACAGGGTCTGGTCGAACAGGTCGCCGAGCAGGTCCTCCGGGTCGTCGTCGCGCATCGAGATCTCCTCGAGCACGACGCCCCGTTCCAGCTCGACGTCGGTGTGCGCCAGCTCGGCGTCGGTGACGACGTCGGCCAGCAGGTCCACCGCCAGCGCGACGTCGGTGTCCAGCACGTGCGCGTAGTAGCAGGTGTGCTCCTTGGCGGTGAACGCGTTGAGCTCACCGCCGACCGCGTCCATCTCCTCGGCGATCCCGGCCGCGGTGCGCCGCCGGGTGCCCTTGAAGAGCAGGTGCTCCAGGAAGTGCGCGGCACCGGCCTGGGCCGGTGACTCGTCGACCGAGCCGATGCCGATCCAGATGCCGAGCGCCACCGAGCGGACGCCCGGCACCGACTCGGTCACCAGCCGGACCCCGCCGGGCAGCTCGCTGCGCCGCACGGTGTCCGGCGGCCCGCCGATGTCGGCGGGCACGCGGGCGGCGGCCCGGGAACCCTCGGGTCCCCGGGCCGCCGTCACGTCGCCGTTCGTCTCGGCCAACTGATCAGCTCTGGTCGGCCGTGGCCTCGGCCGGCTCGTCGGCCGGAGCCTCCGCGGGGGCGTCCGCCGCCGCAGCGCCCTCCTCCTGTACCGGCACCAGGCTGATCTTGCCCCGGTTGTCGATGTCGGTGACCTCGACGCGCAGCTTGTCGCCGACCTTGACGACGTCCTCGACCTTGCCGATCCGCTTCCCGTTGCCGAGCTTCGAGATGTGGACCAGGCCGTCCTTGCCGGGGACCAGCGAGACGAAGGCACCGAACGCGGCGGCCTTGACCACCGTGCCCAGGAACCGCTCGCCGACCTTCGGCAGCTGCGGGTTGGCGATCGCGTTGATCATGCCGATCGCCTCCTCCGCGGAGGGGCCGTCGTTCGCGCCGACGTAGATCGTGCCGTCGTCCTCGATCGAGATGTCCGCGCCGGTCTTCTCGGTGATCGAGTTGATCATCTTGCCCTTCGGGCCGATGACCTCGCCGATCTTGTCGACCGGGACCTTCACCGCGGTGACCCGCGGCGCGTACTTACTCATCTCGTCCGGGCCGTCGATGGCCTCGCCGATCACCTCGAGGATGGTCAGGCGGGCGTCGCGGGCCTGGCTCAGCGCGGCGGCCAGCACGGCGGACGGGATGCCGTCCAGCTTGGTGTCCAGCTGCAGCGCGGTGACGAAGTCCTTGGTGCCGGCGACCTTGAAGTCCATGTCGCCGAAGGCGTCCTCGGCACCGAGGATGTCGGTCAGCGCCACGTACTTGGTCTCGGACTGCCCGGCCGCGTTCTCGATCTCGTCGGAGACCAGGCCCATCGCGATGCCCGCGACCGGCGCCTTCAGCGGCACACCGGCGTTGAGCAGCGACATCGTCGACGCACAGACCGAGCCCATCGAGGTCGAGCCGTTCGAGCCGAGCGCCTCGGAGACCTGCCGGATCGCGTACGGGAACTCGTCGCGGTTGGGCAGGACCGGGAGCAGCGCCCGCTCGGCCAGCGCACCGTGGCCGATCTCGCGGCGCTTCGGGGAGCCGACCCGGCCGGTCTCACCGGTCGAGTACGGCGGGAAGTTGTAGTGGTGCAGGTAGCGCTTGCGCGTCTCCGGGCCCAGCTGGTCGATCTGCTGCTCCATCCGGAGCATGTTCAGCGTGGTGACGCCCATGATCTGGGTCTCGCCACGCTCGAACAGCGCCGAGCCGTGCGCCCGCGGGACGACTTCGACCTCGGCCGACAGCGGCCGGATGTCGGTCAGCCCGCGCCCGTCGATCCGGACCTGGTCGGTCAGGATCCGGCGGCGGATCAGCTTCTTGTTCAGCGCCCGGAAGGCGTTGCCCAGCTCGGATTCGCGCCCGGTGAAGCGCTCGCCCAGCTTGTCCAGCACCGACGCCTTGATCTCGTCGGTGCGGGTCTCCCGCTCCTGCTTGCCGGCGATGGTCAGCGCCTGCGCCAGCTCCTGCTCGACGGCCTCGGCGACCGCGTCGAAGGTGTCCGGCTGGTAGGCCGGGAACAGCGGGTAGTCGGCGGTCGGCTTGGCCGCGACGTCGGCCAGCTGCTGCTGGGCCACGCACAGGCTCCGGATGAACGGCTTCGCCGCCTCCAGGCCGTCCGCGACGACCTCCTCGGTCGGTGCGGTGGCACCACCGGCGATCAGCTCGATGGTCTGCTCGGTGGCCTCGGCCTCGACCATCATGATCGCGACGTCGGCCGAGTCACCCTCGCCGACCACGCGGCCGGCGACGACCATGTCGAACGCGGCCCGCTCGAGCTGCTCGTGGGTCGGGAAGGCGACCCACTGGGACGCCGGCGCAGCGTCGGTGCCGTCGCCCGCGATCAGCGCGACCCGCACGCCGCCGACCGGGCCGGAGAACGGCAGGCCGGCCAGCTGGGTGGACGCCGACGCGGCGTTGATCGCCACGACGTCGTAGGGGTCCTTCGGGTCGAGCGACATGACCGTCACGACGACCTGGATCTCGTTGCGCAGGCCGTCCACGAAGGACGGGCGCAGCGGGCGGTCGATCAGCCGGCAGGTCAGGATCGCGTCGGTGCCCGGGCGGCCCTCGCGGCGGAAGAACGAGCCGGGGATCCGGCCCGCGGCGTACATCCGCTCCTCGACGTCCACCGTCAGCGGGAAGAAGTCGAACTGGTCCTTCGGCCGCTTGGAGGCGGTCGTCGCGGACAGCAGCATGGTCTCGTCGTCCAGGTAGGCGACGACGGATCCGGCGGCCTGCCGGGCGAGCCGGCCGGTCTCGAACCGGACGGTGCGGGTGCCGTAGGCACCGTTGTCGATGACGGCGGTGCTCTCGTGCACGCCGTCCTCAGAGATGACGTCAGTCATACGGGGATGTCTCTCCTCGTCGTTGGGAGTGTGTCTCTGCTCCCCACCACCGACGACGCCCGGCTCGATCCCCTGCTGGGCCGGTCTTCGATCGAAGCCCCCGGCAACGCGTGTTCCCGGGAGCCACTACCGAGGACCGGCGGATGTCCGGTCGTCCCGCGGTGGGTGGGGTTTCAGTTGTGGAACGACCCGGCACCGGGGATCCGGTGCCGGGTCGTCGCTGCGGGTCTAGCGGCGCAGACCCAGCTTCTCGATCAGTGCGCGGTAGCGCGCGACGTCGACCGCACGCAGGTACTTGAGCAGCCGGCGACGACGACCGACCAGCAGCAGCAGGCCGCGCCGGCTGTGGTGGTCGTGCTTGTGCTGCTTCAGGTGCTCGGTCAGACCGATGATGCGCTGCGTCAGCAGCGCCACCTGGGCCTCGGGGGACCCGGTGTCGGTGGCGTGGGTGCCGTACTTCTCGAGCGTGCTCTTCTTCTCGGCCGTGGACAGGGCCACTACAACTCCTTCATCGTGTCGACGGTCCGTGTTGCCGTACCACCTCGGAACGGGTGGCAGGTAGTCGGTCGCGGCCGCCACGGACTGCAGCCGGACCCGGGTGAAACGGTACCAGCGCCCCACTTCCGGACCGTCGCCGACCCGCGGGGCGGGCGGCTCAGCGGGACAGCCGGGCGGCCAGGCCGTCCAGCACGATCGCCAGCTTGACCGGGTAGGCGCCGCGCGGCGCGGCGATCAGCCCGCGCATGCCCGGATCGTCCCGCCAGGCCCGGTCCTGCGCGGCCCGGTCGAGCCCCTCCAGCGCGGCCGCGGTGTCCAGCGCCAGGTCGGCCACCATGTCCAGCGCGACCAGCGCGTCCGCCGGGGCGAACCCGTGGCGTTCGAGATCCGCCCTGACCCGCCCGACCTCGGCGACCACCGCGGCCGGCGGCGCCGGCAGGCTCCTGATCAGCTCGGCCGCCCCCGGCCGGCGCCCGGCCAGCTCCCAGAAGGTGTCCCCCCAGGCGGTGAGCAGCTCCCGCCAGCCGATCCCGGCCCGGGGCCAGTCGGCCTCCCGGGCGAGCCGGTCGGCGGCCGCGGCGAGCAGGTCGTCCCGGTCGCGGACGTGCCCGTACAGCGTCGAGTGGTGCACGCCCAGGTGGGCGGCGACGGCGGTGAGCGTGAGCGAACCGGGCCCGACCTCCAGCGCCGCGACGGCGATGCGGTCCCGGTCGACGACCGCCGGCCTGCCGCGGCGACGCCCGGGAGGAGGCATGCCGCCATCGTCGCACGGCGGCCGGTTGACCTTCCGGCACATTTTCCCACAGACTGTGAATTAGCTGAGCCTCACCTCATCACCGGCTCCCCGAACCGAGGATCGGACCCATGCGCCCCCTCCCCCGCGCGGCCGCCGCGCTCGTCCTCCTGCTGCTCGCCGGGTGCTCGGGCGGGACCGTCGCCGCCGCGCCGGAACCCGCCGGCACCCGCACCGTCACCCACGAGCGCGGCACCGTCGAGGTCCCGGCCGACGCCCGGTCGGTCGTCGCGCTCGACGAGTACGCCGGGCTCAACCTGCTCACCGTCGGCGTCCGGCCGGCCGCCGTGTTCGGCGGCCTGTCCTCCGAGCTCGCCGCGACCGTCCTGGGCGACGCCGGGATCGCCGTCACCCCGGCCCCGACGATGATCACCAGCCCGGACCTGGAGGCGATCGCCGCCGCCGCGCCGGACGTCATCGTCCTGACCTCGCCCGGATCGCTGCTCGACACCACCTATCCGCAGCTGTCCGCCGTCGCACCGACCGTCGTGCTGCCGTTCGAGGGCGACTGGCGGGAACCGGTCCGGGTGGCCGGGGCCGCGTTCGGCGCCGAGGACCGGGCCGCGGCCGTGGTCGGCGTCCTGGAGGACCGGCTGGCCGCGCTGCGCGAGGTGACCGCGCGGCAGCCGCTGGAGCTGTCGGTGCTCGGCTCGTTCCAGGACATGCTCTACTCCCCGGCGCCGGCGAACCCGGGCTCCCGGCTGGTCGCCGACGCCGGGATCACCCGGCCGGAACCGGAGCTCGCGGCCGCCGCGGGGGCGTCGGCGTCGACCGTCCCGGTGTCCGCCGAGACCCTCCCCGGGCACGACGCGGACGTCGTCGTCGTGCTCGGCGGATCGATCTACGACGCCGACGCGGTCACCGGGCTGCCCACCTTCGCCGCGCTGACCGCGGCCCGGGCCGGGCGGACCACCATCGCGGTCGGCGAGATGTGGGCGGGCGGCACCGCGCTGGCGACCTGGTGGGTGCTCGACGACCTCACCGCGCTGACCGGCGGTGAGCTCGCGCTGGGCACCGTCGACGACGGCCCGGCCCGGGCGGCCGCGCTGCAGGTCGCGGCGGACACCGCGGGCTGATCCTCACCGGCCCAGCGGGACCCGGTGCACGGCGCGGTACACCGGGGCACCCGCCGGGGCACCGTGCGCCGGATCGCTGCGCACCAGCAGCACCTCGGTGGGTGTCCACCACGGCCCCGGGGCCGGGTCCGGGTCCGTCCGCTCCCCCGGCGGCGCGGCCCGCTCCGCGGTGCGGGAGCGGCGGGCCAGGGTCAGGTGCGCCCGGAACCCGGCCGGCCCGGCCCCGGCCCGGGCCGCCAGGTCGGCCAGGGCGCCTGCGGGCTGCACCCCCGCCCACAGCACGCCGGGGAAGCGGCCGGTCCCGGCGAGCCGCAGCCGCGGCGCCGGGGCGCCGGCCAGTGCCGTGTCGAGCGCACCGGCGAGCCGCGCCGGATCGTCCTCGCCGTGGAAGCAGAGCGTGACATGCCAGTCCTCCGGGGGCACCGGCCGCCATCCGCCCCCCGGCGGCCAGGGCCGCTGCGCCAGGGCCGCCCGGAGGTTCGCCACCACCGGGGCCGGCGGCCACAGCGCCGTGAACAACCGCATCGTCCCTCCAGGGTCGCCGTCCGCTGATCGTCGCACCGCTCAGCGCCGGGACGCGGCCCGGCGCAGCACCTCGGCCAGCTCCGGGAACGAGGTCGCCAGCTCTGCCGCCGCGGCGACCAGCCGGGCCGGGCTGCTCACCCCGCGCAGCGCGTCGTCCGGGTGCGGGGCCGCGTCCCGGCCCGGGGTGCGGGCCCGGGCCGGTGACGGCGACGGATCGGCGCCGCAGCGGCAGCCGGCGTCGGCACCCCACGGGGTGGCCGTGGACAGGACCCGGTCCAGCAGGCCGGCCACCTCGCCGGGCGGCACCGGCCCCCGGGAGACCCGCCGGTCCAGCGCCACCATCCGGCCCAGCACCGCCGGATCGCCGATCTTCACCCGACGCGCGCCGGACAGCTGGCTGAGCATCGCCGGGCTCAGCCCCAGCGCCGTCGCGAGCCGGGCCTGGGTGATCCCCAGTGCGGCCGTGAGCCGGTGCACCCGCTCCCCCAGCGGCTCACCGTAGAGCTCGCGCTGCCGGGCGCGGTTCTCCGCCAGCGGGTCGCGATCGGGCCGGTCGGCTGGCACGTCGTCCATGCCCCGATCCTCGGGCCGGAGCCGCCCCCGGCGGGGCGCTTCGGGCCGGGCAGGGGGTTTCCACTCAACGCACCCCCGGCGCGGTGGATCAGGCCGGTTCGTCGTCCGGGCCGAGCGCGCCGCCGGAGGCGGTGAGGATCGTCCGGGTGTCCGCGACGTCCTTGCCCATCTGCGCGATCAGCGGCTCGACGCCGTCGAATTGCTCCTGCCCGCGCAGCCGCTCGACGAACTCGACGCCGACCTCGTGCCCGTAGAAGTTCTCGTCGACGTCGAGCACGTAGGCCTCGACGGTGCGCACCCGGCCGGAGAACGTCGGGTTGGTGCCGACCGAGATCGCGGTCATCAGCCTGCGCTCGCCGATCCGGAACCAGCCGGCGTAGACGCCGTCCGCGGGGATCGCGGTGTGCGGCGGGCAGGCCACGTTGGCGGTCGGGAAGCCGAGGTCCCGGCCGCGCTTGTGGCCGTGCACGATCACCCCGTCCACCCGGTGCCAGCGGCCCAGCGCGTGCGCGGCGTCCCGGACCTCCCCGGCGTCGATGCAGGAGCGGATGTAGGTGGAGGAGAAGGTCACGTCGTTCTCCGAGATGAGGTCCAGCGCCTCGCAGGAGAAGCCGAACCGGCGGCCCAGCTCGGCCAGTGCCGTCACGTCGCCGGCCGCCCGGTAGCCGAAGGTGAAGTTGCTGCCGACGACGACGACGGCGGTGTGCAGCCGGTCGACCAGGATCTCGTGCACGAACCCGGCGGGCTCGGTCCGGGAGAGCTGCTCGGTGAACGGGATGACGCAGAACACGTCGGCGCCGCGCTCGGCGACCAGCTCCGCGCGCCGGTCCAGGGTGGACAGCCGCGCCGGATGGGTGCCCGGCCGGATCAGCTCCGCCGGGTGCGGGTCGAAGGTCACCACGACGGCCGGCAGGTCGCGCTCGCGGGCCCGCCGCACCGCGCGGTCGATCAGCTCACGGTGCCCGCGGTGCACCCCGTCGAACACGCCGATGGTGACGACGCACCGCCCCCAGCCGGGCGGAACGGCCTCCAGACCACGCCAGCGCTGCACGGCCGCGAGCCTACGGAACGGCTCCCCGGCCCCCGCGGTCAGCCCGCCGGTGCCAGCACCACGACCGGGCGGGCGGAGCTGCCGCGGTCGGCCATCAGGGCGAGCGCGGCGCCGTCCGGGCCGAACACGCCGTAGGTGCCGGGGATCCCGGCGGGCGGCAGCGACCGGCCGATGCGGACGTCGGTGGCGGCGGTGTCGTCGACGTCGACCCGGGGGAACGCCGTCGCGACCGCGGCCGCGAGGTCCAGCGACAGCCCGGGCGCGGCGGCCAGCTCGTCGACGGTGCGGGCGTGCTCCAGGGTGAAGGGCCCGACCCGGGTGCGGCGCAGCGCCGTCAGGTGCCCGCCGGTCCCGAGCGCGGCACCGAGGTCGCGGGCGAGCGCCCGGACGTAGGTGCCCGAGGAGCACTCGACGGCGACGTCGAGGTCCAGGAACGGCCCGTCCCGGCGGAGCGCCAGCAGGTCGAACGCCGACACGGTGACCGGCCGGGCCGGGATCACCACGGTCTCGCCGTCGCGTACCCGCTGGTAGGCCCGCTTGCCGTCGATCTTGACCGCGGACACCGCGCTCGGGACCTGCTCGATGTCCCCGGTCAGCCGCGCCATCCGCGCGCGGACCTCGTCCGCGTCGGCGTCGACCGCCACCGGTTCGCCCAGCGGGTCACCCTCCGCGTCGTCGGTGTCGGTGCCGAGGCCCAGCCGGACCGTCGCGGTGTAGGCCTTGGTGTCCAGCGACAGGTGGCCGAGCAGCTTGGTCGCCCGCTCGATCCCGACGACGAGCACGCCGGTCGCCATCGGGTCCAGGGTGCCGGCGTGCCCGACCTTGCGGGTGCCCATGATCCGGCGCAGCTTCCCGACGACGTCGTGGCTGGTGGGCCCGCGGTCCTTGTCGACGATCACGAGGCCGGGCGGCGGGGGCGGGACGCGGGGTGACACGGGCGACGATCGTAGGAGCAGGCGCTCAGCGCGCCAGCCGGTACCCGACCCCGCGGACGGTCAGCACCACGTCGCGCTCGCCGAGCTTGGACCGCAGCGACGCGACGTGCGCCTCCAGCGTGCGGGCCGCGGAGGCGTCGGCGATCCCCCAGACCTGCTCGAGCAGCTCGGTACGCGGCAGCACCGCGCCCTCCCGGCGGGCGAGCGCGGCGAGCAGGTCGAACTCCTTGCGGGTCAGCGCGATCTCGGCGCCGCCCGCGGTGACCGCGCGCCGGTCCAGGTCGACGATCACGTCGCCGACGGTCACGGTGGCCGCGACCGCCGCACCGGTGGCGCGGCGGAGCACGGCGTCGATCCGGGCCAGCAGCTCCTCGGTGGAGATCGGCTTCACCAGGTAGTCGTCGGCGCCGGAGCGCAGGCCCTGCACCCGGGCCGCGACGTCGCCGCGGCCGGTGATCGCCAGGATCGGCACCCGGGAGCGCTCCCGGATCTCCCGGCAGACGCCGAGACCGTCGCGGTCGGGCAGTCCCATGTCGAGCAGGACCACGTCCGGTTCCCGCTCGGCGACCGCGGCCAGCGCGGCCGTGCCGCTGCCGACCAGCTCGGTCGGGAACCCGTTCCGGACCAGGGTACGCCGCAGCGCATCGCCCAGGATCGGGTCGTCCTCGACCAGGAGCACGCGCACGTCACCAGCCTAACCGTGCTTCCTCAAGGGATCCTCAAACCCGGTACCCGTTCCGTTGCAGCGGCTCACGGTCGGCCCGCAGTGTTCTCGCACCGAACGCGTCGAGGAGGACGGACATGGCCGAGGTTGGCACTGCAGCCGGCTCACCCGGGCAGGGGGGCACCCCTACCCGCCGGAAGAAGAAGGTCTACACCCAGCTCTGGTTCTGGGTGATCATCGGTATCGCCGCGGGCATCGCGCTGGGCCTCGTCGCCCCGGACGCGGCGAAGCAGTTCAAGTGGCTCGCGGACACCTTCATCCAGATGATCAAGGTGATCGTCGGTCCGGTGATCTTCTGCACGGTCGTCGTGGGCATCGCCTCGCTCGGCAACCTGGCCCGGGCCGGCGGGCTGGCGCTGCGGGCGCTGGCCTACTTCCTGCTGATGACGGTGATCGCCCTGTCGATGGGCCTGATCGCCGCGAACCTCTTCCAGCCCGGCGCCGGTTTCGAGGCCGCGCCGACGCCGGAGCAGCTCGAACAGGCATCGGAGCAGTTCCAGACCGGCAGCTCGGAGTCCGGCGTCATCCCCTTCATCCAGGACTCGCTGCTCCCGCAGAGCTTCTTCGGCCCGTTCGTCGACAACTCGGTGCTCCAGGTGCTGGTGCTGGCGATCCTGACCGCCTGCGCCATCTCGTCGCTGAACGACGGCCTGCGCACCCGCCTGGTCGGCGGCATCGAGTCGATCGCCCAGGTCATCTTCGGCATCATCAAGATCATCATGTGGGCGGCGCCGGTCGCCGCGTTCGGCGGCATGGCCTACACGGTCGGCCAGTTCGGTTCGGCGTCGCTGGCCAACCTGGCGCTGCTGATGGCGGTCTTCTGGGGCACCTGCGCGGTGTTCGTCGTGGTGGTGCTGGGGATCGTGTCCCGGATCGCCGGGTTCAGCATCTTCAAGGTCATCCGGCTGGTGAAGGACGAGCTGCTGATCATCGTCGGCACCTCGTCGTCGGAGTCGGTGCTGCCGCGGCTGCTCACCAAGCTGCAGTCGGCGGGCGCGTCCAAGCAGACCGTCGGCATGGTCATCCCGACCGGCTACTCGTTCAACCTCGACGGCACCTGCATCTACCTGACCCTGGGTGCGCTGTTCATCATCCAGGCCGGCGGCGCGTCGCTGCCGATCGGCGTGCAGATCGGCCTGGCCGTGCTGATGGTGCTCACCTCGAAGGGCGCCGCCGGCGTCACCGGTGCCGGCCTGGTCACCCTGGCCGCGTCGCTGCAGGCGTTCGGCGGTGAGTTCTTCACCCCGGAGGCGATCGTCGTCGGGCTGGCCCTGATCGTCGGCATCGACCGCGTGATGTCCGAGGGCCGGGCGCTGACCAACTGCATCGGCAACGTCGTCGCGACCCTGGTCGTCGCCCGCTGGAACGGCGAGCTGGACCGCGAGCGGCTCACCGCGGTGCTCGACGACCCGACGCTGGTCGAGGCCGACATGGAGGCCGCGCACGGCAGCTCCCCGGCGCCGGTGGAGCCCACCGCCGGGGACGAGGAGCCCCGCGAGAAGGTCGGCGCGAACGCCTGACCCGGCGGCCCGCCTCCCCGTGACCGGCTCCCGGACCACCCTGCGACCCCCGCGGTGGCAGGGTGGTCCCGTGCTCCGGCCATCGCGTCCCTCCCTGCGCCGGTCCCGGCTGGTGCGACGGCTGTTCGTGCTGCAGGTGGTGACGGTGCTGCTGACCGTCGGGAGCCTCACCGCGCTCGGCGTCGTCGGGGCCCGGGAGCTGGAGCACGACGCCGCGGCCCGGCTCACCACGGCCACCGCGCTGAGCGTGGCCGCGGACCCGGAGGTCGTCGAGACGCTGCGGGCCGGCGGCGACGTGGACGCGCTGTCCGCGCGGCTGCAGCCGGTCGCCGAGCGGATCCGGATCGCGACCGGCACCAGCTTCATCGTCGTCATGTCCCCGGACGGCGTCCGGTACAGCCACTACGACCCGACCCGGATCGGCGGCCCCTACCAGGGCAACATCGCCCCGGCGCTGGCCGGGCGCACCGACACCGAGATCTACCCGGGCACCCTGGGCCCGTCGGTCCGCACCGTCACACCGGTCGTCATGGACGGACGGATCGCCGCCGTCGTCTCGGTGGGGGTGCTGCAGACCCGGATCTCCGATCTGGCGCTGCGCTGGCTGCCCGCGATCGTCGCCGCCGCCGGGACCGCCCTGCTGCTCGGGCTCGGGCTCGCCGCGCTGCTGGCCCGGCGGCTGCGCCGGCAGACCCTCGGCCTGGAACCCGAGGAGATCACCGCCGCCTACACCCATCACGAGGCGGTGCTGCACGCCGTCGGCGAAGGCCTGCTGGTCGTCGACGGCGACGGCCGGCTGGTCGTGGTGAACGCCGAGGCGCTGCGGCTGCTGGCCCCGGCGGGCCACCGCGACGCCGCCCCGGGGCGGCCGCTGTCCGGGCTCGGGATCGATCCCGCGGTACTGTCCGTGCTCCGGCGCGGGCTGCGGGAGAACCTGCACGACGCGACCGCGCTCGCCGGGGAGCGGATGCTGCTGGTCAACAGCAGGCACGCCGGTCCGGCCGCGGGCCCCGGCACCCGGGTGTTCACCTTGCGCGACCGCACCGAGCTCGCCGGGGTGCTGCGCGAGCGGGATCTCGCCCGGGACAAGGTCGCCGCGCTGTCCGGTCAGGCACACGAGTTCGCGAACCGGCTGCAGACCGTGCTCACCCTGATCGAGCTCGGCGACACCTCGGACGCCGCCGCCGCGGGTTCCGCGGCGCTCGACCGGACCCGCGGCCCCGGGGCACGGGTCACCGCCGAGGTCCACGACCCGGTGCTCGCCGCCCTGCTCGCCGACAAGGCCTGGCAGGCCGCCGAGTACGACGTCGCCTTCGAGGTCACCGACGCCTGCGATCCCGACGTGCTGCCCGACCAGCGGCTCCCGTTCGCCGCCGACGATCTCGTCTCGCTGGTCGGGAACCTCGTCGACAACGCCATCGAGGTGGTCGCCGAGCTCCCCCGCGACACCGAGCGCCGGGTCTCGGTCACCCTCCGCACCACCGGCGACGAGCTGCTCGCCGAGGTCGCCGACAGCGGTCCCGGAGTGCCCGAGGAGACCGCGAGCGAGCTGTTCACCTTCGGGTTCAGCACCCGCGCGACACCGGAGGGCCGGCCACGCGGGATCGGGCTCGCCCTGGTCGACCGGATCACCCGGCGGCTCGGGGGGACGGCCGCCGTCGGGACCCGGGACGACGGCAGCGGCGCCGTCTTCACCGTCCGGCTCCCGCTGGCGGGGCGGGCCTCGGCGCCCGGTCCCACGGGCTCACCCTCCGCGCACTGACCGCCGGGCTGCGCCCCGACCGGCCGCCCCGGGCCTCCGGTTCGCTCAGCCCCGCACCGCGCCCGGCACCGCCCACCGCCCCGACCAGGTCCGCCACCCCACCGCGACCAGCCGGATCACCATGAAGGCGGCGAGCCCGGTCCAGATCCCGACCAGCCCCCAGCCGAGGAGCAGCGACAGCCAGATCAGCGGCAGGAACCCGCCCAGCGCGGCGAGCAGCGTCGTCGTGCGCAGGAAGGCGGCGTCCCCGGCGCCGAGGAGCACGCCGTCGAGGGCGAAGACCACCCCGGCGATCGGCTGCAGCGC
The DNA here is from genome assembly GCF_040645415.1 of Pseudonocardia sp. NPDC046786. NCBI lineage: Bacteria > Bacillati > Actinomycetota > Actinomycetes > Pseudonocardiales > Pseudonocardiaceae > Pseudonocardia > Pseudonocardia sp. NPDC046786. Next base: position 184,571 of record NZ_JBEYYF010000004.1, on the reverse strand, counting down.
GGTGAAGTACCACCATGCCGCCGGGATCGTCGCGAGCACCAGCGGGTCGGTCGTGAACACCCCCGGCAGCACCGGGTAGAGCGCGGCGAACACGACCGCGAAGACACAGCCCAGCAGCAGCCCGTAGCGGGTCACCCGGGCGGCGACGGCGCGGGCCCGCACCGTGTCGGCGGCGGTCCGGGCGGCGCCGAGGGCGGATCCGACGAGCGCCTGGGCGGCGATCGCGACGGCGTCGAGCACCAGCGCCTGGAACACCCACAGCTGCAGCACGATCTGGTGCGCGGCGACCGATCCGGCCCCGAACCGGGCGGCCACCGCGGTCGCGGACAGGAAGCACGCCTGGAAGCCGAGCGAGCGGATCACCAGGTCGCGGCCCATCGTGGCCTGGGCGCGCAGCACCGCGGTGTCCGGGGCGAGCCGGACCGGATCGGACGCAGGCGCCCGGCGCCGCTCGACGGCCAGCGCCCGCAGGAAGAACGACGCCGACACGGTCTGTGCGACGACGTTCGCGACCGCCGAGCCCTCCAGCCCCCAGCCGTCCCAGTCCCCGGCGCCGTGCACCAGGAACGGGCACAGCATCGCGGACAGCGCGTTGCCGGCGATCACGTAGCGCATCGGGCGCACGGTGTCCTGCACACCGCGCATCCAGCCGTTCCCGGCGAGGGTGATCAGCACCATCGGTGCGCCGAACAGCGCGATCCGCAGCCAGCCTGCGGCCCCGTCGGCGATCTCGCCGCTGCCGGCGAGCGCCCGGGTGACCGGCTCGGCGACCAGCTGCCCGATCCCGATCACGAGCAGCCCGACGGCGACCGCCAGCCACGTCGCCTGCATCCCCTCGGTGACGGCGGCGGACCGGCGCCCGGCGCCGTAGAAGCGCGACGCGCGGGCCGTCGTCCCGTAGGACAGGAACGTCAGCTGGGTGGTGACCTGCGCGAACAGCACACCGGCGACGGCCAGGCCGGCCAGCGGGACCGCCCCGAGCCGGCCGACAACGGCGGTGTCGACGAGCAGGTACAGCGGCTCGGCGGCCAGCACCGGCAGCGCCGGGACGGCGAGCCGCAGGATGTCCCGCGCCCCGCCGGGGGTGCGGGTGCGTCCGGGCACCGGTCAGCGTCGGGGACGGCGGCAGAGGAAGCAGAACGCCGGTGGGACGTTGCGCCACACCGTCCGGGTCATCACGACCTCGTCGAACGTCTCGGTCAGGGTCGCCCGGAACCGGCGGGCCGAGGACATCGGCAGGGTGTGCGAGTAGGCGAAGGTGGTGAAGGCGCCGGTGTCGCCGATCACATCGACCACCTGGCCGAGGATCTCCCGCTGGCCCTCCCGGTCGAACAGCGACCAGGGCAGCCCGGAGATCACCGCGTCGACCCGCTCGATGCCGCGCTCGGCCAGCAGCTCCCCCAGCTTGCGGGCGTCACCGTTGATCACCTCGACGTCCGGGTGCCTGCGCTGCAGGTAGCCGGCCATGCCCGGGTCCAGTTCGACGGCCAGGTGCCGCCCCTCCGGGGACAGCCGGCGGGCCACCTCCCCGGTCACCGCCCCGGTGCCGGGACCCAGCTCGACGACGACGGGCCTGCCGTGCCCGGGCGCGACCCGGGCCAGCTTCTCGGACAGACGCCGCGAGCTCGGCCAGACGGCGCCGACGCGCACCGGGTTGCGGACCCATGCACCGAGGAACTCCCGCCACCCGCTGCTGTCTCCGTGGCCGTCCGGGGCCGGAACGGGCTGCGAACTCACACGAACCTCCTGAGGTGATCGGCGGACACGCTACGGCGCGCAGGGACCGCGCGCGGGACCGGCCCGGTTCCTACCGCGCCCGGATGGCGTACCGGTGCACGCCGGTGGGCAGGCGGTGGTCAGCCGGTCGCGCTCGCCAGCTCGGCGCGCAGCAGCGTGAGGAGCTCGTCGCGGGTGCCGCCCCGCTCGAACCCGGCCGCGGCCGGGTGCCCGCCGCCGCCGAGCGCGGTCGCGACCCGGGACAGGTCAGGGGAGCCGGTGCCGCGCAACGACACCGACCACATGTCCGGCTCGCTCTCGGTGAGCAGCGCGGCCACCCCGTCGCCCGCCGTCGCGAGCAGCTGCCCGACGACGGTGAGGGTCTGGTCCCGGAACCGGGTGGCGGTGTCGACGTCGACGGCCGCCCACACCAGCCCGGCACCGCCGGCGGCGGCGGGCTCCCGCCGGGCCCCGGCGAGCACCGCGGCCTGGGCGGCCAGCCAGCCGAAGGGCCGGGTCCCGGTGAGCTCGCGCATCAGCCCGCGCGGTTCGGCGCCGGCGTCGACCAGTTCCGCGCCGAGGCGCAGCGCCGCCGAGCCGCCCCAGCGGAACCCGCCGGTGTCGGTGTAGAGCCCGGCGAACAGCGCGCGGGCCAGCACCGGATCGAGCTCGGCGCCGAGCTCGCCGAGGACGGCCCGGACCAGCAGCACGGTGGCCGGCGCCGCCGGATCGACCAGGTGCCGCGTGGCGAAAGGGGTGAACGACGCGTGATGGTCGACCGCGAGGGACTCCCGGGCGGTGTCCAGCCGGCCGGCCAGGTCACCGAGCCGGTGCGCCGACGACACGTCGCAGGTCACCAGCAGGTCGGGCGCGGCGGGCGCACTCGTCGACGGGACGACCAGGCCGTCCGGGTCGAGGACGGCGAGGCTCGCCGACACCGGATCCGGCCCGCCGAAGGAGACGGTGGCCGGTATGCCCGCCCGGTGCAGCGCGGTGGCGAGCGCGATCGCGCTGCCCGCGGCGTCGGCGTCCGGCCGGACGTGCCCGACGACGAGCACGTCGCGGGCCGCCCGCAGCACCGCCGCGGCCCCGGCCGGGTCGACCGGGCCGGGACCGGGCAGCGACTGGTCCGATCCGGGCCCGTTCACTCCGACTCGGAGTCGCGCGGGGCCCGGTAGGGATCGGCGTCACCGGCCGGCGACGCCGACGCGGCCAGCCGGGCCACCTCGGCGTCCGAGGCGCGGGTGCGGGCCAGCAGCTCCTCCATCCGCCGGGCCTCGTCCGGGACCTGGTCCAGGACGAACGCGAGGCCGGGGGTGTGCCGGATCCCGGTCTGCTGGCCGACCCGGCTGCGCAGCACGCCGGTCGCGCTGTCCAGCGCGACCGCGGCACCCGCGGTGTCCGGTGCCTCGTCCAGCGACGCCCCCATCACGGTGTAGTAGACGGTCGCCTCCCGCAGGTCGCCGGTGACCCGGGTGTCGGTGATCGTGACCATCGACAGCCGCGGGTCCTTGACCTCGTGTTCCAGCGCCTCGGCGACGATCTGCGAGATCCGCTTGGCGAGCTTGCGTGCGCGCGCGTGGTCGACCATGTCGTGCTCCTTCCACCGGCATTTCCGCGGCAGAGTCTATGCGCGGCGGCCGGTCGGGTGGCGCGCGCGCAGCGTCGGTTCAGTCATCGGCCCGGTCGCAGGTTCGGTCATCGGCTCAGTCGTCCGGGCCGATCAGCCGGGTCCGGGCGGACAGCAGTTCGAGTTCGGGACGGCCCGCGACCAGCCGCTCGCAGCGCTCCAGCAGGGCCCGCGCGTGCGCCGGGTCGCCGGACACGCAGCTGACCCCGATCAGCGCCCTGCGGTACAGCTCCTGGTGGCCGGCCTCGGCGGCCGCCACCTCGAACCTGCGCAGCTCGGCCAGCAGCGGGCGCACCACCGACCGCTTCTGCTTCAGCGACCGGACGTCGCCGAGCAGCACGTCGCACTCCAGCGCGCCGACGTACATCGGACCTCCACGACGGGTGAACGGGAAACAGGCGGGGCGGCCGGTGAACACCGACCGCCCCGCCTGGCTGACCTGGGTCAGGCCCGCGGCTTCTCCCGCATCTCGAACGTCTCGATGACGTCGTCGACCTTGATGTCGGAGTAGCTGCCGAGCGTCAGACCGCACTCGTAGCCCTCACGGACCTCGACCACGTCGTCCTTGAACCGGCGCAACGAGGACACCGGGAGGTTCTCGTGGATCACCCGCGAGTCGCGCAGCAGGCGCGCCCGGGCGTTCCGGCGGATCTCCCCGGAGGTGACGAGGCAACCGGCGATCGTGCCGAACTTGGAGGACTTGAAGACCTCGCGGACCTCCGCACGGCCCAGCTCGACCTCCTCGTACTCCGGCTTCAGCATGCCCTTGAGGGCCGCCTCGATCTCGTCGATCGCCTGGTAGATCACCGAGTAGTAGCGGATCTCGACGCCCTCGCGGTTGGCCAGCTCGGTGGCCTTGCCCTCGGCACGGACGTTGAAGCCCATGACGATGACGTTGTCCGCGATGGCGAGGTTGATGTCGCCCTCGGTGATACCGCCGACGCCGCGGTGGATGACCCGCAGCTCGACCTCCTCACCCACGTCCAGCTTCATCAGGGCTTCCTCGAGCGCCTCGACGGTGCCCGAGTTGTCACCCTTGATGATCAGGTTGAGGGTGTTCGTCTCCTTCAGCGCGGCGTCCAGGTCCTCCAGGCTGACGCGCTTGCGACGGGACGCCAGCTCGGCGTTCCGCTCGCGGGCACGCCGCCGGTCGGCGATCTGGCGCGCCACCCGGTCCTCGTCGACGACGAGGAACGTGTCGCCCGCACCCGGGACCGACGTCAGGCCGATGACCTGCACCGGACGCGACGGGAGCGCCTCGGTCACGTCCGCGCCGTGCTCGTCGATCATCCGCCGGACCCGCCCGGAGGCGTCGCCCGCGACGACCGAGTCGCCGACCCGGAGCGTGCCGCGCTGGACCAGCACCGTGGCGACCGGGCCGCGGCCGCGGTCCAGGTGACCCTCGATGGTGACGCCCTGGGCGTCCATGTCGGGATTGGCCCGCAGGTCGAGCGCCGCGTCGGCGGTCAGCAGGATCGCCTCGAGCAGGGCCTCGATGTTGGTGCCCTGCTTCGCGGAGATGTCGACGAACATGGTGTCGCCGCCGTACTCCTCGGCCACCAGGTTGTACTCGGTGAGCTGCTGACGGATCTTGTCCGGGTTGGCGCCCTCGACGTCGATCTTGTTGACCGCGACCACGATCGGCAGGTCCGCCGCCTGGGCGTGGTTGATCGACTCGACGGTCTGCGGCATCACACCGTCGTCCGCCGCCACCACGATCACCGCGATGTCGGTGGACTTCGCACCACGGGCACGCATGGCGGTGAACGCCTCGTGACCCGGGGTGTCGATGAAGGTGATGAGCCGCTCCTCGCCCTCCAGCTCGGCCGGCACCTGGTACGCGCCGATGTGCTGGGTGATGCCGCCGGCCTCGCCCTCGCGGACGTTGGCCTTGCGGACCGTGTCCAGCAGGCGCGTCTTGCCGTGGTCGACGTGACCCATGACGGTGACCACCGGCGGCCGGGCCGCCAGAGCGTCCTCGTCGCCGAGGTCGCCGAACTCGATGTCGAACGACTCGAGCAGCTCGCGGTCCTCCTCCTCGGGGGACACGACCTGGACCCGGTAGTTCATCTCCTGGCCGAGCAGCTCCAGGACCTCGTCCGACACCGACGCCGTGGCGGTGACCATCTCGCCGAGGTGGAACAACACCTGTACCAGCGATGCCGGGTTGGCGTTGATCTTCTCGGCGAAGTCGGTCAGCGACGCACCGCGGGGCAGCCGGATCGTCTCGCCGTTGCCCTTGGGCAGGCGGACGCCGCCCACCGAGGGCGCGGCCATCGAGTCGAACTCCTGGCGCTTCTGCCGCTTCGACTTGCGACCCCGCCGGGCGGGACCGCCTGGACGGCCGAACGCACCCGCGGCACCGCCGCGGCCACGACCGCCGCCACCACCGGGACGGCCACGGAAGCCGCCACCGGGAGGGGGTCCACCGGGACCGCCGCCGCCGGGACGGAAGCCGCCACCGCCGCCGCCACCGGGACCGCCGCGACCGCCACCGGGGCCACCACGACCGCCGCCGGGACCGCCGGGGCCACCACGACCGCCGCCGGGGCCACCACGGCCACCGGCGCCGGGCCGGCCCGCGGCCGGACGCGCGGGCATCATGCCCGGGTTCGGACGGGGCGGCATGCTGTTCGGCGACGGACGCGGGCCGCCGGCACCGGGGGCACCGCCACCGGGACGCGGCGGACGCGGCGGGGCCTCACCGGAGCGTGCGGCCGGCGCGCTCGCGCCACCGCCGCCCTGCTGACCACCCTGCTGCGGCGCGGCCGGACGCGGGCCGGGCTTCGGCGAGCCCTGCCCGACACCGAACGGGTTGTTGCCGACCCGCGGCTGGCGCGGACCGGGCTTCGGCTGGCGGGCTCCGCCGTCGCCACCCTGGCGCGGACCGCCCTGGCCCTCGCCGGGACGACCGCCCTGCGGCGCCTGCCGGGGGCCGGGACGCGGACCCGGCTGACCGGGGCGCGGAGCGGCCGGGGCAGACGCGTCGGCGGCCGGGGCCTGCGGCTGCGGGCCGGGCTTCGGCGCGGCCGGGCCGGGGCGCGGTGCGTCGGTCCGGGCGGCGGGCTGCTCGGGACGGGCCGCCGGAGCGTCCTGGGCCGGGCCGGCCGGCGCTGCCGGGCCGGGGCGCGGGCCGGGCTTCGGCGCCGGACGCGAGGGCGAGGACGCCCCCGGGGTCGGGCCGGGCTTCGGGGCGCTCGGGCGGGACGGCGACGGGGCGCCGGAACCGCCGCGCGGCGCTGCGGTGCCGGGGCCGCCGGCACGCGGGCGACCGGCGCCGGGGGCACCGGAGCCGCGGCGCTGACCGCCACCGGCGTTGCCGCCGCCCGCGGCCATCGCGTCGCGCAGCTTGCGCACGACGGGGGCCTCGACGGTGGATGAGGGGGACTTCACGTACTCCCCGAGGTCCTGCAGCTTGCTGAGGACCTGCTTACTGCTGATTCCGAGCTCTTTCGCGAGCTCGTGCACGCGGGCCTTGCCTGCCACTGCTCTCCTTGTCCTGACCGGAGGCCGGGCGGCAGCATCCCGCTCGACCTCGAACCTAGTGTCGAAGCACGTTCATGGTGCGATCTTCACTGCTGGCTCATGACTGGTCGACCTTGCTTCCTTCCGATGACGGGCCGGGGAGGCTCCCTGACCCCTGCTGATCCTGGATCCGGATCCGTACGGCCGTGGCGTCCAGTGGGGCTCGGACGCGCAACGCCCGGCTGAACGCCGAGCGGCGCTCGGCGCGGTCCAGGCACCCCGTCGCGGGGTGCAACCAGGCACCCCGGCCGGGGAGGCGGCGGCGAGGATCCGGGACGAGATGTCCGTTCTCCGCGACCACCCGCAACAGTGCGTCGGCCCGTTCCCGGGTCCGGCACCCTACACAGGTCCGGATCGGGATCGACCGGGGACGTGCGGGCGACGGACCGCGACCGCGGACCGTCTGTGAGTGTAGCGCAGAGGACGGACCGGGCATTCCCTCGCCCGCCCCTCCCGCACACCCGGCTACGACGACACCTCGACCGGGTCACCGCCCGGGCCGACCGGGTCGCGCGGGTCCGCGTCGCTCCGGATGTCGATCTTCCAGCCGGTCAGCCGGGCGGCCAGGCGGGCGTTCTGCCCCTCCTTGCCGATCGCCAGCGACAGCTGGAAGTCCGGGACGACGACGCGGGCGATCCGGGCACGCTCGTCCAGCACCGTGACCGAGACCACCTTGGACGGTGAGAGCGCGTTGCCGACGAACTCGGCGGGGTCCTCGGACCAGTCGATGATGTCGATCTTCTCGCCGGCCAGCTCGGCCATCACGCCGCGGACCCGGGCGCCCATCGGACCGATGCACGCGCCCTTCGCATTGAGCCCCGGGCGGGTGGAGCGGACCGCGATCTTGGACCGGAAGCCGGCCTCGCGGGCCACCGACACGATCTCGACGGTCCCGTCGACGAGCTCGGGGACCTCCAGCGCGAACAGCTTGCGGACCAGGTTCGGATGGGTGCGCGACAGCGTGATCGAGGTCCCGCGCGGGCCGCGGTTCACGCCGATCACGTAGCAGCGGATCCGGTCCCCGTGCCGGTAGACCTCGCCCGGCACCTGCTCGGCCGCGGGCAGCACCGCCTCCGTACCGCCGGACCCGCCGAGCGCCACGACGACCATGCCGCGGGCGTTCGCCCGGGCGTCGCGCTGCACGACCCCGGCGACGATCTCGCCCTCCTTGGTGGCGAACTCGCCGTAGGTGCGCTCGTGCTCGGCGTCCCGCAGCCGCTGGACGATCACCTGGCGGGCGGTGGTCGCAGCGACCCGGCCGAAGCCGTCCGGGGTGTCGTCGAACTCGGGGCCGGGGGTGCCGTCCTCGGCCCGGTCGGCTGCGTCGCGGGCGAGCACCCGGACGACCCCGGTCTTGCGGTCGATCTCGACCCGGGCGTCCGGATGGTGGCCGTCGGTGTGCTTGTAGGCGGTCAGCAGCGCCGTCTCGATGGCGTCGAGCACCGTCTCGAACGGGATCTCCTTGTCCCGCTCGATGGCCCGCAGCGCAGGGATGTCGACGTTCACCGGTTCTCCTCGTTCGCGCTGTCCGTACTTCCCTCGCCGGCGCCGAGCAGCGCGGCCTCGCCCGCCGGGGCGGGCTTGAACTCGATCTGCACCTGGGCGTGCTCCACGTCGGCGTAGGCGATCTCGCGCAGCTCCGGCTTCCGGCCGGGCACCGCGACCTCGACCCGGTCGTCCCCGGCCCGGCCGATCCTGGCCTCCAGGGTGTCCCCGCCGGTCAGGGTGATCCGCGCCAGGCGCAGGAAGTTCCGCTGCCAGTGTCGGGGACGGGTGAGCGGCCGGTCCACCCCGGGCGAGGTGACCTCGAGGGTGTAGGAGCCCTCGATGAGGTGCTCGTGTGAGTCCAGCTCGGCGGCGGCGGTCCGGCTGAGCCGGGCGATGACGTCCAGGTCGATGCCGGTGGCCGGGGAGCTCTCCGGCAGGTCGACGACGAGCTTCACCGCGTGCCGCCTCCCGGCGGTGCGGACCTCGACGGCGTCGATCTCCAGCCCGGCCTCCAGGACCACCGGCTCGAGCACGCCGCGCAGCTGGTCTGCCAGCGCTGCGGGGTCCGGACTGCGCATCGGGTGACTCTCCTCGTGATCGCGTCGGTCGGCGGCCGTCGGGATGCCGACCCGGCCCGCACCGTCGCGACCGCAGCCGGGCACCCCGCTGCGCGGCGTGTCTCGGGTACGGGCACCGTCCGGCTCGGGCGGACGCGGACGACGGCAGGGGACGGCCGATGAGCCTAGCGCGTTCGATCGGGGCGCCCGCGGTCGCGGTGCGGTCCTCCGATCCCCCGTCCGCACCACCCGGTCGGTGACGGGCGGGCGCACCCCGGCTGGCAGCATGACCGTTCGTGAGGGACCGGAGACGTGCGGTGGCGGGTGCGGCCGGATCGGTGCTCGACCGCCGCCGGGTGCTGGCCTCGGTGGCCGCGGTCGTGGCGCTGCCGCCGGTGCTCGCGGCCTGCTCGCCCGGCACCGACCGGCGGGCCGACGCGAGCGAGGCGCTGCTGGCGATGGCCGATGCCGCCCGGCGGGACGCCGCGCTGGCCGCCGCCGCCGTCACCTCGGACCCGGCGCTGGCCGGCCGGCTGGAGCCGCTGCGCGCGGCCCGGCTGGAGCATGCCGCCGCGCTGGACCAGGCGGGCGGGCGGCCGCCCGGGTCGGCCCCGGTCCCGGCGACCCCGCCGTCCGCGGACGTCGCCGCCGTCCGGGACTCGGTCGACGGCTCCGCCCGCACCGCGGGCGAGGTGGTGATCGAGGCGTCCGCGCTGCAGGCCGGGCTGGTCGCCGAGGTGGCCGCCTGCTGCGCCGCCTACGTGGTGGCCCTGCAGTGAGCCGCACAGCAGTCAGCCGCACAGCACCGGGCCGCACCGAAGTGAGCCGCACGGCGCCGGACCGCACGGGGACAGGAGGAAGCCGGTGAACCGTCATCTCGCGCCCGCCCAGGACGGCGGCGCCGAGCAGCCGTCCGCCCAGGTGGCGAAGGAGGCGCTGCAGCGTTCGCTGGCCGGTGAGCACGCCGCGATCTGGGCGTACTCGACGGCGCTGGCGTTCCTCCCGCCGGATCTCGCGGGCCGGGCCCGCGCCGAGCTGGAGGCGCACCGGACGCTGCGCCGCGAGGTCAGCGAGGCGCTCACCGAACTGGGCGAGCGGCCGGTCTCGGCGCAGCCGGCGTACACCCCGCCGCAGCCGGTGGTCGACGAGCTGTCGGCCAGCGCGCTGCTGGTCACCGCGGAGACCGACACCGCGGCCGCCTGGCGGTCGCTGGTCGAGCGGGCGCCCAGCCGGGAGATGCGCCAGGCCGGGCTCACCCGCATGATCGAGTCGACGGTGCGGTGCGCGTTCTGGCGCGGCGCGACCGAGCAGAGCCCGGCGATCCCGGTGTTCCCCGGCCGGGGCTGACCCGCCGGACGGATCAGGCTCCGACCGGCCGCCGAACGGCCGCGGATCAGCCGCGCAGCGCCGCCGCGGCGAGTTCGACGTCGTCGGTGGTGTTCGTCAGGTGGAACGCGAGCCGGGCCGCGCCGTCCCGCACCGCGGCGGTGATCCCGGCCCGGGCCAGCCGCTCGGCGGCACCCTCGGTACGAACCGCGACGATCGCCGATCCGGCGGGCGGCATGCCCAGCCGCTCGCGCAGCGCGTCGGCCAGCCCGGCGCAGTGCTCGCGCAGCGGCTGCGGATCGAGTGCGGCCAGCCAGGGGACCGTGACGGCGGACCCGACGTGCGCGAACCACACCGGCGCCTCCTCGCCGCCCGCCGGACCGGGCCGGCCCGGCGGATCGGGGGTGTACAGACCGCTTCCCCACCGGTCCCGGGCGCCGTACCAGCCGGCGCCGTGCCGGACGACGTCCGGCCAGCGCCCGCCCGGACCGTCCACCCAGGACGGTCGCTGGGCCAGCCAGGCGGTGCCGCGCGGGCCGAGCAGCCACTTGTACCCGGCGCCGACCACGGCGTCCGCCCGGTGCAGCCGCAGCGGCAGCCAGCCGGCGGCCTGGGTGACGTCGAGCAGCAGCCGGAACCCGGACCGCTCGCGGGCCGCGAACAGCGCGTCCAGGTCGGCGATCCGGCCGTCCGCGGACTGCACCACCGACACCGCGACGAGATCGTGTTCCGGCGCCCGCCCGGCCAGCTCCTCGAGCGGCGCCTCGGTGATCCGGACGCCGCGGTACGTCTGCATTGCGAACGGCCGGGTGACGCTGGCGAACTCGCCTTTCGCCACCAGCACCCGGGCGCCGTCCGGGACGGCGGCGGCGAGCGGCCCGAGCAGCCCGGACACCGTCGCGCCCTGGGCGACGTCGGCGACCGGCACCCCGGTGATCGCGGCGAACCCGGCCCGGGCGGTCTCCACGGTGTCGTCGAAGTCGCGGGGTGCGGACCTGCCCTCGGCCCAGGCCCGGACCGCGTCGGCGACCGCGGCGGACGCGTCCAGCGGTGGGATGCCGATGCTCGCCGTGTTGAGGTAGCCGGGGCGGAGCGGCAGCTCGCGCCCGAACACCGTCGTCGTGCGTTCCACGCTGCCCGACTCTAACGAGGGTCCTAGGGTCCGGAGGGTGCACAGCGAGCTGATCGACATCCGTACCGGTTCCGAGGAAGCCGTGGTCGACCTGACGACCCGGATCGAGCGATTCCTGGCCGACGCCGGCGCCCGTGACGGGCTGCTCAACGTCTTCGTCCCGCACGCCACGGCCGGGATCGCCGTGATCGAGACCGGCGCCGGCAGCGACGCCGACCTGCTCGCCCAGCTGCGCGAGCTGCTGCCGGCCGACGACCGCTGGCGGCACCGGCACGGCAGCGCCGGGCACGGCCGGGACCACGTGCTGCCCGCGTTCGTGCCGCCGTCCACGACGATCCCGGTGATCGGCGGGCGGCCGGCGCTCGGGACCTGGCAGTCGGTCTGCCTGGTCGACACCAACGTCGACAACCCGACCCGGTCGGTGCGCCTGACGCTGCTCCCGGGCTGACGACGACCGCCGGACGACCCGGTGCCGCCGCCCGGCGGTGAGCCGTCGGTCCGCCGCCGCGACCGGTCGTAGGCTGCGCCGGTGAACTCCGGCCGGACGTCGACGACCGGCCGTCCGGGTGTGGCCGCACAGGCCCACCCGGGCGAGCCCACTCCTCCTTCCGGTGTACGCCGGCTCCGTCCGGTGCTCGCCGCGCTGGTCGCGGTGTTGCTCGTCGCGGGCACGGTCGCGGCGCTGACCGGGATCGGCGACGCCCCCGCGGCGCCCCCGGTACCGGCCGCCCCGGCACCGCCGGACACGTTCGCGGTGACACCGCCGGACGGCTGGACGGCCGCCCCGGCGGGTGCGGCGCCGCTGGAGGTGTTCGGGGTGCCGTTCACCCGGCTCGCCGAGGTGCCGCCGTTCGCGGCAGGGCAGTGCCCGGCCGATCCGGCGCCGCGCGGGCTGGCCGCGGCCGCGCTGGTCGCCGTCCCGGCCGGGACGAGCGTCGAGGAGGCGGCCATGGCGTTCGCCCGCGGCGCCGGCGAGGCCGCCTACGCGGGCGCCGCCCCGCAGGTCGCGGTCGGCCCGGCCGGTCCGCGCCCGGGGCCCGACGGCGCCGAGAACGGGGTGTGGGTCGAGGCGACCGTGCGCACCGACGGGACGGCCGCCGGGCAGGCCGGCTGTCGCGCGACCGACGGCACCGCCGGGGTGCTCGCGGTGCCGCGCACCCGGGCCAGGGACGGCTCGACCGGGGTGGCGATGCTGGTCGTCGCCGCCGACGCCGCGGGCGGGCCGGGCGACCCGGTGAGCCGGGCGGCGCCCGGCGAGCTGGCGGCGTCGGCGGTCCGACCGGGCTGAGCCCAGGCCGAGCCCGGGCAGCGGCCCGTCAGCGCGGACCGCATCCGGCCCGCGCCCGCCCGGCGGCCGGACCGGTCCGTTCCGGCGGCCGGCCCGCCGCCGCGTCCGGTGCGGGTCAGGCGCCGCGGACGATCCCGGCGACGTGCTCGGCGACGCCCGCGCGGGCGATCTCGGTGCGCTCGCCGCTCGCCCGGTCCTTCAGCTCGACCTTCCCGTCGGCCAGCCCGCGCCCGACGACCACGATCGTCGGGACACCGACCAGCTCGGCGTCGGCGAACTTCACGCCCGGCGACGCCTTGCGGTCGTCGAGCAGCACGTCCAGGCCCTGCCGCTCCAGCTCGGCGGCGATCTCCTCGCCACCGGCCAGCAGCTCCGCGGACTTGCCCGCGACGACCACGTGCACGTCGTAGGGCGCGACCGTGCGCGGCCAGACCAGGCCGTGCTCGTCGTGGCTCTGCTCGGCGATCACCGCGACCAGCCGGGACACGCCGACGCCGTAGGAGCCCATCGTGATCCGGACCGGCTTCGAGTCCGGGCCGAGCGCGTCCAGCCCGAACGCGTCGGCGTACTTGCGGCCGAGCTGGAAGATGTGCCCGATCTCGATGCCGCGGGCCGCCTCCAGCACGCCCTCGCCGTCCGGCGACGGATCACCGGCGCGCACCTCGGCGGCCTCGATCGTGCCGTCCGGGGTGAAGTCCCGCCCGCACACCAGGTCGACGACGTGGTGGTCGGCCTTGTCGGCGCCGGTCACCCACGCGGTGCCGGTCACGATCCGCGGGTCGACGAGGTAGCGGACGCCGTTCGCGGCCAGCGCGCCCGGCCCGATGTAGCCCTTGACCAGGAAGGCGTTGCGGGCGAAGTCGGCCTCGTCGAGCAGCGCCACCTCGGCGGGCTCCAGCGACGCCCCGAGCCGCTTCAGGTCGACCTCGCGGTCCCCGGGGACGCCGACGCCGAGCAGCTCCCAGTCCTCGGCCCCCGGTGCGCGGGTCTTGACCAGCACGTTCTTCAGGGTGTCCGCGGCGGTGAAGCGGCGCTCCCCGGCGGCGTTGAGGAAGTCGACCAGGGTGTCGATGGTCGGGGTGTCCGGGGTGTGGTGCACCTGCGCGGCGGGCAGCCCGTCGAGCGGGATCGCCGGGGGCGCAGGCGTCGTCACGGCCTCGACGTTCGCCGCGTAACCGCCGGGCCCGCGGACGAAGGTGTCCTCACCGGTGGGCGACTCCGCCAGGAACTCCTCGGAGGCCGAGCCGCCCATCGCGCCGGAGGTGGCCGCGACGATCACGTAGTCCAGCCCGAGCCGGTCGAAGATCCGCACGTAGGTGTCGCGGTGCCGCCGGTAGGACTCGGCCAGGCCGTCGTCGGACAGGTCGAACGAGTAGGAGTCCTTCATCAGGAACTCGCGGCCGCGCAGGATGCCGGCGCGCGGCCGCTCCTCGTCGCGGTACTTGGTCTGGATCTGGTAGAGCACGACCGGGAAGTCCTTGTAGGACGAGTACTCGCCCTTCACCGCGAGCGTGAACAGCTCCTCGTGGGTGGGGCCGAGCAGGTAGTCGCCGCCCTTGCGGTCCTTGAGCCGGAACAGGTTCGGGCCGTACTCGGTCCACCGGTTCGTCGTCTCGTACGGTTCGCGCGGCAGCAGCGCCGGGAACTGGATCTCCTGGGCGCCCATCGCGTCCATCTCCTCGCGCACGACGGCCTCGATGCGGCGGAGCACCTTGAGGCCGAGCGGCAGCCAGGAGTAGACGCCCGGGGCGACGCGACGGACGTAGCCGGCGCGGACCAGCAGCTTGTGGCTGGGAACCTCCGCGTCGGCCGGGTCCTCGCGCAGGGTCCGCAGGAACAGCGACGACATCCGGGTCAACACCCGCAGCAGCGTAGCGACGACCCCGATACCGCTTCACCCCGGTTCTCCCCGGGTCCGTGAGCGGGAACACGCCGGGCCGCCCGCGGGTTGCCCGGACATGGGTGAGGAACAGCACGAGCTGCTCGAGAAGGCGACACAGGGCACGCTGGCGACGATCAAGCGCAGCGGCATGCCGCAGCTGTCCCCGGTCACGCCGCACTACGACCGGGCGGCCGGGACGATCCGGATCTCGATGACCGAGGGCCGCGCGAAGACCGCGAACCTGCGCCGGGACCCGCGCGCGGCGCTGTCCGTGGAGAGCGCCGACGGCCGGGCCTGGGCGACCGCCGAGGGCCCGGTCGAGATCGTCGGCCCGGACGACTCGCCCGGCGGCCCGGCCGTGCAGGCGCTCGTCGACTGGTACCGGGACGCCGCCGGCGAGCACCCGGACTGGGAGGAGTACCGCCAGGTCATGGTCTCCGACCGGCGGGTGCTGGTGACGATCCGGGTGCAGCGCGTCTACGGCGAGCGGGTCTGAGGCGGGCCTGACGCTCAGGAGTCCAGGAGCTCGGCGAGCAGCCGGGCCACCGTCGGGGTCTCGACCAGGAAGCCGTCGTGGCCGTACGGCGAGTCGATCACCTTGAGCGGATCGGAGTTCGGGATCCCGGCGGCGAGCTCCTCCTGCTCGGCGAGCGGGTACAGCCGGTCCGAGGTCACCCCGGCGACGAAGGTCCTGGCCCGCACCCGGGCCAGCGCGGAGGCGACGCCGCCGCGGTCCCGGCCGACGTCGTGGTGGTTCATCAGCTGGGTCAGCCGCACGTAGGACGCGGCGTCGAACCGGTGCACCAGCTTGGCCGCGTGATGGTCCAGGTAGGACTCGATGGCGTAGCGGCCGCCGTCGAACGGGTCCTCGGCGGCCTGCGGGTCGCGGCCGAACCGGGTGGTCAGCTCGTAGCCCGAGCGGTAGCTGAGGTGCGCGATCCGGCGGGCGATCCCGAGCCCGCGCCACGGCCCCTCCGGCAGCTCGTGGTAGTCGCCGCCGTGCCAGTGCGGGTCGGCCCGGATCGCCTCGATCTGCGGGTTCGCCCAGCCGATCTGGTCCGCCGACGACGCGGCGGGCCCGGCCAGCAGGAACAGCCGCGCCACCCGGTCCGGCTCGGTGGCCGCCCACTCCAGCGAGCGCATCGACCCCATCGAGCCGCCGATCACGCAGGCGAACGCGTCGATGCCGAGCGCGTCGGCCAGGTACTGCTCGGCGGCCACCGTGTCCCGCACGGTGACCACCGGGAACCGGCTCCCCCACGGCCGGCCGTCCGGCGCCGTCGACGCCGGCCCGGTGCTGCCCTGGCAGCCGCCGATCGCGTTGGGTGCGACGACGAACCAGCGCGCCGGGTCCAGCGGGCCGCCGGGCTCGATCAGCCCGGGCCACCAGCCCGCCGTCGGGTGCCCGGGGCCGGCCGGTCCCTCCAGGTGGGTGTCCCCGGTCAGCGCGTGCAGCACGAGGACGGCGTTCGACCGGTCCGGGGCGAGCTCGCCCCAGGTCTCGTAGGACAGCCGCACCGCGGGCAGCTCGCCACCCGCCTCCAGCTTCAGCGGGGCGGGCAGGTCCAGGAACCGTCGTCGGCCGGGGTCGTCCCCCTCCCGCCACGCACCGGTGGCGGGAGGGGGCGGTGTGGTTCTCACGTCCAACAGAAGATCAGGCGCCCTTCGACGCCCGGAAACCGGCGTCCAGGTCCGCCTTGATGTCCTCGATGCCCTCCAGGCCGACCGAGAGCCGGACCAGGCCCGGGGTGACGCCGGAGGCCAGCTGCTCCTCGGCGGACAGCTGGCTGTGCGTGGTGGACGCCGGGTGGATCACCAGGCTGCGGACGTCGCCGATGTTGGCAAGGTGGCTGTGCAGCTCCAGCGCGTCGACGAACTTCTTCCCCGCCTCGACGCCGCCCTGCAGCTCGAAGGCCACGATCGCGCCGCCGCCGCGGGGCAGGTACTTCTGCTGCGCGGCGTGCCACGGCGAGGACTCCAGGCCGGCGTAGTGCACCTGCTCGACCTCGTCGCGCGCCTCCAGCCACTCGGCGAGGGCCTGCGCGTTCTGGTTGTGCCGCTCGATCCGCAGGGACAGCGTCTCGATGCCCTGGATGATCAGGAAGGCGTTCTGCGGGGAGATCGCCGGGCCGAGGTCGCGCAGCAGCTGCACCCGGGCCTTGATGATGTAGGCGATCGGCCCGACGGCGTCGGTGAAGACGGCGCCGTGGTAGCTCGGGTCCGGGGTGGTGAGCCCGGGGAACTTGTCGGCGTTGCCGACCCAGTCGAACTTCCCGGAGTCGACGATGATGCCGCCGATCGAGGTGCCGTGGCCGCCGAGGAACTTGGTCAGCGAGTGCACCACGATGTCGGCGCCGTGCTCGATCGGGCGGACCAGGTACGGGGTCGGGACCGTGTTGTCGACGATCAGCGGCAGCCCGGCCGCGTGCGCGACGTCGGCGACGCCGCGGATGTCGAGCACGTTGCCGCGCGGGTTGCCCAGGGTCTCGGCGTAGAGGGCCTTGGTGTTCGGCCGGATCGCGGCCTTCCACTCCTCGAGGTCGTCCGGGTTCTCGACGAAGGTGACCTCGATCCCGAGCTTCGGGAACGTGTAGTGGAACTGGTTGTAGGTGCCGCCGTAGAGCGAGGCGCTGGAGACGATGTGGTCCCCGACCTCGGCGATGTTCTGCACCGCGAGGTGCTGCGCGGCCTGCCCGGAGGCGACGGCGAGCGCGGCGGCGCCGCCCTCCAGCGCGGCGACGCGCTGCTCGAGCACGTCCTGCGTGGGGTTCATGATCCGGGTGTAGATGTTGCCGAACTCGGCGAGCCCGAACAGGTTCGCGGCGTGCTCGGTGTCCCGGAACGCGTACGACGTCGTCTGGTAGATCGGGGTCGCCCGGGCACCCGTCGTGGGGTCCGGGGCGGCGCCGGCGTGCACCTGCTTGGTCTCGAAGGACCAGGATGCGGTCTTGTCGGGGTCGGTCATGAGGAACTCCTCGGTATCGGCCGTCGCCGTCGGCGGTCGGATGCCGGTCCGTGCGGGACCGGCGGGAGGACGCCTGCGGCGTCGGCGGTCGGGTCGGCGGAGGGATGCGGCCGGTGCGGTCGCCGCACCGGCCGGGTCGAGCACGAGGTCAGCGACAGGGGCGACAGGTCGCGCTCGTGATCCGCATGAAGTCGACGTGGAGGCGCGCCACGAGGCAGGTCACGCCCGGAAACCTAGTCCGGTACTCCGTCCGGCACAACGCCCCGGTCGGGCGGGGTGACACGGCCCCGCCGGCGGCGGTGTCCCGTGCGCGCCGGGGCCGTCCGCCGGGCCACTAGGGTGGCGACCCGTGCTCGTGCTGCTTCCGCCCTCGGAGACCAAGCGCCCCGGCGGGGACGGTGGCCCGCTCGATCTGGCCGCGCTGTCCCACGACGCCGAGCTGGGCCCGGCCCGCAAGGAACTGTGCGAAGAGCTGGTCGCGCTGGCCGCGGACGTCCCGGCCGCCCGGGCCGCGCTGGGCGTGTCACAGCGCCAGGACGCCGAGATCGGGCGCAACGCCGCGCTGTGGAGCTCGCCGACGCTGCCCGCGCTGGACCGCTACACCGGCGTGCTCTACGACGCGCTCGACGCCGGCTCGCTGACCCGGGCGGCCCGGGACCGCGCCCGGGCCCGGCTGGCGGTCTGCTCGGCGCTGTTCGGGCTGCTCGGCGCCGACGACCCGATCCCGGCCTACCGGCTCTCGGCGGGCTCGAAGCTGCCCGGTGCGGGGACGCTCGCCGCGCGCTGGCGGCCGGCGCTGGATCCGCTGCTCGGCCGGATCGCGGGCGGTGAGCTGGTGGTCGATCTGCGCTCCGGCGGCTACGCGGCCCTCGGGGCGGTGCCCGGCGCGGTGACGGTGAACGTGCTGGCCGAGCGCCCGGACGGCTCGCGGTCGGTGGTCAGCCACCACAACAAGTCGCACAAGGGCGGGCTGGCGCGGCTGCTGGCGACCTCGCGGGCCGAGCCGGCCGATGCCGGGGCCGTCGCCCGGATCGCCCGCCGGGCCGGGCACGTCGTGGAACGCACCGGCGACCACCTGGACCTGGTGATCCCGGCCTGAGGGCGGCCCCGGTCAGCTGAGCGCGTTGACCGCGCCGAGCGCGAGCGCGCCGAAGGCGATCCCCCAGACGACGACGGTGACCACCTGCCAGATGATCACCTGCTGCCGGTTCAGCCCGGCCGCGACCATCGCGAACGCGGTGATCGAGATGGCCAGCAGGCTCGGGGCGGCGAGCGAGGCGATCGGCACGCCGTAGCGGTCGACGCGGGCGAGCAGCTTGCGGCGCCGCTCGCTCTGCGGCTTCGCCGTGCCGCTCGTCAGGCCCCGCCGGGCCCGGTCCCCCAGCCAGACCGCGACGGCCAGTGCGATCAGGTTGCCGACCACCGCCGCCGTCACCGCGAGCGCCACCGGCATCCCCGCCACGACCCCGATCCCGGCGCCCGCATAGGACTCCAGGAACGGCACGATCCCGATCACCAGCACGGCGAGCACCTGCACCAGCGGGTGCAGGGTGTCGACGAACGCGTTCAGCTGCTCGATCATGACACCATCGTGCCGGGCGTCGCGTTCACCCGGAACGTCCGGTTGTCACCCGTTCACCGCAGCGTTGCACGGGGCAGCCGTGACAGATGTCAGATGTCCTGCGGTACCGCCGGATGCGGCGCGCGCCACGGGGCGTACGCTGAATTCACGAGTGCCCGGCCACCCAGCTGCCGGGCCGAGCCTTCCCATCACGGAGCGCGCGCAGCGAGGACGCCCAGCCGCGCCCGGGCCCGTCGGCCGAGCACCCGCTTCCGAGGTCTCCGCAGGACGTGCCACGTCACGCGAGGAGACCTGTGACCAGGCCCCAGTTCCGCCCGCCGTCGTCCGACGCGGGTCACACCACCGACGCACGGCCGTCCCGCCGCCGGGCCACCCGGCCCGCCGGGGCGACCGCATCGGTGGCCCCGGCCGGCGAGCGGCCCCGTGCCGACCGCGCCGCGACCGGCGGCGAGCGCCCCGGCCGCGGTTCCCGCGGCGGCCGCCGCACCGATGCCGAGCACCCGCGCGCCACGCACGGCCCCCGCACCGAGGGCGACCGCGGCGGCGACGCACCGGCCCGGGCCGGCCGTCCGAACCGGCGGCGCCGCGGCAAGGGCTCTGGCGCGCCGCAGCAGTCCCGCGGGCCGGTCACCCCGGCGAGCACCACCGGCACCGCGGACGTCCAGTGGACGGCCCCCGAGTCGGGCATGCCGTCGTTCGCCGAGCTCGGTCTGCCCGAGTCCCTGGTGAAGGCGCTGGCCGCCGAGGGTTTCACCGCACCGTTCCCGGTGCAGGCGGCCACCCTGCCGGACACCCTGGCCGGGCGCGACCTGCTCGGCCGCGGTCAGACCGGCTCCGGCAAGACCCTGGCGTTCGGGTTGGCGCTGCTCGCCCGGCTGACCGGTGAGCGGGCCCGCTCGCGGGCCCCGCTCGGGCTGGTCCTGGTGCCGACCCGCGAGCTGGCCGCCCAGGTGGTCGACGTCCTGACCCCGCTGGCCGGGCCGGCGAACCTGCGGCTCGCCACGATCGTCGGCGGGCTGTCGATGTCCAAGCAGGTCGCCGAGCTGCGGCGCGGGGTCGATCTGCTGGTCGCCACCCCGGGCCGGCTCACCGACCATCTCCAGCAGGGCACCTGCGACCTGTCCGAGGTCACCGTCACCGCGCTCGACGAGGCGGACCGGATGGCCGACATGGGCTTCCTGCCGCAGGTCCGCTCGATCCTGGACCGGACCCCGTCCGACGGCCAGCGGCTGCTGTTCTCCGCGACCCTGGACGGCGACGTCGACGCGCTCGTCCGCCGCTACCTGACCGACCCGGTGACCCGCTCGGTCGCCCCGGCGACGGCGAGCGTCGACACGATGGAGCACCACGTGCTCGTCGTCGGTCCGGACGACCGGGCCCGGGTGATCGCTGAGATCGCCGCCCGGGAGGGCCGGACGATCCTGTTCGTGCGCACCAAGCACGGCGCCGACCGCATGGTGCGGGTGCTGCGCCGCCAGGGGGTCGCCGCCGGGCCGCTGCACGGCGGGCGCTCGCAGAACCAGCGCAACCGGGCGCTCGACGACTTCCGCTCCGGTGAGGTGCCGGTGCTGGTCGCCACCGACGTCGCCGCCCGCGGCATCCACATCGACGACGTCGGCCTGGTCGTACACGTCGACCCGCCGGCCGACCCGAAGGCGTACCTGCACCGCGCCGGGCGCACCGCGCGGGCCGGTGAGGACGGCGTGGTCGTCACCCTGGCGACGCCGGAGCAGAAGGCCGAGGTCGACACCCTCACCCGGCAGGCCGGGGTGAAGCCCGAGGTGGCCCGGGTCGGGCCGGGGCATCCGGACCTGGTCCGGGTCACCGGGTCGCGGGAGCCGTCCGGCGAGCCGATCCCGACCCCGCGCAGCCAGCAGTCCGCACCGGCCAAGGGCCGCGGGCGCGGCCGTCGGCGCTGACACCCGGCCGGCGGGCGATCGCCGGCGCCGCCGAGGCGGCCCGGGAGCCTAGTGCTTCCGGGCCTCCCGGCGGAGCTGCAGGATCCGCCCGGTCCCCGGGACCGCGACCAGCAGAATCCCGGCGACCGCCGCGAACAGCAGCGCCACCCCGGTCGGCAGGGTGCCGCTCAGCCACAGGAAGTTGATCACCACCGGCGTCGTGTTCTGCACGATGAAGATCAGCAGGAAGATCAGCACGACGGCGGAGAGGATCAGCGCCGCCCAGAGCCCGCCGGTGCGGCTGTGCGGGATGGAGCGGCGCACCGTCGTGCTGTCGTCGCCGGCGGGCTGCGACCCGTCGGTGGGCACCGCGACCGTCGGCTGCTCGGACGGCTCCAGCTCGGTCGACGGCTCCGGGACCCGCAGCGCGGGATGCGTCGCCGGGTCCGCGGTGGGGTCCTCCGGCCCGACCCGGCCCCACGCGGGCCGCTCGCCCCGTCGCTCGTCGCTCATCCGAACTCCGCCCCTCCCGGTCGTGGTCACGCGGGAGTATCGCGCACGACGCACCGGCGCCGGTGCCGACGCGCGAGCATGATCGCGACCCGATCCGGCGGTGCGGCCGTTCAGCCGACCGGCGGGAGCACCGCACCGGGCCCGGCGAGCGCCTCGCACAGCCACTGTTCGACGCCGGCGACGTGCACCGTCGCCCAGGACCGGGCGACCTCGGGCTGGCGGGCCGCGATCGCCCGGTAGATCTGCTCGTGCTGCTCCCGGGTGCGGGCGACGGCCCCCTCCTCGGTCAGCCCGCGCCAGATCCGGGCCCGGTGGGTCGGCCCGGAGATCCCCTCCAGCAGCGAGCACAGCACGGCGTTGCCGGACGCGGCGGCGATCCGGCGGTGGAACTCCAGGTCCCCGGCGACCAGCTCCTCCACCGTCGGGGCGTCGTCGACCGAGTCGAGCAGCGCACGCAGAGCGGCGACGCCCTCGTCGGACATCCGGGTCGCGGCCAGCGCGGTCGCAGCGGGCTCGGTGATCCGCCGGACCTCCAGGAACTCCAGCACGGTGTCGTCGCGGTGGAAGTCCACGACGAACCCGAGCGCGTCCATGAGCAGAGTCGGCTCCAGGCTGGTGACGTAGGTGCCGTCGCCCTGCCGCACGTCCAGCACCCGGATCAGCGACAGCGCCCGCACCGCCTCGCGCAGCGAGCTGCGGGACAGCCCGAGCCGCTGCGCCAGCTCGGCCTCCCTGGGCAGCCTCGATCCGGGTGCCAGCTCCCCGCTGACAATCATGCCCTTGATCTTCTCGATGGCCTCGTCGGTGACCGGCACACCCACCTCCTCGCCGTCGTCGGGCTGATCGTCACGATTGTGCCGGGGCCTGCGGCCGGAGGCGGAGGTCCTGCATCCCGCCGTCGACCGCGAGCGCGATCCCGACCGTCGATCCCGACCGCGGGCTCGCCAGGTAGGCCACCGCGCCCGCCACCTCGTCGGCGGTGACCAGCCTGCCGTGCGGCTGGCGGGCCTCCAGCGCCGCCCGTTCGGCGGCCGGGTCGTCCGCGCCGGCCAGCAGCCGTCCGATCCACGGGGTGTCGGCCGTGCCGGGGTCGACACAGTTCACCCGGATCCCCTCGCGCAGGTGGTCGGCGGCCATCGCCCGGGTCAGGGCCAGCACCGCTCCCTTGCTCGCGCTGTAGAGCGCCCGCTGCGGCAGGCCGGCGGTCGCCGCGATCGAGGAGGTGTTCACCACCGCCGCCGCCGGGGAGCGGCGCAGCGCGGGCAGCGCGGCCCGGGTGGCGCGCACGACACCGAGCAGGTTCACGTCGAGGACGCGCAGCCACTCGTCGTCGGGGTTGTCGGCGACAGTGCCCTGGGCGCCGATGCCCGCGTTGTTCACCAGTAAGTCGAGCCGCCCCCACCGGTCGAGGACGGCGTCGACGGCGCGTCGCACCGAGTCGTCGTCGGTGACGTCGGCGGCGAATCCGTCGCTCCCCGCGGGCACCTCGTCCACGTTCAGGTCCAGCACCGCCACCCGCGCCCCGTCGGCGCTGAGCCGCCGGGCCACCGCCGCCCCGATCCCGGACGCGCCGCCGGTCACCACCGCCACCAGCCCGTCGAACTCGCTCACGCCACACCGCCGACGATCGTGTGCCGGGCCGTCCCGAGCCCGTCGATCTCCACCTCGACGACGTCGCCGGGTGCGAGGTAGGGGTGCCGGCCGGACAGCGCGACACCCTCCGGTGTCCCGGTCAGCACGACGTCGCCGGGTTCGAGCGCGAGGTACCGGCTCAGGTCGTGCACCAGGTACTCGACGCCGAACACCATGTCCTTCGTGGACGAGTCCTGCCGGGGCTCGCCGTTGACCCTGCTGCACAGCCGCAGGTCGCGATGGTCGATCTCGTCCGGGGTGACAAGCCACGGGCCGAGCGGGCCGAACCCGGGTGCGGACTTGCCCTTGCCCCACTGCCCGCCGGACACCTCCAGCTGCAGCGCCCGCTCGGACAGGTCGTCGGCGAGTACGAACCCGGCGACGTGCGCCATCGAGTCGGCCGGCGAGTCCAGCAGGTGCGCCCGACGCCCGATCACGATCCCCAGCTCGACCTCCCAGTCCAACTTGGTGGCGCCCGGCGGGATCGGCACGTCGTCGTCCGGCCCGGCGAGCGCGGACGGGGACTTGAAGAAGACCACCGGATGCTCGGGCGGCTCTGCCCCGGACTCCGCGGCGTGCGCCGCGTAGTTCATCCCGATGCAGACGATCGCCCCCGGACGCGCGACCGGAGCGCCCCACCGCCGGTCCGCCGCACCGGGGAGCGCGGGGAGCAGGCCTGCCCGCAGCGCCTCGGAGACGGCATCGATCCCATTGCCGGACAGGAAGTCCGGATCGATGTCGGGAGTGATCCCGGTCAGGTCGAGCAGCGCGTCGTCGGCGACCAGGACCGGACGTTCGGCACCGCGGGGTCCCACGCGGGCGAGCTTCATGAGCGACTCCAATAGATCGGATGTCTGTTGACTATCTCGGACATGGTCGCTGTTCGACGCGCAAGAATCCACCATTGACGGAACAGACATCGGATCTCTACCGTCTGCCACCCCGAAAAAGGCACAAAGGTGTCGTGCGCATGGCCGTCGGCGCGGTCGTCAACACGCTGTGGGACCTGACGGCCAAGCGGGCCGGTCTGCCGCTGTGGGAGCTGCTCGCCGGGATGCCCCGGAGGCCGCCTACACCACTACGCCGGGCTGGCTCGGCTACGACGACGCGAAGCTGGACCGGCTCTGCCGCTCCCCGGCGGCGGACGCGGCACCGACCTGGCACACGGCTTCGCCGTCCCGGACCGGTACGGCGCCGGGGTGCTGCTCAACCGCACCGTGCTCGGCCGCTACACCTACGCGATCGGCTCCAACGAGGAGGCGACGGCGCTATCCGGCATCGACGTCCGCCGCTGGAAGGTCCTGATCTACGTGATCGGCGGCCTGTTCACCGGCCTGGCCGGGGTGCTCGTCCCGGCCAGGCTCGGGTCGGCCCAGCCGGCCACCGGGATGGGCCACGAGCTGCCGGCGATCGCTGCGGTCGTGATCGGCGGGACGTCGCTGTCCGGCGGCAAAGGTTCCATCCTCGGCACCGTGATCGGCGCGCTGATCATCTCGGTGCTCAACAACGGCCTGCAGATCATGTCGATCCCGCAGGAGTGGCAGAACGTGATCCTCGGCGCGGTCATCCTGCTCGCCGTCTACGCCGACCAGGCCCGCAGCCGGGACATCCCGGTCGTCGCCTTCGACTCCGGGGTGGACAGCGATGTCCCGGTGACGACCGCCGCCACCGACAACCGGGCGGCCGGGGCAAGGTCGCGCTGGTCGTGCAGGACCAGACCAGCCGCTCGGCCACCGACCGGCGGGACGGGTTCACCGACCGGATGCGGGCCAACGCCCCCGACGTCGAACTGCTGGAGCCGCAGTACGGCGGCGGCGACCAGGCACGGTCGGCCGACATCACCAAGGCGATCCTCGCCGCCAACCCGGATCTCGCCGGCATCTACGGGTCCGACGAGGGGTCCGCGTTCGGGGTCGTCCGGGGTGGCCCGGAGAGCGGCCGCGACGACCTGACGATCATCGTGTTCGACTCCGGCGCGGCCCAGATGGAGGCCATCCGGAGCGGGCAGATGCCCGGCGCCGTCACCCAGGACCCGATCGCGACGGGCACCGAGGTCGTCAAGGCGGGGGTGAAGGCGGCCCGCGGCGAGGTGCAGCCACCGGAGGTCGACACCGGCTTCCACTGGTACGACCGGACCAGCATCGACGACCCGGAGATCCAGGCCGTGCTCTACGAGTGAGCCGCGCGCCGGGTGTCGCGGCCGGGCCGCGACATCGGGTCACACCCGGTCACACCCGCGACCGCGACATCGGGACGTGCGGGATCCCGTCCTCGACGAACGGCTCCCCCGCGACCTCGAAACCGTGCCGCCGGTAGAAGGCGGTCTGCGCCTGCTGGGCGTCGAGCACACAGTGCCCGTCGCCGACCTCGGCCAGCGCGGCGTCCATCAGCCGGTGCCCGAGGCCGCGGCCGCGGGCGTCGAGCCGGGTGCAGACCCGCCCGATCCGGTAGCCACCGCCGGGCTCCTTCAGCAGCCGGAGGGTGGCGAGGATCTCGACGTCGTCGCCGCGCTCGGCGGCCAGCCAGTAGTGCCGGGTCCGCGGTTCCAGATCGCGGCCGTCGAGCTCCTGGTAGGGGCATTCCTGCTCGACGACGAACACCTCGGTGCGCAGCGCGAGCAGCGCGTAGAGGGTGCCGGTGTCGAGATCGGGCGCCCAGCTGCGGCGCACCGTGGCGCCCGGGGTGTGCACGGTCACCACCCCTGGGTACCAGACCGCGGAGCCGCCACGGAAGCGGTTAGCCTCGCGGTGTGTCCCACCACGATCTGGTCGTCATCGGCACCGGCTCCGGCAACACCTTCCTGGACGAGCGGTTCGCCGGGCTGGACGTGGCGCTGGTCGAGCACGGGGTGTTCGGCGGCACCTGCCTCAACGTCGGCTGCATCCCGACCAAGATGTACGTCTACGCCGCCGACGTCGCCGAGACCGTCCGGCACGCGCACACCTACGGCGTCGACGCGAGCATCGACAAGATCCGCTGGACCGACATCCGGGACCGGGTGTTCGGCCGGATCGACCCGATCTCCGCCGGCGGCCGCGAGTACCGGGTCGAGCGCAGCCCGAACGTCACCGTGTACTTCGGGCACGCCCGGTTCACCGGGGAGCGCGAGCTCGCCGTCGACCGGACCGACGGCTCGGGCACCGAGGTCGTCACCGCCGACCGGGTGGTGATCGCCGCCGGCTCCCGGCCCAGCATCCCGCCGGTGGTCGCCGCCTCCGGGGTGCCGTTCGAGACCTCGGACACCGTGATGCGGATCGACGCCGTCCCGCGCCGGCTCGCGATCCTGGGCAGCGGCTTCATCGGCAGCGAGTTCGCGCACGTGTTCTCCGCGCTCGGCGCCGAGGTCACCGTGATCGCCCGCGGATCGCGGCTGCTGCGCCATCTCGACGACACGATCTCCGAGCGCTTCACCGAGATCGCAGCCGCCCGATGGGACTGCCGGCTCGGCCGCCAGGTCACCGCGCTGTCCGGCGACGGGACCGGCGGCGGCGGCGAGGTCACGATCACCCTCGACGACGGCTCGCAGGTCGTCGCCGACACCCTGCTGGTCGCCACCGGGCGGATCCCGAACGGGGACCGGATGGACCTGGACCGGGCCGGGATCACCGTGCACGCCGACGGCCGGGTCGCCGTCGACGAGTTCCAGCGCAGCGTCTCCGCCGAGAACGTGTGGGCGCTCGGCGACGTCAGCTCGCCGCACCAGCTCAAGCACGTCGCCAACCACGAGGCGAAGATCGTCGGGCACAACCTGGGCAACCCGGCCGAGCTGCGTGCGACCAACCACGATCTCGTCCCGTCCGCGGTGTTCACCGAGCCGCAGATCGCCGCCGTCGGGCTCACCGAGTCCGAGGCCCGCGAGCAGGGCCTGGACGTCACGGTGAAGGTGCAGAACTACGGCGACGTCGCCTACGGCTGGGCCATGGAGGACCGCACCGGGCTCTGCAAGATCGTCGCGGAGAAGGGCACCGGGCGGCTGCTCGGTGCGCACATCCTGGGACCGCAGGCGTCCACCCTGATCCAGCAGCTGATCCAGGCGATGGTGTTCGGGCAGGACGCGCGGGCGCTGGCGACCCAGCAGTACTGGATCCACCCGGCGCTGCCGGAGGTCGTCGAGAACGCCCTGCTCGGCCTGGAGATCTGAGTCAGCTCGCCGCGCGCTCGGCCGGATCCACCGGCTCCCCCGGGGACCCGTCGCGCCCACCCAGCTCCGGGTCGTACGGGGTGGCCGGGCGGGTCTCGTCGCGCATCTGCTCGAGCAGCGTGGTGACCTCGTCCATGATCTTCCTGGTGGCGGCGTCCAGGGTGCTGCGGGTCAGCGGCTTCCCCGCGAACTCCGACAGGTCGACGGGCGGACCGAGGGCGATGCCGATCCGCTTGCGCGGGCGGAAGCGCGGCCGCCCCTCGGCGGGCAGGAAATCCTGGGTGCCCCAGTTGGCCATCGGGATCACCGGCGCGCCGGAGCGCAGCGCGATCCGGGCGACGCCGTTCTTGGGCTTCATCGGCCAGCCGTCCGGGTCGGCGGTGTAGGTGCCCTCCGGGTAGACGGCGACGATCTCGCCCCGCTCCAGGGCGTCGATCGCGCCGGCGAACGACTCGGCCGCCCGCTTCGACGCCCGGTACACCGGGATGTGCCCGCCCCCGCCGAGCACCCACTTCACCACCGGCACGCTCCACAGCTCCGACTTCGCCATGAACCGCGGCATCCGGCCGTGCGTGGTGCCGAAGGCGATGTCGAAGATCGGGTCGGAGAACGAGACGTGGTTGGCGACCAGCAGCGCGCCGCCGGTCCGCGGCAGGTGCTCGCCGCCCCGCCAGCCCGGCCGGGTGCCCCACAGCACGAACGGCCAGATGACCGCGATCGCCAGGCCGAACCAGAATCCCGACCCGCGCCGCCGGCGGCGCAGCGTCGCCGCGATCCGCTGCCGCACCGTCAGCTCCGGTGGCATGCCCATCGTTGCGCTCCTCGCGTCCGGTGTCCCCGGCCGGGCCGGGGACGCCCCCCATCCTCGTCGCTCCCCGGTCGCCGGATCCACCGGGCCGGGTGATGATTCCGGCGGCGCACCACGCTCGCGGCGCCCCACCGGCGGTGATCCTGCGACCCGTCCGGCCGCGCCGCGTCCGTACTCCCACGGAACCGGTGCGGCCGCCGGGGACCGTGCCTCTCGCATCCCACCGAGTCACCGGGCCGCGGTCCACCGCTGCCGGTGTGATGCCGGTCCCAACCACCGGGCCGTCGGCGGCCCGCCGGACGAACCACCCGTGACATCCGCACCCGGCCCCGAGGGGTGAACCGTGCCCGATCCGACGCCGCAGCTGGACCCGGTGGGCCGGGCCCGCCCGGAACCGGCCGGGGTGCTGCTGGTCACGCACGGCGG
Source organism: Pseudonocardia sp. NPDC046786 (assembly GCF_040645415.1). Lineage (NCBI taxonomy): Bacteria > Bacillati > Actinomycetota > Actinomycetes > Pseudonocardiales > Pseudonocardiaceae > Pseudonocardia > Pseudonocardia sp. NPDC046786. The sequence goes on along the minus strand of NZ_JBEYYF010000004.1, from coordinate 156,062 downwards.
GCGGGCGCACTCGACGGCACCGGCCCGCCGACGCGGCCTGGCGTACCGGCGGATGTCGCCGTTCGCCCGCGCCGTGGAGCGCGCCGGGCGGGGGTACCGCACAGCGCTCGGCACCGGGATCGCCACCCATCTGCTCCGCTACCGGGTGCGCGGCTGGAACGGCCCCGCGATGGACGCCCTCCAGGACGTCCGGTGGGCGGTCCGGGAGCTGACCGACCGCCATCCCGGACGCCCGGTCGTCCTGGTCGGGCACTCGATGGGCGGGCGGGCCGTGCTGCGGGCCGCCGGCGCCCCCGGCGTGGTCGCCGTCTGCGCGCTGGCGCCCTGGCTGGACGGCAGCGACCCGGTCGCGCAGCTGGCCGGGCGGGCCGTGCTGATCGCGCACGGCGACCGGGAGCGGATGACCGATCCGGCCGCGTCGTACGCCTACGCGCTGCGGGCCCGCGAGGTCACCGGCCGGGTGGCGCGCTTCGACGTGCACGGCGACGGGCACGCGATGCTCCGCCGGGCCGCGGACTGGACGGCGCTGGTGCGCCGGTTCGTGCTCGGCGAGCTCGGGGCCGAACCCCCGGACCCGGTCGTCTCGAACGCCATGACGGAACCCGCGCCCGCCGGGCTGCGGGTCGCCCTCGGACCGGCGCACCGGTGAGCCGCCGGTGCCCGACACGGACAGGAGCGAGACGATGACCGGTCGCCCGACCGTCGCGGTGGTGGGCAGCGGGGTGTCCGGCCTGACCGCCGCGCACCTGCTCGCGGGAACCCACGACATCACCCTGTACGAGGCCGACGACCGGCCCGGCGGGCACGCGCACACCCACGAGCTCACCACCTCCGACGGCGGGATCACCGCCGTCGACACCGGCTTCATCGTGCACAACGACCGGACCTACCCGAACCTGCTCCGGCTGTTCGGCGAGCTCGGCGTCGCCACCCAGGAGTCCGACATGTCGATGTCGGTCCGGTGCGACGGCTGCGGGCTGGAGTACGCCGGTGCCCGCCGGATCGGCGGGCTGTTCCCGCAGGCGTCGAACCTGGCCCGGCCGCAGTACCTGCGGATGCTCGCCGAGGTGACCCGCTTCCACCGGCACGCCCGGCGGGTGCTGCACGACGAGCTGGCCGGTGACGTCACGCTCGGCGCGTTCCTGGCGATCGGCGGCTACTCCCGCTACTTCGTCGACCACTTCATGATCCCGGTGGTGTCCTGCGTGTGGTCGGCGGGCGCTGCGCTCTCGCTGGACTACCCGGCCCGCTACCTGTTCACCTTCCTCGACCACCACGGGATGCTCGCGATCGGCGGCTCCCCGCGGTGGCGCACCGTGACCGGCGGCTCCCGGTCCTACGTGGACCGGATCGTCAAGCAGCTCCCGGCGGTGCGGACCGGGACCCCGGTGCGCGCCCTGCTGCGAACCCCGGCCGGGGTCGAGGTCACCGACGACGCCGTCGGTGTCGCCGGGTTCGACAAGGTCGTCGTTGCCACCCACCCGGACCAGGCGCTGCGGATCCTCGGCGACGACGCGACCGCGGCCGAGCGGGACGTGCTCGGCGCGTTCACCTACTCGCGCAACGAGACCTGGCTGCACCACGACACCTCGCTGCTGCCCAGGACCGCGGGCGCGCGGGCGTCCTGGAACTACCTCAAACCGGCCTGCTCCCCCGACCCGGACGCCCCGGTGCTGGTCAGCTACGACATGAACCGGCTGATGCGGCTCACCGACCCGGACGACTGGGTCGTCACCCTGGGCGCGGCGGGCCGGGTCGATCCGGCGGCCGTCGTCGCCCGGATGAGCTACCGGCATCCGGTGTACACACCGGACTCGGTCGCCGCGCAGCGCCGGCTGCCGGAGCTGAACACGCCGGTCACCGCATTCGCGGGCGCCTACCACGGCTGGGGCTTCCACGAGGACGGCTGCGCGTCCGGCGTGCGCGCCGCCGCCGCGCTCGGGGCCGGCTGGGACGCCCGGTGACCCCGGCGCCCGCCATCTACGACGCGCAGGTGCGGCACGCCCGGCACCGCGACCTGCGGACCGCGTTCGCGCACCCCACCCAGCTGTGGCTGGTCGATCTGGACGCGCTGCCCGAGCTGCCGTTCTGGCTGCGCCCGTTCGCCCGGTTCCGGGCCGAGGACCATCTCGGCGACCCGGCCCGCAGCATCCGGGAGAACGTCGACGAGTTGCTCGCCGGGCACGGCGTCGACCTGGCGGGCGGCCGGGTGCTGATGCTCGCGCACGCCCGCGAGCTGGGCCACGTGTTCAACCCGATCTCGGTGTTCTGGTGCCATCGCGCCGACGGCAGCCTCGCCTGCGTCGTCGCCGAGGTGCACAACACCTACGGCGGACGGCACTGCTACCTGCTGCGGCCGGACGAGCGGGGCCGGGCCGGCGCCGACAAGGACTTCTACGTCTCGCCGTTCCTGGAGGTGCGCGGCCACTACACGATGTCGCTCCCGCCGCCCGGTGAGCGGCTCGCCGTCGCGGTGACCCTGCACCAGGACGGGCGGCCCGCGCTGGCCGCGACGCTGACCGGCACCCGCCGGCCGGCCACCACCCGGGAGATCGTCCGCAGCGTGCTGCGCAGGCCGCTGGTCACCCGCCGCACCTCGCTGCTGATCCGGCTGCACGGCATCGCGCTGTGGCTGCGCAGGCTGCCGATCGTGCCGCGCCCCACCGGCCCACCGCAGAACCGTCCGGCGCCGCCCGCCGAACACCCTGCACACCAGATCGTCGACGAGGAAGGGATCACCCGATGACCATGCAGCACGACGTGCCGGTGACCGGACCGGCCCGGAACGGGCGGCGCCGCGCGCACGCCGTGCCGCGCCCCAACGAGGGGGTCTGGCCCGGCCTGGCGACACCGCCGTCGGCACCGGTGAAGGCGCGGATCGCCGAGTCGCTGTTCCGCAACGCGGTCCGGAGCCTGCCGGTGCGGGTGGTGCTGCCCGGCGGCGAGCGGCTCGGCGCGGGCGGACCGGACAGCCCGGTCATGCGGATCGAGCGGCCTGCCGCGTTCTTCGCCCGGCTCGGCGCGAACTCCAAGATCGGGTTCGGCGAGTCCTACATGGTCGGCGACTGGACGACCACCGACCTGCCCGGCCTGCTGACGCCGTTCGCGGCCCGGCTGTCCACGCTGGTCCCGCCCGCGCTGCAGCGGCTCGGGCGGCGCTTCGCCGAGGCCCGCCAGCCCCGCGAGGAGCGCAACTCGCTGGAGGGGTCCCGGGAGAACATCCACCGCCACTACGACCTGTCCAACGAGCTGTTCGCGCTGTTCCTCGACGAGACCATGTCGTACTCCTCGGGCTGGTTCGCCGACGGCTCCGACGACCTGGTGCTCGCCCAGCAGCGCAAGATGGACGGCATCCTGGACATGGCGGGCGTCCGGGACGGGATGCACGTGCTGGAGATCGGGACCGGCTGGGGCGGCCTCGCGACGCGCGCCGCGCAGCGCGGCGCCCGGGTGACCACGCTGACCATCTCCCAGGAACAGAAGGACCTCGCCGAGCGGCGGATCGCCGAGGCCGGCGTCGCCGACCGGGTGCAGGTGCTGCTGCGCGACTACCGGGAGGCGCGCGGCAGCTACGACGCCGTCGTCTCGGTGGAGATGGTGGAGGCGGTCGGCGAGGACTACTGGCCCACCTACTTCGCCGCGCTGGACCGGCTGCTCGCCCCGGGCGGCCGGGTCGGCCTGCAGTCGATCACCATGCCGCACGAGCGGATGGTCGTCTCCAAGGACGATTACACCTGGATCCACAAGTACGTCTTCCCCGGCGGCCTGATCCCGTCGGTCACCTCGATCGAGCAGAACCTGGCCGCCGACACCGGCCTGCGGGTCACCGAGCGGCGCAGCCTCGGCTACGACTACGCCCGCACCCTGGCGCACTGGCGGCGGGACTTCCTGGACCGCTGGGAGGACGTCGCCGCGCTCGGCTTCGACGAGACCTTCCGCCGGATGTGGGAGTTCTACCTGGGCTACTGCGAGGCCGGCTTCCGGGTCGGCTACCTCGACGTCGTCCAGTTCTCGCTGCAGCGCCGCCCGGGAGTGTCCTCGTGAGCGCCACCGCCGCCGACCGGCTCGCCGCCCTGCTGGAGGACGTGCTGCGCGCCCCGCTGCCGGTCCGGCTGCGCGCCTGGGACGGCAGCGAGGCGGGCCACCGGGGCACCGCCGAGGACCCGGACCCGCCCACCGTGGTCGTCCACCGGCGGCGCGCGCTGCGCAGGCTGCTGTGGGCGCCCGGCGAGCTCGGCCTGGCCCGCGCCTTCGTCTCCGGCGACCTGTCCGTCGACGGCGACGTCGCGGACGGGCTGTCCCGGTTCTGGGCGCTCGCCCGGCCCGGCTCCGGCGCGGTGCGCCCGTCCGGCCGGCAGAAGCTGGCCGCGGTCCGGACCGCCGCCCGGCTCGGCGCCGTCGGACCGCCGCCGCGGCCGCCCGCCTCGGAGGCGCGGATCGGCGGGCGGCTGCACACCCGCAGCCGGGACCGGGCCGCGATCAGCCACCACTACGACCTGTCCAACGAGTTCTACGCCTTCCTGCTCGACCCGCAGATGGCCTACTCCTGCGGCTACTGGACCCGCGAGGAGGGCCCCGACTACGGCCTCGTCGACGCCCAGCGCGACAAGCTCGACCTGATCTGCCGCAAGCTCGGCCTCGGGCCCGGGATGCGGCTGCTCGACGTCGGCTGCGGCTGGGCGTCGCTGCTGGTGCACGCCGCCGAGCACTACGGCGTGCACGCCACCGGCGTCACGCTGTCCGCGCAGCAGCGCGACTACGGCGTGGAGCGGGTCCGCCGGGCCGGCCTGTCCGAGCAGGTGGAGATCCGGCTGCAGGACTACCGGCAGATCCCGGCCGAGCAGTTCGACGCGGTCGCGTCGATCGAGATGGGCGAGCACGTCGGACAGGACAACTACCCGATCTACGCCGTGCAGCTGCACCGCATGCTGCGCCCGCAGGGACGGCTGCTGCTGCAGCAGATGTCGCGCGGCGCGGACGGCGCGAACACCGCCCCGGGCGGCGGCGCCTTCATGGAGTCCTACGTGGCGCCGGACATGTACATGCGCCCGCTCGGCGAGACGCTCGGCTTCCTGGAGCGGGCCGGGCACGAGATCGTCGACGTGCAGTCGCTGCGTGAGCACTACGTGTGGACCGTCCGGCCGTGGCTGGACACGCTGCAGCGGCACCGGGAGACCGCGACCCGGATGATCGGCGAGGAGCAGTGGCGGATCTGGCTGCTGTACCTGGCCGGGGCGGCGCTGGCGTTCGAGCAGAACCGGATGGGCGTGCACCAGATCCTCGCCGTGCGGCCCGGCCCGGACGGCGCGTCCGGGCTGCCGCGCAGCCGCACCGGCGTGCTCGGGCTCGATCCGGGCCTGGACGGCGCGGCCGCCGCGCCCGGGCAGGTCACCCTCCGGTGACGCCGTTCCCGTGGGCGGCCTGGGGTGCGAACCTGGCGATCACCGCGGTCGCGGTCCTAATGCTCGCCGTGGCCGGGTACGCGATCGGCGTGCGGCGCGGGCGGCACGACGGCGCCGACGTCCTCTGGGGGCTCGGGTTCGTCCTGGTCGCGCTGGTCACCGCGGTGTCGGCGACGGTGCTGGATCCGGCGGGCCCGGCCTGGCGGCGCTGGCTGGTGGTGCTGCTCGTCGCGCTCTGGGGCGGCCGGCTGGCCTGGCACATCGCCCGCCGCAACCGCGGCCGCGGTGAGGACCGGCGCTACGTCGAGCTGCTCGCCCGGTCGCCGGGCACCGCGTTCCGGAAGGTCTACCTGACCCAGTGCGCGGTGATGTGGCTGGTGTCGCTGCCCGTCCAGGTCGCCGCCTACGGCGCCGTCGGCGGCTGGGGGCTGGTCGTGACGGTGGCCGGCGTGCTCGTGTGGGCGGTCGGGTTCGGCTTCGAGACCGTCGGCGACGCCCAGCTCGCCCGGTTCACCGCCGATCCGGCGAACCGCGGCGCCGTGCTCGACACCGGGCTGTGGCGCTTCACCCGGCATCCGAACTACTTCGGCGACGCCTGCGTGTGGTGGGGGCTGGGCATCCTCGCGCTGCACCACCCGGCCGGGCTGGTCGGGCTGGTCGGCGTCGCCGCGATCACGGTGAACCTGGTGCGCGGCACCGGCGCGGCGCTGCTGGAGCGCGACATCGCCGGGCGGCGGCCCGGCTACGCCGACTACGTCCGCCGGACCAGCGGGTTCCTCCCGCTTCCTCCGCGGGCGCCGCACCGTGCGGGATGAGAAACTGATCATCATCGAACCGGAGCCCCGCGCCGGGACGAACACCGGGTGAGTCCCCATCCGCGACGAGGAGAGACCATGGCCGTCGGCGATCTCGCGACCGACTTCGAACTGCAGGACGAGACCGGCACCCCGCGCAGGCTGAGCAGCCTGCTCGCCGCCGGTCCGGTGGTGCTCTTCTTCTACCCCGCCGCGATGACCAGCGGCTGCACCCAGGAGGCGTGCCACTTCCGGGACCTGGCCGCGGAGTTCGCCGAGCTGGGCGCGCAGCCGGTCGGGATCTCCAGCGACCGGGTCGACAAGCAGGGCATGTTCGCCGCCGCCAACGCGCTGTCGTTCCCGCTGCTGTCCGACGCCGAGCACACCGTGGCGAAGTCGTTCGGCGCGTGGCGGGCCTGGCTGCCGGGCAACTTCCACACCCGGCGGCGGACGTTCGTGATCGACACCGACCGCCGGATCCTGGCCGAGATCGGCTCCGAGACGGCGATGACCCGGCACGCCGACGACGCGCTCGCCGTGCTGCGGGAGCGCCGCGCCGCCTGAGGCGTCCGCACCCGCCCGTCCCGGTCCGCACCCCCCGCAGCAGGTGCGGACCGCGGCCGGCGGGTGCGGGCTCAGGGCAGGGTCAGGATCTCCGCGCCGTCGTCGGTGACGACGATGGTGTGCTCGAACTGGGCGACCCAGGACCTGTCCTTGGTGACGACGGTCCAGTCGTCGTCCCAGGTGTCGTGCTCGATCCCGCCGAGGGTGATCATCGGCTCGATGGTGAAGGTCATCCCCGGCTCGAGGACGGTGTGCACGTCGGGCTCGTCGTAGTGCAGCACGACCAGCCCGGAGTGGAACTCGTGGGCGATGCCGTGCCCGGTGAAGTCGCGGACGACGCCGTAGCCGAAGCGCTTGGCGTAGGACTCGATGACCCGGCCGACGACGTTCAGCTCGCGGCCCGGGCGGACCGCCTTGATCGCCCGCATGGTGGCCTCGCGGGTGCGCTCGACCAGCAGCCGCGGCTCCTCGGCGACGTCCCCGGCCAGGAACGTGGCGTTGGTGTCGCCGTGCACGCCGCCGACGAAGGCGGTGACGTCGACGTTCACGATGTCGCCGTCGTTGATCACCGTGGTGTCCGGGATGCCGTGGCAGATGACCTCGTTGAGGCTGGTGCAGCAGGACTTCGGGAAGCCGCGGTAGCCCAGCGTCGACGGGTAGGCGTCGGAGTCGATCAGGAACTCGTGCACCACGCGGTCGATCTCGTCGGTGGTGACGCCGGGGCGCACGGCCTCCCCGGCCAGCCGCAGCGCCTCGGCGGCGACCTTGCCTGCGTGCCGCATGAGCTCGATCGTCTCCGGGGTCTGCACGTCGCCGCGGCGGCTGCGCGCCGGGGACGGCTTGCCGACGTACTCCGGCCGCGGGATGTGGGCCGGCACCTCGCGGATCGGGGTCGGCGTGCCGGGGACGAGCAACGTGCGGGTGGCCATGCGTTCCATGGTATGCCTCGCCGCGCGGTGCCGACCGGGCCGCGGGGTGTGACCCCTGGGACGGGCCCGTCCCGGTCAGCCGTGGGACGGCTCCCGGGGGCCGCGCAGCCGGGCCACCACGCCGGACAGCCCGCGCCAGCCGAGCAGCAGCACCGCCAGCGACACCAGGGCGACGACCGCGAACGACATCGGCAGCCGCCCGAGGAAGCCCAGCCGCAACGCGAACCCGATGCCCGCGGTGCAGGCGAGCACCACGGCCCCGGCCCACAGCGACGCCGGCGAGGCACGCACCCAGGGTGTCGCCCAGGCGACCCCGGCGCCGATCAGGAACGGCAGCGCGGTACCGGCGAGGCCGACGAGACTGTCCGACTCGGCATGGCTGATCCGGCCGACGGCGGCGAACACCACGACCGCGACGAGGTCGGCAGCGAGCGCCAGGGCGGGGATCCGGCTCGGGTGCACGCCGACCAGGGTAGGCGCCGGGGCAAGAGCGCTCCCCCCGGCCGTGATCGCGGATCGGGAACCGGGACGGTCGCCCGGCGACCGTCCCGGTTCCGGATCGGTGATCAGCGGGGGACGTCGGCCAGGAACCGGGACGAGAGCTGGACGGCCGGGCCGGACGAGCCGCCGTCCACGATCAGCGTCGCGAACGCCAGGTCACCGCGATAGCCGGTGAACCAGCCGTGTGCGCGGTTGGTGCCGTCCGGGCCGGCGTACTCGGCGGTGCCGGTCTTGCCGAACACCTCGCCCTGCCCGTTCGCCGCGGCCGCGGTGCCGGAGGTGACGACGGCCCGCATCATCGGCCGGAGCTGGTCGAGCACGGCCGGGTCCGGAGTGCCGGGGGCGATCGTCGCCTCGGTGGGCAGGCCTCGGATCAGCGCCGGGGTGACCGGTGCGCCGTGCGCGATCGTGGCCGACACCAGCGCCATCCCGAACGGGGAGGCCAGCACGTCGCCCTGCCCGATGCCGTCGACGGAACGCTGCAGGTCGTCGGTCGCGGCGTCGACCGAGCCGGTGATCGTCGTCATGCCGGGGATCGTCCAGTCCGCGCCGAAGCCGAGCTCCCGGCCCGCCTCGGGCAGGCCCTCGGGCGGCAGGCCGAGCGCGAGCCGGGAGAACGTCGTGTTGCAGGAGCGGGCGAACGCCTGCTGCAGCGGGACGGTGCCCAGCACGAACGAGTCCTCGTTGGGGATGGTGCGGCCGTCGATCACCGTGGTGCCGGGGCATTCCACCGGCGTCTGCGGGGTCAGGTTCTCGGCCGGCATCGCCGCGTAGGCGGTCACCATCTTGAAGGTGGAGCCCGGCGGGTAGCGGCCGGTCAGCGCGAGCGTGCCGTCCCGGTCGGCAGCGGCGTTCTGGGCGACCGCGAGCACCGCCCCGGTCGACGGCCGGACCGCGACGATCATCGCCTGCCGCGACTCGCCGTCCACGGCGTCCTGCGCGGCGTCCTGCACGGTGCGGTCCAGCTCCAGGGTGACCGGCTGCCCGGGTGCGGGCGGCGCTCCGGTCAGCGACGACGCGGTGGCACCGTCGGCCCCGACCGCGTCGACCGACCAGCCCGGGGTCCCACCGGCGGCCCGGTCGATCTCGGTACGCGCACCCTGGATCACCTGGCCGACGAACCCGGAGTCCGGCGGCAGCAGCCGGGTGGAGCGGACGAACCGCACCCCGGGCAGGTCCTCGATCCGGTCGCGGACCCGGTCGTAGTCGGGTTCGCGCAGCACGACGACGGTGTACGCCTGATCCTCCGGGGTGTTGTTCGCGCCGTCGGTGATGCTGCGCGCGGTGATCGCCGGGTCGACGTCGCCGAGTGCTGCGCCGAGCGTCGACGCCGTCCGCGCGAGATCGCCCTGCCTGCGGTCGAGGGTGACCGACACGACCGGGACGGGCGCCAGCAGGGTCGCCCCGGAGGAGTCGAGCACCGGGGCGGGTTCGGCGTTCACGGTGCGGGCGACCGGGCGCTGCCCGTCGCCGAGGCCCGGCGCGAAGGCGGCGGGCGACCAGTCGACGGCCCAGCCGGTGTCGTTCGCGGCCGTCCCCGGCGCAGCGAGGAGCGGCAGCTCCAGGGTGTACGCCCAGCGGCGGCCCTGCCCCAGGTCCCAGTCGACCTGCACGGTCGAGGTGGCCCGGTCGTCGTCGGTGCGGGTGCCGGTGACCCGGGCCGTCATCGACGTCGCGCCCAGGTCGGTGCGGGCCTGCTCCAGGTAGGCCCCGGCGGCCTCCGGGTCGCTGGTCAGCCCCGCCGCGGCGGGGGCGTCGCCGGCCGCCCACGCGGTGACGTAGCGCTCCGCGGCGGAGCCCGCGCCGTCCCAGGGGCGCCACAGTGCGACGACCACCCCGGCCGTCGCCAGGACGGCGATCACCACGGCGAGCACGACCGGTCGGTTCCGCAGGGAGCGCAGCACGGTCGCCGAGTATGACGGGCCGGGGATCACACCGGCAGGACGGCACCGCTCACCGCGGCGCCGCGGCTCAGAACAGGACGGTGGCGAACTGCGCGACCTGCGTGAACCCCACCCGCTGGTAGGCGGCGCGGGCGGGCGAGTTGAACGCGTTGACGTAGAGGCTGGCGCAGCGCCCCATCGCCCCCAGCGCCACCGCGACCGACGCGGTGCCCGAGGTACCGAACCCGTGCCCGCGCCACGCCGGGTGCACCCAGACCCCCTGGATCTGCCCGACCTGCCGGGACAGCGCGCCGATCTCGGCCTTGAACACGACCTCGCCGTCCTGGAACCGGGCGAACGCCCGGCCTGAGGTGATCAGCTCGGCGACCCGGGCGCGGTAGCCGGCGCCGCCGTCGCCGTCCCGCGGGTCGACGCCGACCTCCTCGGTGAACATCGCGACCGCGGCGGGCAGGTAGCGGTCCAGCTCCTCGATCCGGACCGGCCGCACCTGCGGGTCCGGCGGGACGGCGGGCATGCCGGTCAGCGTCATCAGCGGCTGGTCCGGGCGGACCTCGCGGGCGGGCCCCCAGACCGAGGACAGCTCGTCCCACATCGGCAGCACCAGCTCGGCCCGGCCGACCAGCGACGAGCAGGCCCGGCCGGCGCGCCGGGCACGGTCGGCGAACGCGCGCAGCGCCGAACGCTCGCCGCGCAGCGGCACCAGGTTCGCCCCGGAGAAGCAGAGCCCCTCGGCCGGGCCGCCGTGCGACCACAGCTCCCCGCCCAGCCGCCACGGGTCCAGCCCGACCGCCTCGACCCGCGCCGCGACCATGCAGGAGGCGACGGGGTCGGCGTCCAGCACGTCGTGCACCCCGGAGCGGTGACGATCGTCGAGAAGCCGTGCACCGGCCACCCTCAGCACGTGACTCATGATGCCACGCCGTACAACGATCAGCCGACCGTCACCTGCGGTTCGCCCGGGACGGTCTCGCCCATGTCCTCGGCGAGCCGCATGGCCTCCTCGATCAGGGTCTCCACGATCTTGTGCTCGGGGACGGTCTTGATGACCTCGCCCTTGACGAAGATCTGGCCCTTGCCGTTGCCGGAGGCGACCCCGAGGTCGGCCTCGCGGGCCTCCCCCGGCCCGTTCACGACGCAGCCCATGACGGCCACCCGCAGCGGCACCTCCATGCCGGTCAGACCGGCGGTGACCTCGTCGGCGAGCTTGTAGACGTCGACCTGGGCGCGCCCGCAGGACGGGCAGGACACGATCTCCAGCCGGCGCGGGCGCAGGTTCAGCGACTCCAGGATCTGCTGGCCGACCTTGATCTCCTCGACCGGCGGCGCGGACAGCGAGACCCGGATCGTGTCGCCGATCCCCTGGCGCAGCAGCGCGCCGAACGCGACCGCCGACTTGATGGTGCCCTGGAACGCCGGCCCGGCCTCGGTGACGCCCAGGTGCAGCGGGTAGTCGCACTGCTCGGCGAGCAGCTCGTAGGCGCGCACCATGACGACCGGGTCGTTGTGCTTCACCGAGATCTTGATGTCGTGGAAGTCGTGCTCGGCGAACAGGCCCGCTTCCCACAGCGCGGACTCGGCGAGCGCCTCCGGGGTGGCCTTGCCGTACTTGTCCATCAGCCGCTTGTCCAGCGAGCCGGCGTTGACCCCGATCCGGATCGGGGTGCCGTGGTCCTTGGCCGCCTGGGCGATCTCCTTGACCTGGTCGTCGAACTTGCGGATGTTGCCCGGGTTGACCCGGACGGCCGCGCAGCCCGCCTCGATCGCGGCGAACACGTACTTCGGCTGGAAGTGGATGTCGGCGATCACCGGGATCTGCGACTTCTTCGCGATCGCGGGCAGTGCCTCGGCGTCGTCGGCGGACGGGCAGGCCACCCGCACGATGTCGCAGCCGGACGCGGTCAGCTCGGCGATCTGCTGCAGCGTCGCGTTGATGTCGGAGGTCAGGGTGGTCGTCATCGACTGCACGGAGATCGGGTGCTCTGAGCCGACCCCGACCGGGCCGACCTGGAGCTGACGGGTCCTGCGCCGCGGGGCAAGGGTCGGCGCGGGCTCAGGTGAGACTGCGGGCATTCCGAGGGCGACGCTCACGACCACCACTATCCCATCGCCGCGGGCGGGCCGCCGTTCCCGGTGAGCGGACGCACCCCGGCCGGCGTCAGTGGCGGTCGTCGCGCCGACCGAGGGTGGTCACCGGGGTGGCACCGGGCCGGGCCCACTGCGGCACCGGACGGCTGGTCGGGCCCCAGGTGGGGTTCCCGCCGTCGTCGGTGCGCCAGTACCAGCAGGCGTGCCGGTCGCCGGGACCGTCCTCCCACGCCTCGCCGCGACCGCGCGGCGTCCGGTCCAGCAGTGCGAACGACCCGCTGACCGGCTCGTTGCCGCGGCCGGTCGTGGCGTAGGTGAGGAAGGTCCGTTCGCCGTCGCGCAGGTAGCTGGTGAGGTAGCCCATCTCGCCACCGATCGGCTCGTCCAGCCCGCGCACCGAGTACCAGTGCCGGGGGTAGCCCATGAAGTCGGCGTAGGCGGCGACCTCCGGCCACTCCCCCGTGGTCACCACGGCGACCGACACGCCCCGGGCGTTCGGGTAGACGGTGTCGCGCAGGTGCCAGGCGGTGGTGGTGCAGCCCTCGCACTGGCCCTGGTGCGGGGCGCCGTCGTGCCACATGTGCTTGTAGACGACGAGCTCGTCACGGCCGGCGAACAGGTCCAGGAAGGGGACCGGGCCGTCCGGACCGACGACCTCGACGGACCCGTCGAACTCGACCATCGGCAGCCGCCTGCGGGCGGCGGCGAGCGCGTCGCCATCCCGGGTGTGCGCCTTCTCCCGGACCAGGAGCTCGTCCCGGGCGGCCTGCCAGGTGGCCCGGTCGACGACCGGCCGGAGTTCCGGGGTGGGTGCGGTCACGGTGCCTCCTCGTGGGCGCGGCGGGGCGCCGCTCACGAGTACCGACCCGGTGCCGTCCCGGAAGTCATCGGTCAGGTGCGGCCGTGCTTCTCCTGCGCGTCCTGCAGGGTCGACGAGTGCGGCAGCCAGGTGGCCAGCTCGACCGGCCAGCCGTCGTCGGCCAGCACCCGCACGACGGCCGGGTCGTCATCGATGATCATCGCGATCGCCCGGTCCCGCGCGAGCCTGCGCAGCACCTCGCGCTTGACGTAGCGGGCCGGGCGGTGGTCGTCGTCGGGCCGCATGTACAGCGGCCCGGTGGCCAGGCCGAACCCGGCCAGCCAGTCCTCGGTGAGCCGCCGGTTCCGCTCCGGGCGCCCGGTCAGGTAGACGACGTCGTAGCGCTCCAGCGCCGCCGCCAGCCGCTTGGCACCCTCCTCCAGCAGCGGATCGGCGTGCGCGGCGGCGAAGAACTTCTCCCACCGGTGGACGTCGAGGAAGTGCAGCCGGTGCGAGACGTCGGCCAGCACGCCGTCGATGTCGAACACCGCCAGCGGGCGGAGGTCGTGCTCCGGGCTCATCCGAAGAACCGCACAGGGTTGACGATGTCTGCGATCGCGAGAAGCAGCGAGAAGCCGAGGAAGACGATGACGAAGACGTAGGCCACCGGGAGGAGCCGGGCTGCGTCGACAGGACCCGGGTCCGGCCTCCTGAGCGCACGCGCAGTGTTCCGTTTGATCGACTCCCAGATGGCCGGGACGATCTGCCCTCCGTCCAGAGGCGGGATCGGCAGCAGGTTGAGCAGGAACAGCGAGATGTTCACCGCCGCCAGGAGCCCGAGGAACAGTGATACGTCCTGCTGCCAGGGCACGTTCTCCTGGGCCAGGATCTCACCGCCGATCCGGGAGACCCCGACGACCCCGACCGGGCTGTCCGGCTCACGCTCCTCCCCGAGGAACGCGGCGCCGAATACGGCGGGGATCCGCTCCGGGATCTGGGTGATCGCCTCGCCGCTGCGGACGATCATGGACCCGATCTCGGTTGCCACGGCGCCGGGCCCCTGCCGGACGTAGTCAGGCAGCAGCGACACCCCGATGAAACCCGCGGTCACGGTCCGCGTCGGATCCTGGAAGTCCAGCACCTCGTTGTCGATGATGTCGACCGACGTGGCGACCCGCTCACCGTCGCGGTCGACGACGATCGGCGTCGGCCCCGAGGCGACACGGATCGCCTCACGAAGCTGCTGGCCCTGCGCCTCCTCGACGTCCCGGCCGGCGAAGCTCAGGATCCGGTCGCCGGGGAGCAGGCCCGCAGCGGCCGCGGGGGTGGGCGGCGCGTCCACCGGGCACTGTTCGATCTGCTGCGTCGCGGCGACGCTCGCAGGGACCACACACTCGCTGACGTCCCGGATGCGGGTGCCGTCGGTCGCCTGCCCGACCCCCATCAGCAGGACCGCGAACAGCGCGATCGCCAGGATCAGGTTCATGAACGGCCCGGCGAACATGACGACGATCCGCTTCCACGGCGACCGCGTCCAGAACTGCCGGTCGACGTCCTGGGGCAGCACGTCCATCTGGGACTGGGCCCTGGCGTCGTCCATCAGGCCCTGGAACGGCCCGGTGCGCCGGCTGCGGCCGAGCCGGCCGCGCCCGGGCGCGGGGGGCAGCATCCCGATCATCCGGACGTAGCCGCCGAGCGGGATCGCCTTGATCCCGTACTCGGTCTCCCCCCGCTTCACCGACCAGATCGTCCGGCCGAAACCGACCATGAACTCGGGCACCTTGATGCCGAACCAGCGGGCGGTGGCGAAGTGGCCGAGCTCGTGCCAGGCGATCGAGATGAGCAGCCCGACGAAGAAGATCGCGATCCCGACGATCGTCCAGAGGATGGTCACGAACCCGCCTTCTCCCTCGCATGGGCGCGGGCCCATTCCTCCGCCGCCAGCACGTCCGCAACGGTAGCCGGGTCACCCGTCCAGGCGTCGGCCGCCTCCAGGACCTCGGCGAGCAGGTCGGTGATCCCGAGATAGCCGATCCGGCCGCGCACGAACGCCTCGACGAGCTCCTCGTTCGCGGCGTTCAGCACGGCGGGCAGGCAGCCCCCGGCGCTCCCGGCGGCGCGGGCGAGCCGGACGCCGGGGAACGCGTCGTCGTCGAGCGGCTCGAAGGTCCAGCTCTGCGCCCGGCCGAAGTCGCAGGCGGTGGACGCCCCGGGCAGCCGGTCCGGCCAGCCCAGCGCCAGCGCGATCGGCAGCCGCATGTCCGGCGGGGACGCCTGGGCCATCGTCGAGCCGTCGGCGAAGGTGACCATCGAGTGCACGATCGACTGCGGGTGCACGGTGACGTCGATCCGGTCGTAGCCGATGCCGAACAGCAGGTGCGCCTCGATCAACTCCAGGCCCTTGTTGACCAGGGTCGCCGAGTTGATCGTGATGACCGGGCCCATCGCCCAGGTCGGGTGCTGCAGCGCCTGCTCGACGGTGACGTCGGCGAGCGAGGCCCGGGTGCGGCCGCGGAACGGCCCGCCGGACGCGGTCAGCACCAGCCGGTCCACCTCGGTGGCCCGCTCGCCGCGCAGGCACTGGGCCAGCGCCGAGTGCTCGGAGTCGACCGGCACGATCTGCCCGGGCTGCGCCGCCGCCAGCACCAGCGGCCCGCCGGCGACGAGCGACTCCTTGTTCGCCAGCGCCAGCCGGGCGCCGGTCGCCAGCGCGGCCAGGGTCGGGCCGAGCCCGCGGGAGCCGGTGACCCCGTTCAGCACGACGTCGGCGCCGCAGGCGGTGACCAGCTCGGTGGCGGCCTCCGGGCCGTCGAGCACCTCGACGCCGGGCAGCGCGGCCCGCAGCTGCGCGGCGGCCCCGCGCGAGGACACCGCGACCCGGGGCACGTCGTGCGCACGCACCTGGGCGACCAGCGCGGGCACGTCGGACCCGCCCGCAGCCAGCCCGGAGACGGTGAACCCGCCGGCGCGGGTGATCACATCGAGGGCCTGGGTGCCGATCGAACCGGTGCTGCCCACCACGACGAGTGACTTCATCACTGCCCATCATCCCCGGTGCGGTCGCTGTGCGACGATGGCCCCGGTCTGCGGCGGGACGTAACGGGAGGAAGCACGTGGCGAGCAACACACGCGAGGTCGCGGTCCGGTCGGGCGTCGATCCCGAGGCGGAGCCCTCGGTCGACTGGGGCTGGCACCAGAACTTCACCAAGGGGCTGCCGATCGCGGCCGGTCTCGTCGGGATCACGCTGCTGCTGTTCACGATCGGGCACCCGATCAGCTGGACCGAGTTCCTCTTCATGGGCGTCCCGGCCCTGGTCTGCCTGGTCGGCGCCGTCGCACACCCGATCTACAAGCGGCGCAGCTGGCGCCACTGATCCCGCCGTGGCCACCGACGCGGGTGCGCCGGTCGAGCTGACGATCGGCAACCGCGTAGTGCGGCTGTCCAGTCCGGACCGGGTCTACTTCCCGGCCCGCGGCGAGACGAAGCGGGACCTGGCCGCGTACTACACCGCGGTCGGCGACGGCGTGGTCCGCGCCTTGCGCGACCGGCCGTGCATGCTGCACCGCTTCCCCACCGGCGTCACCGGCGAGAAGGTGCACCAGAAGCGGCTGCCGCGCGGCGCGCCGGACTGGGTGCGCACGGTGCGCGTGCACTTCCCGCGCTACAACCGCACCGCCGACGAGCTGTGCGTCGCGCACCTGGCCGACGTGATCTGGGCGGTCCAGATGTCCACCGTCGAGTTCCACCCGTGGAACTCCCGCGCCGCCGACGTCGAGTCCCCCGACGAGTGGCGGATCGACCTGGACCCGATGCCGTCGTCGTCCTGGACGGACGTCCGGCGGGTCGCCGGTGTGGTGCACGAGGTGCTCGACGAGCTGGGCGCGACCGGCTACCCGAAGACCTCCGGCGGCGCCGGACTGCACGTGTACGTGCGGATCCCGGCCGATCACGGGTTCGCCGACGTCCGCCGGGCCGCGCACGCGTTCGCCCGCGAGGTGGGCCGGCGCTGCGACCGCGTCGACCTGTCCTGGTGGCGCAAGGACCGGGACCCGTCGAAGATCTTCGTCGACTACAACCAGAACGCCCGCGACCACACGATCGCCTGTGCCTACTCGGTGCGCGGCACCCCGGACGCGCGGGTCTCGGCGCCGGTCCGCTGGGACGAGATCGACGCCTGCGAGCCCGGCGACTTCACGATCGCGACGATGCCGGCCCGCTACGCCGAGCTCGGTGACCTGCACTCCGGTATCGACGACTCCGCGTTCCCGATCGACCCGCTGCTGGAGTGGGCCGACCGGGACGCCCGCGACGGCCCGCCCGACCTGCCTGACCTCGACGATCCGGGCACGTAGGGCCGGGCCGTGGAGGAGAATCCGGGGATCGCGTGGGGCATGGCGTTCGGGCTGCTCGCCGGGGGCGCGCTCGCGGTGCTGTCCGACAACTGGTGGCTGTTCCCCGGGCTCGGTCTGCTGGCCGGCCTCCTGATCGGGATGATGGTCGACCGGCGCGGCTCCGCCTGATCCGCACCGCGAACGGGAGGGGACAGCCGATGGACGACGAGCACCGCCGCAACCAGCTGCACCGGCTCGGCTACGGCATCGGCGGCGGGCTGGTGGTCGGCGCCGTCGTCTGGACGCTGACCGACACCTGGTGGTGGGTTCCGGTGTTCCTGGTCGTCGGGTTCGGCGTGGGGCTGTTCCTGCGCGCGACGACGCCGCCGGCCTCCTAGCCGCGCGCGCCGGACCCCGGCTCCCCGGCGCGCCCGCGCAGCCTGCCGAACTCGGCGGCCATCGCCGCGCGGCTCCAGTGCGCGTTCAGCCCGGACGGGTTGGGCAGCACCCACACCCCGGTGCCGCCGAGCCGGTCGGGCTGCTCCCCCACCCGGGCGTCGCGCCGGCCGAACGCGGTCCGGTAGGCGCCGATCCCGACCACCGCGAGCCATCCCGGCCGGTGCCGCGCGACCAGCTCGCGCAGCCGCCTGCCACCGGCGACCAGCTCGTCGTCGGTGAGCTCGTCGGCGCGGGCGGTGGCCCGCGGCGCCATGTTCGTGATCCCCAGGCCGAGCCCGGCCAGCTCGCCCTGCTCGCCGGGACGCAGCAGCCGCGGGGTGAACCCGGACTCGTGCAGCACCGGCCAGAACCGGTTCCCGGGCCGCGCGAAGTGGTGGCCGGTGGCGGCCGAGAGCAGGCCCGGGTTGATCCCGCAGAACAGCACCCGCAGCGGCGGGTCGCCGGGGCCGGGGAGCACGTCGGGGATCGTCCGGTCGCGGGCCCGCTCGAGCTCGGCCCGGGACGGCCCCGGATCGCGACCGTCGGCGCGTCCCATCGGGGCAGTCCAGCACGCCGCCGATCAGTTCGCACCGCCGGGCCGGTCCACCCGGGTGGGTGCGCCGTCGTGCCGTCGCGCCCGACCGAGAGGAGACTGCCCGCCGTGGACCTGCCCGTGATCCCCCCGGTGAAGCCGATGCTGGCCAAGCCCGCGCCGTCGATCCCGGACGGACGGCTCTACGAACCCAAGTGGGACGGCTTCCGCTCGATCGTCTTCCGGGACGGCGACGAGATCGAGATCGGCTCCCGCAACGAGCGCCCGATGACCCGCTACTTCCCCGAGGTCGTCGAGGCGGTGCTGGCGAACTTCCCGCCGCGCGCGGTGATCGACGGGGAGATCGTGGTCGCCGACCGGGCGAACAACACCCTCGACTTCGAGGCGCTGCAGCAGCGGATCCATCCCGCGGCCAGCCGGGTCACGCTGCTCTCGAACGAGACACCGGCGTCGTTCGTCGCGTTCGACCTGCTCGCGCTCGGCGACGAGGACCTCACCGGGCTGCCGTTCGCGCAGCGCCGGGCCCGGCTGGAGGAGGCGCTCGCCGACGCCGCCCCGCCGGTGCACCTCACCCCGATCACCGACGACACCGGCACCGCGCGACGCTGGTTCGAGCGCTTCGAGGGCGCCGGGCTGGACGGGCTGATCGCGAAGGACCCGCAGGGCACCTACCAGCCGGACAAGCGGGCGATGACGAAGGTCAAGCACGAGCGCACCGCGGACTGCGTGCTCGCCGGGTACCGGGTGCACAAGTCCGGGCCGGACGCCGTCGGGTCGCTGCTGCTCGGCCTGTACGACGAGCGCGGCGTGCTGGCGTCGGTCGGCGTGGTCGGCGCGTTCCCCATGGCGCGGCGGCGCGAGCTGATGACCGAGCTGGCGCCGCTGGTCACCGACTTCGACTCGCACCCGTGGGCCTGGGCGAAACAGCTGGAGGGCGAGCGCACGCCGCGCAAGTCGGAGGGCAGCCGGTGGAACGCGGGCAAGGACCTGTCGTTCGTGCCGCTGCGCCCGGAGCGGGTGGTCGAGGTGCGCTACGACTACATGGAGGGGGCCCGGTTCCGGCACACCACCCAGTTCGTGCGGTGGCGCCCGGACCGGGAGCCGGGGTCGTGCACCTACGAGCAGCTGGAACGCCCGGTGCGCTTCGACCTGGGTGAGGTGCTGGCCGGCCGCGGCTGACCCCGGGCCCTTCGCTCCGGCGAACCCGTTCCGCCGATCCCGCCCGCCCGGTGACGCGCGCGGGGAGGCTCCCCCGGATGCGCTTCCAGGACGTCCTGCGCCGGCAGCACGGCGTCATCACCCGCGCCCAGGCCCGGGCCTGCGGCGTGTCCGCGGCCCAGCTGCGGCGCCGGATCGAGCGCGGCGAGCTCGACGAGGTGTACCCCGGGGTGCGGTGCTCGCGGGCGCACCGGGTGACCAGCGCGATGCTGGTCGTCGCTGCCGCGCGGTGGGCGGGCCCGCAGGGCGTGCTCGACGGCGTCGCCGCGGCCGTCGTGCACCGGATGCTGCCGCGGCTTCCGGACCGCTCCCGGCCGGTCGGGGTCACCGTGCCGCGCCGCGTCCGGCGCACCGTGCCCGGCGGGATCCGGCTGCGCCGTCGCGACCTGGCCCCGGCGGACCGGGTCGTGCGCGGCGGTCTCGGCGTCACCTCCCCCGGGCTCACCGCGCTGGAGACGGCCGCGGCGCTCCCGGACGGCGCCGCGTTCCTGGACCGGGTGCTGCAACGCGGGCTGCCGTTCGCCGATCTGCTCGCGGCGCACGACCGCACCATCGGCGCCGCCGGCATCACCCGGGCCCGGTCGTTGCTGGTCGAGGCCGCGGACCGGGCCGACTCGCGGGCCGAGCGACGGCTGATCGGTCACCTGCGCCGGGCCGGGATCACCGGGTTCGAGCGCGGATTCCCCTTCGGTCCGTGGTCCGTGGATCTGGCCTTCCGCCGCGAACGGCTCGCCGTCGAGGTGGACGGCTGGGCGTTCCACTCCGGGCCCGACCGGTTCCGCGCCGACCGGCGCAAGCAGAACGCGCTGGTCGGGGCCGGTTGGACGGTGCTGCGCTTCACCTGGCAGGACATCCGGGACCGCCCCGGGCAGACGGTCGCCCGGATCCGGCGCGCGCTCGGACCATGATCCCTGTTTCGGGAGTGCCGGTGCGCGGGTCACGCTCCAGGACTCCCGAAACAGGGATCATGGTCCGGCCGGGTCCCGCTCAGGACCGGCAGCCGCAGGACTCGCGATGCACGAACCGGGTCGGCAGCCGCACCGACCGCGGCTCGGCGTCGGGCTCGGCCATCCGGCGCAGCAGCAGCCGCACCGCCTCCCGGCCGATCCGGGCGAACGGCTGCGCGACCACGGTCAGCCGCGGGCTGAACGCGTCCGCCCACGGGAAGTCGTCGAACGCGGCGAGCGCGATGTCGCCGGGGATGCGCAGGCCGACGTCGTGCGCCGCCTGCACCGCGCCGATCGTCATCGCGTTGTTCCCGGTGACCAGCGCGGCCGGGCGGTCCGGCCGGTCCAGCAGCCCGCGGACCGCCCGGCGGGCCGGTTCCGCCTCCGAGTGGCCCTCCACGACCAGCGAGTACGTCAGTCCGGCGCGCTGCAGCCCGAGCCGGTACCCGGCCAGCCGCTCGACCGTGGTGGCCAGCCCGGCGTGCCCGGCGACGTAGCCGATCCGGCTGTTGCCGGCCGCCGCGAGGTGCTCCACCAGCCCGGCCACCGGCTCGACGTTCTCGGTGCCGACCTCGTCGTGCCCGCCGCCGAGCATCCGGTCCACGAGTACCGTCGGCACCTTCTGCGCGGCGAGCGCGGCCAGGGTGCCCGCCGAGTCCGCGGACGGCGCGAGCAGCACCCCGTCGACCCGGCTGCGCAGCCGGGCGACGGCGGTCGCCTCGTAGCCGGGGTCGTCGTGCGGGTCGGCGAGCAGCAGCGTGTAGCCGGCGGCGGCGGACTCGTCCTCCACCGCGTGCAGCAGCTCCCCCAGATACGGGTTGGAGATCGCGGACAGCGCGAGCCCGAGCGTGCGGGTGCGGGCGGTGGCCAGCGACCGGGCCGCCGCGTTCGGCGTGTACTGCACCTTCTCCATCGCCGCCAGCACCTGCCTGCGGGTGTCCTCCCGGACCGGGCGGGTGCCGTTCAGGACGTGCGAGACGGTCGCGGTGGACACCCCGGCGAGCCGGGCGACCTCGGCCATGGTCGCGATGGTGCACCTCCGGTCACGGTTCGACCGCCCAATGCAGGCAAGCGCTTGCGCAAGCGGTTACTTCGCGCATACCGTACACGAGCCCGCCGAATGGACGTGTGCAGAATCACAGCGTTTACCAGAAGATCACACCCCTCGACGACGAGGAGAGCGCCGTGAGGAACGGCCGAGCCGAACGGAACCAGTCGCCGTGACCCCCGGGACCACAACCCGCCGCCGCCGACGGCCCGCCGTCGCCGCCGCCCTGCTCGCCGCCCTCTCACTGGTCCTCTCCGCGTGCGCCGGCGCCGGTGCGCTGGGCCTGCCGGAGGGCGCCCGGGTGGTGACCATCGCGATCGTCTCCAACCCGCAGATGGAGGACGCGATCGCGCTCACCCCGCGCTTCGAGGCCGAGAACCCGGACATCCGGCTGCGCTTCGTGAGCCTGTCCGAGAACGAGGCCCGCGCGAAGATCACCGCGTCGGTCGCCACCGGCGGCGACGAGTTCGACGCCGTGATGATCTCGAACTACGAGACCCCGCAGTGGGCCGAGAACGGCTGGCTGGTCGATCTCGACCCGCTGATGGCCGACACCCCGGGCTACGACCAGGACGACTTCACCCCCAGCATCCGGGACGCGCTCTCCGGCCCCGACGGCCACATGTACTCGGTGCCGTTCTACGGCGAGTCGTCGTTCCTGATGTACCGCACGGACCTGTTCGCCGAGGCCGGACTGACCATGCCCGAGCAGCCGACCTGGCCGCAGGTCGCCGAGTTCGCCGACCGGCTCACCGACCGGGACCAGAACCGCTCCGGGATCTGCTTGCGCGGGCTGCCCGGCTGGGGCGAGGTGATGGCCCCGCTGGACACCGTGATCAACGCCTTCGGCGGCCGCTGGTACGACGAGCAGTGGAACGCCCAGCTGACCTCGCCCGAGGTCCGCGAGGCCGTCCAGTTCTACGTCGACATGGTGCGCGAGAACGGCATCCCCGGCTCGGCGCAGGCCGGCTTCTCCGAGTGCGGCACCCAGTTCAGCCAGGGCAACGCCGCGATGTGGTACGACGCCACCGTCGCCGCCGGCCTGGTGGAGAACCCCGAGGAGTCCCAGGTCGTCGGGAACGTCGGCTACGCCCCGGCCCCGGTCGGCGACGACGGCCGCCCGTCCGGCTGGCTGTACTCGTGGGCGCTGGCCATCCCGCAGACCACCGCGGACAAGGGCCCCGAGCAGGTCGACGCGACCTGGAAGTTCCTGTCCTGGATGACCTCGAAGCCCTACCAGCGGCTCGTCGGCGAGGAGTTCGGCTGGACCTCGGTGCCGCCGGGCGCCCGTCGGTCGACCTACGAGATCCCCGAGTACATCGAGGCGTCGGCGGCCTACGCGCCGCAGACCCAGCGGGCGATCACCGACGCCGACCAGGAGAACCCGACCCGGGACCCGGTCCCCTACACCGGCGTGCAGTTCCTCGCGATCCCGGAGTTCCAGGACCTCGGCACCCGGGTCAGCCAGCAGATCTCGGCCGCGATCGCCGGTCAGCAGACCGTCGACGAGGCCCTCGAACAGGCCCAGAACTACGCCGAGACCGTCGGCGAGAGCTACCAGGAGCAGGAGGGGGTGAACCCGTGAGCACCTCGGAGACGAGCACCCCGCGCAGCGGCACGGCCGACGTCGCCGAACCCGCGCCGTCGAAGCCCGGGCGGCCC
Source organism: Pseudonocardia sp. NPDC046786 (assembly GCF_040645415.1). Classification (NCBI taxonomy): domain Bacteria; kingdom Bacillati; phylum Actinomycetota; class Actinomycetes; order Pseudonocardiales; family Pseudonocardiaceae; genus Pseudonocardia; species Pseudonocardia sp. NPDC046786. The sequence goes on along the minus strand of NZ_JBEYYF010000004.1, from coordinate 132,886 downwards.
GCGGCCGGTCCCGGCTCGCGCCGGGACGGCTGGATCCGGCGCGGTCCGCTGCTGCCCGCGCTGATCTTCACGATCGTCGTCACGCAGCTGCCGTTCCTGTTCACGATCTACTACTCGACGCAGTCCTGGAACCTGGTCAACCCGGGCAGCCAGCGATTCGTCGGCATCGACAACTACGTGACGGTGTTCACCGACTCGCAGTTCCGCGGCGTGGCGCTGAACTCGATCGTCCTCACGCTCGGCTCGGTGCTGATCGCGATGGTCCTCGGGCTGGCGATCGCGCTGCTGCTCAACCGGAGCTTCCCGGGGCGCGGCCTGATCCGGACGCTGATCATCACGCCGTTCCTGATCACCCCGGTGGCCGGCGCGCTGATCTGGCAGACGGTCATGTTCGACCCGACCTACGGCCTGGTGAACTTCGTCCTCGGGCCGTTCGGGGCCGGCACCACCGACTGGATCTCCAGCTACCCGCGGGCCGCGGTGATCGTCGCGCTGGTGTGGCAGTGGACGCCGTTCATGATGCTGCTGCTGCTCGCCGGGCTCGGCTCACAGCCGCCCGAGGTGGTCGAGGCGGCCCGGATGGACGGGGCAGGCGGCTTCGCGGTGTTCCGCGAGGTCACCCTGCCGCACCTGCGCCGGTTCATCGAGCTGGGCGTCGTGCTCGGCGCGATCTACCTGGTGAACACGTTCGACACGATCTACATGATGACCCAGGGCGGCCCGGGGACGGCGAGTGCGAACCTGCCGTTCTACATCTACCAGCGCGCCTTCCTGGGCTTCGACATCGGCGAGTCGGCCGCGATGGGCGTGGTGACCGTGGTCGCGACGATCATCGTCGCCACCCTGGCCCTGCGCCTGATCTTCCGTAGCTTCTCCACCGAGGAGGCGTGATGACCGCGGTCTCCGACGACGCCCGGGACACCCGCACGACGCCGGGCGCGGGCACGCCCGCCCGGCCGACCGGCCGCGCCACCGGCACCCTGCTGACGGTGCTGGCCTGGGTCGTCGGTATCGGATTCTTCTTCCCGGTGCTGTGGATGGTGCTCACCGCGTTCAAGCAGGAACGCGACGCCTACACCGACCCGCCGACCCTGTTCTTCACCCCGACGCTGGACCAGTTCGCCGGGGTGTTCGGCGGCGGCGTCACCCCGTACCTGCTGAACTCGCTGTTCGCGACGCTCATGTCGACCGCGCTGGTGCTGCTGCTCGGCACGCCGGCGGCGTTCGCGCTGAGCCTGCGCCGGGTAAAGCGCACCCAGGACGTGCTGTTCTTCTTCATCTCGACGAAGATGCTGCCGATCGTCGCGGCGATCGTGCCGATCTACGTCGCGGTGAACTTCATCGGCGCGCTGGACAACATCTGGACCCTGGTCGTGCTCTACACCGCGATGAACCTGCCGATCGCCGTCTGGATGATGCGCTCGTTCTTCCTGGAGGTCCCCAAGGAGCTCCTGGAGGCCGCCAGCATGGACGGCGCCTCGCTGTGGCGGTCGCTGCGCGAGGTCGTGCTGCCGATCATCTCGCCCGGCATGGCCGCCACCGCGCTGATCTGCATGATCTTCAGCTGGAACGAGTTCTTCTTCGCGGTGAACCTGACCGCGTCCCAGGCCGCGACCGTGCCGGTCTACCTGGTCGGCTTCATCACCTCCGAGGGCCTGTACTTCGCGAGCCTGTGCGCCGCGGCCACGGTGGCCGCGCTGCCGGTCGTCATCATCGGCTGGATCGCGCAGAACAAGCTGGTGCAGGGCCTGTCCTTCGGGGCCGTCAAGTGAGCCCCCGTCCCGTTCAGAGAGGAACCCGCCGTGGCTGACGTGGTGTTCGACCAGGCGAGCCGGATCTACACCCCGGGCGCCAAACCGGCGGTCGACCGGCTGGACCTGACCGTGGAGGACGGCGAGTTCGTCGTCCTGGTGGGGCCGTCCGGCTCCGGCAAGTCGACCGCGCTGCGGATGCTGGCCGGGCTCGAGGAGATCGACGGCGGCGCCATCCGGATCGACGGCGAGAACATGGTCGGCGTGCCGTCGAAGGACCGGGACATCGCGATGGTGTTCCAGAACTACGCGCTCTACCCGAACAAGACGGTCGGCGAGAACATGGCGTTCCCGCTGAAGATGGCCGGCCTGGACAAGGACGCGCGGGCGACGAAGGTCCGCGAGGCGGCCGAGATCCTCGGGCTCACCGACTTCCTCGACCGCAAGCCGCGGGCGCTGTCCGGCGGGCAGCGGCAGCGGGTCGCGATGGGCCGGGCGATCGTCCGCGAGCCGCGGGTCTTCCTGATGGACGAGCCGCTGTCCAACCTGGACGCCAAGATGCGGGTGTCGACGCGCACCGAGATCGCCGCGCTGCAGCGCAGGCTCGGGGTGACCACCGTCTACGTCACGCACGACCAGGTCGAGGCGATGACGATGGGCGACCGGGTCGCGCTGCTCGCGGACGGAAAGCTGCAGCAGTTCGCCACCCCGGCCGATCTCTACGACCGGCCGGACAACGCCTTCGTCGCGGGCTTCATCGGCTCGCCGTCGATGAACCTGTTCACCGTGCCCGTCACCGAGCGCGGCGTGCGGCTGGCCGGGCACGAGATCGGCCTGCCGCAGGACGTGCGGTCGACGATCGGCGCCCAGCAGCTCACCACGGTGACACTCGGCATCCGGCCCGAGCAGTGGAGCGTCGGCTCCGACGGCGGCGAGGGCATCCCGGCCCGGGTGGACGTCGTCGAAGAGCTGGGATCGGACGCCTACCTCTACGGCACCCTCGCCGAGTCTTCCGGGGACCTGTCCGCGACCGCGTCGCTGACCGGCTCGAAAGACGACGCGGTCGTGGTCCGGACCGGCGGCCGGTCCGGGGCGCGCCGCGGGGACCGGGTGGCGCTGACGCCGTCGGTGGAGGGGCTGCACCTGTTCCACCCGGAGACCGGCGCCCGCCTGTGAGCACGCCCGCCCGGCGGCGCGAGGGGGCCGCCGGGCGGTGCCGTCACCGCTCGTTGATCACGCCGATCGCGATCGCCAGGATCGCGGCGTTGTAGAGGAACGCCAGCACGCTGTGCGCCAGCAGCCGGAACCGGACGGCCGATCCGTTGGTCTGCACGTCGGAGACGTTGAACGAGGTGCCGACGCCGAACGAGAAGTAGGCGAAGTCGACGAGCGTCGGCCGGTCGGTGCCGGGGAAGACCAGGATCCGCTCCGGCAGCGCCGCGTAGTAGTCGCGGGCGTACCGCTCGGCGTAGCCGAAGTGCAGGATCGCCCAGGCCAGCAGCACCGCGGGCACGGCGGCGAGCTGACCGGCGAGCTCCAGGTCCGGGTCCGGGTCGCCGATCACGATCATCAGTCCGGCGGTGATGCCGGCCAGGCTGGTGATGGTGGTGAGCAGGAACCCGCTACGTCCGCCGAGCGCGGACCGCAGCCAGCCGCCGTCGGTCCCGCCGCGGTCGCGGGCGCTGCGGACCAGCCGCCGCACCCGGATCGTCAGGTAGAGCACGGCGAGCAGGTCCCAGAGCAGCAGGATCGCCAGGTTCTCGTCGATGAACACGGCGATGCCGAGCAGCACGAGCGCGAACTCGATCACGCGCGAGGTGATCAGGGACAGCCGTGCACTCACGGACCGTTCCTCGTCGGGTGCCGCACCGGACCAACCTAGCCCGGCGACGGCCGCCGGCAGCCGGGGATCACCCGGCCGGGTGCGAGGCGGCGAGCTGGCCGCAGGCGGCGTCGATCTCCTGCCCGCGGGTGTCCCGCACGGTGCAGGCGACGCCGGCGGCCCGCACCCGGCGCACGAACTCCTCCTCGACCGGCTTCGGCGAGGCGTCCCACTCGCTGCCCGGGGTCGGGTTGAGCGGGATCAGGTTGACGTGCACCCGGGAGGTGCCGATCCGCTGCCGGAGCAGCTTCCCGAGCAGGTCGGCGCGCCACGGGTGGTCGTTGACGTCCCGGATGAGCGCGTACTCGATCGAGACGCGGCGGCCGGTGGTGGTGGCGTAGCGGCGGGCGGCGTCGAGCACCTCGCCGACCTTCCACCGGTTGTTGACCGGCACCAGGGTGTCGCGCAGCTCGTCGTCCGGGCAGTGCAGGGAGACCGCCAGGGTGACCGGGATGCCCTCCTCGCGGAGCCGGTCGATCGCCGGGACCAGCCCGACCGTGGAGACGGTGACGCCGCGGGCGGAGATGCCGAACCCGTCCGGGGCAGGCGAGGTGATCCGGCGGACGGCGGCGACCACCCGCTTGTAGTTCGCCAGCGGCTCGCCCATGCCCATGAACACCACGTTCGACAGCCGGGTGTGCTCGTCCAGCACGCCGTCCCGGGCGTCGGCGGCGGCCCGGCGCACCTGGTCGACGATCTCGGCCGTCGACAGGTTGCGCTGCAGACCGCCCTGGCCGGTCGCGCAGAACGGGCAGGCCATCCCGCAGCCGGCCTGGCTGGAGATGCAGACGGTGGCCCGGTCCGGGTAGCGCATCAGCACCATCTCGGCGAGCACGCCGTCGTGGCCGCGCCACAGCGTCTTGCGGGTGGCGCCGCCGTCGCAGGCCTGCTCGGTGAGCGGGGTGACCAGCGGCGGCAGCAGCGCACCGAGCTTGCCTCGGGCGTCGGCGTTGAGATCGGTCATCGCCTCGACGTCGGCGGTCAGCCGGCCGAAGTAGTGCCGGGACAGCTGGTCCAGGCGGAACTTCGGCACCCCGAGGTCGGCGGCGACGGCCGCCTGTTCCGCCGGGTCGAGATCGGCGAGATGGCGGGGCGGCGTGCCGCGGCGGGGGGCGTCGAAGACGAGCGGGAGGCTGGACATGGCACCCACCAGTGTGCCAGCCCGGCGCCGGGCTACCGCAGGCCGGGGATCCGCAGGTTGTAGCGCCGTGCGAGGTCCTCCAGGATCCCGAGCCTGCGCAGCGCCGCCACCCACAGCACGATGCCGGCGCCGAGCCCGATCACCGGCTGCGACGAGCCGGTGCCCTGGCCGGTCCAGGTCAGCGCGAGGAACGCGCCGAACGCGGCGATCAGCAGCACCAGGGCGCCGGTGGCGACCAGGCTGCGCTCCTCCAGCACGGTGGACGCCTGGATGAGCAGCACCCCGACCAGCGCGGCGGACACCGCGATCGAGATCTCCCGGTAGCCGACCAGCCCCAGGATCGCGGGCAGCAGCACGAGGCCGGCCACACCGATCAGGATCAGCCGCTGCATCCGGCGCTTGCGCTCCGGGTGCAGGGTGACGGCCATCGCGGCGTTGCGCCGCCGGACGACCCACATGTAGGCGGAGAGGAACAGGCCGAGCGCGACGAGCACGGTGCCGAACCCGCTGGCCAGACCGCCGGCGCCGACCGTCCAGGCCAGCATGCCGAGGACGATCTCCAGGCTCGGGGCCGGCACACCGAGCGAGGGCTGACGCGTGGTGTACGGCATGGGTCCACGGTAGCGAGACCGGTCGCCCGTTCGCCGCCACTCCCCCGCCGCAGGTGAGCGGTCGGGCTTGACGCCCACCCCACCGGAAATCGGACATCGTGGGACGCTGACCGCTCGGGTGGGCCCCGAACCCCGCCCGGCACACCACCACCGACGCCGGACCGGTCCGGCGCACGTCGAGGAGCACGATGACCCACCCCGAGAAGGCACGGCCGGTGACCGACGACGCCCCCCGGGCGACCCGGCCCGGAGTCGGCAGGCGCACCGTGTTCGCCGGCACCGGCGCGGCGGTCGCGATCGGCGCGGTCGCGGCCTGTGGCGGCGGCACCACGACCACCGACGACGGCAGCGGCCAGCAGCAGACCGGCGACGTCCCCGACGGCGCGCCGGGCACCGAGCTCGGCCCGGCCTCGGAGGTCCCGGTCGGCGGCGGCACCATCTACTCCGACGAGCAGATCGTGGTCACCCAGCCGACCGAGGGCGAGTTCACCGGCCTGTCCGCGGTCTGCCCGCACCAGGGCTGCGCGGTCGGCTCGGTGGCCGGCGGGGTGATCGTGTGCCCGTGCCACGACAGCCGGTTCGGCCTGGACGGTACGGTGCTGCAGGGCCCGGCCCGGCAGCCGCTGGAGTCGCGGCCGGTGACCGTCGCCGACGGAACGATCACCCTCGCCTGAGCCCGCCCGGGCCCAGCGTCAGGGCAGGATCAGCCCGGCCGGGCCGTTCGTGGCCCGGCGCCGGGTGTGCACCCGGTAGCCGACCCGGAGGGTCAGCCCGGCGACGTCGTCGATGGCGTGGCGGGCGGTGCGCTTCGAGAACTCGATGCGCAGCACCTCCTCCAGGTCAGAGCGCTGCTCGAAGCGCCAGGTCGCGACGACCCGGCGCAGCGCGAACCCGTGCCGGGCGAAGAACCGGTCCACCGCGGGCGGGTCGTAGCGGGGTAGCTCGGCCCGCAGCCAGGCGCCGTACGGCCGGGACGTGAAGTCGAGGTCGACGACGGCGAGCACGCCGCCGGGGCGCAGCACCCGCTGCGCCTCGGCCAGGCCCGGCTCGCAGCCCGGCCCGAAGAAGTACGCGGTGCGGGCGTGCACCAGGTCGGCGGAGGTATCCGGCAGCGGCAGCGCCTCCGCCCCGCCCTCGAGCACGGTGATCCGGTCGTCGCCGGCGCACCGGCGGCGGGCCCGCTGCACCAGCGGCGGATGCGGTTCGACGCCGGTGACGGTGGCCGCGTCGTCGGCGAACCGGGGCAGGTGGAACCCGTCGCCGCAGCCGACGTCGACGACGTCCCGCCCGGCCCAGCCGCCGGTCTCCTCGCGCAGGGCGGACCAGAGGGTGCCGTCGGCGTCCTGCGCGCGGTTCTCGATCTCGTAGATCTCGGGCCAGTTCCAGATGTTCGGGCTCGGGATGGCCGGGCCCGGCCGCGGCTGCCCGCCGAAGCCGGCGTAGCTCCGGCTCACGCGACCGGGACGACGAGCCCGAGCACCGCCCAGGCGACGAACGCGGTGGGCAGCAACGAGTCCAGCCGGTCCATCAGGCCGCCGTGGCCCGGCAGCAAGGTGCCCATGTCCTTGATCCCGAGGTCGCGCTTGACCAGCGACTCCACCAGGTCGCCCAGGGTCGCGGTGGCGACCAGCAGGGCGCCGACCAGGATCCCCCAGTACCAGGGGACGCCGAAGAACAGCGCCACGCACAGCGACCCGGCGATGATCCCCGCGACCAGCGAACCTGCGAAGCCCTCCCAGGACTTCTTCGGGCTGATCGTCGGCGCCATCGGGTGCCGGCCGGCGACCACTCCGGCGGCGTACCCGCCGACGTCGGAGGCGATCACGCAGAGCAGGAAGGTCAGCACCCGGCCGACGCCCTGCGGGGCGACCGTCAGCTGGACCGCGAAGGCGACCAGCAGCGGCACGTAGACCGCGACGAACAGCGACGCACCGATGTCCCGGACGAAGTGGGCGGCGCCCTCGCGCATCCGCCAGATCAGGCAGCCGAGGACGGTCGCGGTGAGCGCGATCGCGGCGCCGCGCACACCGAACGGCCAGGACAGCCAGACGACGGCCTGCCCACCGGCCAGCAGCACCGGCAGCGAGACCCGGATCCCGGCGCCGCGGCGCAGCGCGCCGGCCAGTTCCCAGGTGCCGATCGCGGTGACCGCGGCGAGCACGACGACGAAGCCCTCGGGCACGATCAGCAGACTGAGCAGGATGATCGCGCCCAGCCCGACACCGACGGCGATCGCCGCGATCAGGTTGCGGCCCAGCCGGGACCGCTTGTAGCCCTTCATCCCGCGGACCAGCTGGGGCTCGCCGGCCGTGGCCGCGGCGCCCGCCGGTGCCTCACCGGGCAGGTCGGACGTCACGGGGACGGCGGCGTCGGGAGAAGGGGTCACCGGGCGTCAGACCTCGAGGAGCTCGGATTCCTTGTTCTTCACCAGCTCGTCGACCTGGGCGACGTACCGGTCGGTGAGGTTCTGCAGCTCCTTCTCGGCGCGCACGACCTCGTCTTCGCCGGCCTCGCCGTCCCGCTGGATGCGATGCAGCTCGTCCATCGCCTTGCGGCGCAGACCGCGGACGACGACCCGGGCGTCCTCGCCCTTGCCGCGGGCGACCTTGACCATGTCGCGGCGGCGTTCCTCGGACAGCGCGGGGATGATCACCCGGATGATCTGTCCGTCGTTGCTGGGGTTGACGCCGAGATCGGACTCGGCGATCGCCTTCTCCATCGCCTTGAGCTGGCTGGCGTCGTAGGGCTTGATGACGGCCATCCGGGCCTCCGGGATGGAGACCGACGCGAGCTGGTTCAGCGGGGTCGCGGCGCCGTAGTAGTCGACGACGATCCGGGAGAACATGTTCGGCGTCGCCCGGCCGGTGCGTACGGACGTCAGATCGTCCCGCGCGACGGTGACGGCCTTCTCCATCTTCTCCTCGACGTCGAAGAGGGTTTCGTCGATCACGGTTGCTTCACCCCGGCCTGTCGTACTCGCTGTTCCCACACCGATCCTCTCACCCTCCGCCCGGGCGGTGCGTACCGCACCGCCCGGGCTGGGTGAGACCGGATCAGTCCTGGCCGACCTCGAAGCGGACGAAGTCCTTGACCGTCAGGCCGGCCTCGTCGGCGACCGCCTTGACGGACTTCTTCGGGTCGAGCACGGACGCCTGCTCCAGGAGCACGATGTCCTTGAAGAAGCCGTTCACCCGGCCCTCGACGATCCGCGGCAGCACCTGCTCGGGCTTGCCCTCCTCGCGGGCGGTGGCCTCGGCGATGCGCTTCTCGTTCTCGACGAGATCGCCGGGGACCTGCTCGCGGGTGGTGTACTGCGGGCGCGCGGCGGCGACGTGCATCGCCAGGCTGCGGGCCGCCTCGTCGTCGCCGCCCTCGTAGGACAGCACGACGCCGATGCCCGGGGGCAGGTCGGTCGAACGCTTGTGCAGGTAGACGGCGGTCGGACCGTCGACGTTCACGTAGCGCTTGAGCTCGAACTTCTCGCCGATCCGGGCGGACAGCTCCTGGACGGCCTCGCCGACGGTCTTGTCGTCGAGCTTCGCCTCGGCCAGCCCGGCCAGGTCGGCGGGCTTCTGCTCGACGGCGGCCTTCAGGATCTTCTCGGCCAGCACGATGAAGTCGTCGGACTTGGCGACGAAGTCGGTCTCGCAGTCCAGCTCGACCATGATGCCGCCCTCGGCGACGACCAGGCCGTTGGCCGTGGCGCGCTCGGCGCGCTTGCCGACGTCCTTCGCACCCTTGATGCGCAGGAGTTCGACGGCCTTGTCGAAGTCGCCCTCGGACTCCTCCAGGGCCTTCTTGCAGTCCATCATCCCGGAGCCGGTCAGCTCCCGGAGCCGCTTGACGTCGGCGGCGGTGTAGTTCGCCATCAGGTGTCTCTCGTCCTCTGGGTCGTGACGGGAATGGGTCGCCCGGGAATCACCGGCAACGCACCGGGGATCGGGCCCGGTGGTCACCGGTCCCGATCCCCGGACGGTCAGTTCTGGGTGCCGTTGCTGGAGGTGGCGGGCGCGGTCGCGGCGGAGGCGCCGTCGCCGCCGCTCGCGGCGGCACCGTCGCTGCCCGCGGCGGCGATGGCGGCACCGTCGGTGGCGACCTCGGTGCCGGCCAGCACGTCCTGCTCCCACTCGGCCAGCGGCTGCTCGGTGGCGGCCTCGCCCTCGCCGCGGCGGGCACCGCGGGCGACCAGGCCGTCGGCCGCCGCCTTCGCGATCACCTTGGTGAGCAGCGCGGCGGAGCGGATCGCGTCGTCGTTGCCCGGGATCGGGAAGTCGACCTCGTCCGGGTCGCAGTTGGTGTCCAGGATGGAGACGACCGGGATGTTCAGCTTCCGGGCCTCGCCGACGGCGATGTGCTCCTTCTTGGTGTCCACGATCCAGACGGCGGACGGGACCTTGGACATGTCGCGAATACCGCCGAGGGTCTTCTCGAGCTTGTCCTTCTCACGGGTCAGCGTGAGGATCTCGCGCTTGGTGCGACCCTCGAACCCGCCGGTCTGCTCCATCGCCTCGAGCTCCTTGAGGCGCTGCAGCCGCTTGTGCACGGTCTGGAAGTTGGTGAGCATGCCGCCCAGCCAGCGCTGGTTCACGTACGGCATGTTGACCCGGCCGGCCTCGTCGGCGATGGCCTCCTGGGCCTGCTTCTTGGTGCCGACGAACATGATCGTCCCGCCGTGCGCGACGGTCTCGCGCACGAACTCGTAGGCGCGGTCGATGTACGAGAGCGTCTGCTGGAGGTCGATGATGTAGATGCCGTTGCGCTCGGTGAGGATGTAGCGCTTCATCTTCGGGTTCCAGCGACGGGTCTGGTGCCCGAAGTGCACGCCGCTGTCGAGCAGCTGCTTCATGGTGACGACGGCCATGGCCTGCGTTCACCTCTCTTGTCGGGCGCGGCGGACGCCGCGCGTGCGGTTCACTGCGGGACCCCCGGTGGGGTGGACCGCCCTGGCGCCCGCGGCGGGACCGGACCCGGTTCCCCGATCATCGAGACGAGCTCGACGACCGGATCCGCGGGACCGCCCGGCCTCCGCTCCCGGCGCCGTACCCTGCACGGACACTGCAGCGACGGCGACGCGGGCACGCGGGCGCGCGAAGTCACCACACAGAGCGTGGTGCGGGTACCAGTGTACGCCGGGCCCGTCCGGGCGATCGCGGCGGAGCCCGTTCGGCGCCGCGCCGTCCCCGCGGGGGTGTGTCCACAGGTGCGGGATCCGTCCACAACTGCGCGGTCCGCCGGTCGCGCGGGCCGCAGTGGCCGCAGGCTCGTGGGGTGGATCCGGCACCGCTGACCTCGCGTCCTGCGCCCGGCCCGCCGGGGCGGGCGCGGGCGGGCCCGGGTGGGCACGGCGTGCCGTGCGTCCGGGCCGGGTGCGGGAGGAGGGCTGCACGGGTGGTCGCGGTCGGGGTGGCCGTGGTCGTCATGCTGGCAGCCGCGGCGGGGCCGTGGTCCGCGCATGCCGGTTCATGGTCCGCCACCTCGGCTCCCCCGGCTCCCCCGGTCGGCTCCGCCACCTCGGCTCCCCCTGCCGGCTCGGAGCTCCCTGCCGGCCCGGTTCCCCGCCCCGGTCCGGCGCTCCCGGACGCTCCGGGGACGGCGGTCACCTCCGTAGCCCCACCCGCGCCGCCGCGCCCGGCGGGTGCCGGGATCCCGGCTCCCGGCGCGCGGTACGCCTGGCCACTGCATCCGCCCCCGGTGGTGACCGGGGCGTTCCGGGCTCCCACGTTCCGCTACGGGCCGGGGCACCGCGGCGCCGATCTCGCGGGAGGGCCGGGGCAGGCCGTGCTCGCCGCACGGGAGGGGACCGTCGTCTTCGCCGGGCCGGTCGCGGGGCGCGGTGTCGTGTCGGTCGACCATCCGGACGGCCTGCGCAGCACCTACGAGCCCGTGACGGCGACCGTGGCCACGGGCACCGTTGTCGCACCCGGGGATCCGCTCGGGGTGCTGGAGGCCGGCCACCCCGGGTGCCCGGTCGCGGCCTGCCTGCACTGGGGTGTGCGACGCGACCGGCTCGACCACCTGGATCCGCTGGTGCTGCTGCGCCCGCCGCGGGTCCGGCTGCTGCCCTGGGCGGGCGCGGCTCCCGGGTGACGCAGGGCCGGGCAGGTCAGGCGCACGGACAGGGGCGCGGCGCTGCGGCGCGGCCCGGCGCGACCCGGCGCAGCCCGGCGCGGCTCGGCCCGGCACCGTGCCACCGGGCCGTCAGCCGGCGATCGCGTGCACCAACCGGCCGCGCAGTCGCGTGATCATCCGGGCGTGCAGCTGGCAGACCCGCGACTCGGTGACCCCGAGCAGCGCCCCGATCTCGGCCAGCGTCAGGTTCTGCAGGTAGTACAGCTGCAGGACGACCCGGTCCCGCTCGCCGAGTTGCGCGATCGCCGTCCTCAGCTCCTGCGAGGTCTCCCGGCGGACCGTGATGAGGGCGGGATCCCCCGAGTCGTCGCCGACCAGGGCGGACAGGCCGTCGTGGCCTGGCGTCGCGTTCTCCGCCAGGTCCTCGGCGCTGATCAGGTGCCGGGGCCGGACCGCGTGGCGCAGCTCGCGCACGCCGATGCCCAGCTCGGCCGCGAGCTCCCGGTCGGTGGCCGGCCGTCCCGCCCGGGACTGGAGGACGTCGCGCGCCCGCTCGACCTCGCGGATCCGGGCCCGCACGGTGCGCGGGACCCAGTCCTGGGCGCGCAGCTCGTCGAGCATCGCCCCGCGGATCCGCTGGGCCGCATAACCCTCGAAGCGGACCCCGCGGACCGGGTCGAACCGGTCGACCGCCTCCATCAGGCCGAACGTGCCGGACTGCATCAGGTCGGCCAGCTCGATCGAGGTGGGCAGCCGGACGGCGAGCTTCGTCCCGACCCCCCGGACCAACCGGGCGTGGCGCTCCACGAGCCTGCGCCGGACGTCCGGGCACCGGTGCGCGAGAAACGCGCGCCACAACGGCACTTCGCCGGCGTCGACGGTCTCGATCAGGTGATCACGCGCGGCCCCGGGCGTGTCGCCGGTCGCGCCACCCGCCGGGACCAGGGCCATCCGGCCGTGACCGCCGACCCGGACGGGCGCCGGGCCCGGGCGTCCGCCGCGCTGCCCGGCCGGTTTCCGCGGGCCGCCCGCGGGCGGATCGGGGACGGCGGCGAGCGCGGCGTTCGGCACCGGGGAAAGCAGCACGGGGGCGGGTGGCACGGGGGCGGGTGACACGGGGGCAGGTGGCCCAGCCACGGGCGCAGGCGCACCGTCTACGGCCCGGTCGAGGGCGGACGCCAGGGCATCGGGGAACGCAGGAGGCCGGACGGACGCCGGGAGCGGCGCCTCACGCCCGAGGGTGGGCCTGGTCATGAACCACCTTCAGCCGATCAACGGTCACGTGGGTGTAGAGCTGAGTCGTTGACAGCGTAGCGTGACCGAGCAACTCCTGTACGTAACGAAGGTCGGCTCCGCCCTCCAGGAGATGCGTGGCTGCGGCGTGCCTCAGGCCGTGCGGCCCCACGTCGGTGGCGCCCGGGACCGCCCGCATCGCGCGGTGCACGACGGTACGGGCCACCCGCGGATCGAGCCGCCCGCCCCGCACCCCGAGCAGCAGCGCCGCCGGCGAGCGCGGCGTCGCCAGCGCGGGCCGGCCCCGTTCCAGCCAGCGCCGCACCGCCCGTGCGGCCGGGACCCCGAACACGACCGTCCGCTCCCGATCGCCCTTGCCCCGGACCCGCAGCGTGCGACCGGGCTCGTCGACCCGGTCCAGGTCCAGGCCGCAGAGCTCGGCGACGCGGATCCCGGTCCCGTAGAGCAGCTCCAGGACCAGCAGGTCGCGCAGCGCCTCCGGGTCGTCCTCGGTCGCCCCGGAGATCGCGGCGTCCAGCACGGCGGCCGCCTCGTCGGCTGCCGGGACCTCGGGCAGCACTGTGACCGCGCCCGGGGAACCGAGCCGGGCGGCGGGATCGTGGGCGAGCCGCCCGGTCCGGACCGCCCACGCACAGAACGTCCGGGCGGCGGCCGTGCGCCGGGCCACCGTCGCCCGTCCGGCACCGGCGTTGAGCGTCGCCGCCAGCCGCATGCGCAGGTGGTCGAGATCCAGCGCGCCGAGCCCGGGCAGGTCGCGCAGCAGGTCGGTGAGATCGGAGCGGTACCCGCGCACGGTGTGCGGCGAGCGGCCGCGCTCGTGCAGCAGGTGCCCGGCGAACGCCGCCACCGCGGAGGAGACCTCCGGGGCCAGGCCGTCGCCGGGATGATCGGTCGCGCCGGGCCGTGTGCTCGCCATGCACGGACGGTGCGCGCCCCGCGGTGCCCGGTCAAGGACCGTCCCGGCGCGCCGGGCGTTGCCAGAGCCCCCGGTGGTACTCGGCGAGGCCCCGCCCCTCCAGCTCGACCAGCGCGATCCGCACCGCGTCCGGCGCGACGCCCGCGATCTCGCCGAGCCGGCGGGCCGAGCAGGCGGCCCGGGCGGGCAGCGCGTCGTGCACCGCGAGCGTGCCCGGGGCGAGCCCGTCGGTCGGGCGGCGCTCGGCGACCCGCTCCGGGGCGAGATCGACGCCGAGCCTGCCGATGGTCTCCAGCACGTCCTCCGGTCTGCCGACCAGTTCGGCCTGCCCGCTGCGGACCAGCTCGTGGCAGCCGACCGACATCGCCGAGGTCACCGCGCCGGGCAGGGCCATGAGCGGGCGCCCGAGCGCCACCGAGTCCGACGCCGTCCGCCGCGAGCCGCTGCGATGGCCCGCCTCCACCACCAGGCAGCCCGCCCCGAGCGCGGCCAGCAGCCGGTTCCGCACCAGGAAACGGAGCCTGCCCGGGGTGGCGCCGGGCGGGTACTCGGTGAGGACCAGGCCGGTGGCCGCGATCCGCTCGATCAGCCCGGCGTGCGCGGCCGGATAGACCCGGTCCGGGCCGCAGGCCAGCACCGCGACCGTGCGGCCGCCCGCGGCCAGCGCACCGCGGTGCGCCGCGGCGTCGATGCCGAACGCGGCACCGGAGAAGACCGCGACGCCGCTGCGGGCGAGCACCGAGGCGAAGTCGGCGGCCGCGTGCAGGCCGTACCGGGTCGCCCCCCGGGCCCCGACGACGGTGACCGACCGGTCCGCCAGCGCGGACGGGTCCGCCGGGCCACGGGCCCACAGCGCCACCGGCGGGGCGAGATCGGCCCGCCGGGCGGTGCCGAACGCGGCGAACTGCCAGCCGGGCCACTGCGGGTCCTCCGGCACCAGCAGCCGGGCCCCGGCCGCCGCGGCGATCGCGAGATCGGCCTCGGAGGTGTCGGTCCCCCGCCGGGCTGCCGCCCGCTCCAGCAACGCCCCGGGCACCGCGCCCCGGCGCAACCGGTCCGCGGCCTCGACCGGGCCATGCCGCTCGACGAGGTGCACCAGCAGCCGGCTCGGCGGCTCGACCGTGCGCAGCAGGTAGGCGCGCGCCCGGATGATCTCCTCGGGCACCGGCACGGGTGCGGTCGCCGCGGTCATGCGGCACCCCGGTCCCGGAAATAGAGCGCGGCGTCGACATCGGCCGGGCCGGGCCGCGCCGCGCCGGCGAGATCGGCCAGCGTCCATGCCACCCGCATCGCGCGATCCGCTCCGCGCGCACTCAGCTCCCCCGCGTCCAGCCGCGCCTGCAGGGCGGCCAGCACCGCCGGAGGCAGCAGGAAGCGGGATCGGAGCACGGTGCCGGGGACCTCGGCGTTGCACCGCCAGCCGTCGGCCGACCAGCGCTCGACGGCGGCCGCCCGCGCCGCCAGGACCCGGGCCCGGACCGTCGCGGTGTCCTCACCGCGCTCGTCGGCCGCCGCCAGCACCGTCACCGGGGACATCTGCACGCGCAGGTCCACCCGGTCCAGCAGCGGCCCGGACAGCCGGGCCAGGTAGCGGCGGCGGACGTCGGGCCGGCACCGGCAGTCCCGGTCGACCGGCGGCGCGCACGGGCAGGGATTGGCGGCCAGCACGAGCTGGAAGCGCGCCGGGTACCGGACCGTCCCGTCGGCCCGGGACAGCCGTACCTCACCCTCCTCCAGCGGGGTCCGCAGCGAGTCCAGCGCCGTCGCCGGCCAGTGCGGGCACTCGTCGAGGAAGAGCACGCCCCGGTGGGCCAGCGACACCGCCCCGGGGCGCGCCACCCCGCTGCCGCCGCCGAGCAGCGCCGCGATCGACGCCGAGTGGTGCGGCGCCACGAACGGCGCCAGCACGCTCAGCGGCGCGGAGTCCCCGAGCCGCCCGGCGACCGAGCGGATCGCAGCCAGCTGCAGTGCCTCGGAGCGGTCCAGCTCGGGAAGCAGGCCGACGATCCGCTGCGCCAGCATCGTCTTGCCGGTCCCGGGCGGGCCGACCATCAGCAGGTGGTGCCCGCCGGCGGCGGCGATCTCCAGGGCCCGCCGCGCGTCGTCCTGCCCGAGCACGTCGGACAGCTCGGGGACCGCCGGTCCGTGGCCCGCGGTGTCCGGCGGGCCGGCCCGGTCCAGCTCGCGCTCCCCCGCCGCCCACTCCAGCACGTCGGTGAGCCGGTCGGCGCCGCGCGCGTCGAGCCCGTCGACCAACGCCGCCTCGGCGAGCACCGCACGCGGCACGACCGCCCGGACCATCCCCGCCTCCCGGGCGGCGAGCAGGCACGGCAGCACGCCGCGTACCGGGCGCAACCGGCCGTCGAGCGCGAGCTCGCCGAGCAGCGCGGTGCCGCGCAGCCGGTCGGCCGGGATCGCCCCGGTGGCGGCCAGGACGCCGCAGGCCAGTGCCACGTCGAAGCGGGAGCCCGTCTTGCGCAGGGTCGCCGGGGACAGCGCCAGGACGATCCGCTGGTTCGGCCACGCCCGCCCGGAGTGCACCACCGCCGACCGCACCCGGTCCTTGGCCTCCTGCAGCGAGGCGTCGGGCAGCCCGACCAGGTGCACCCCGGGGATCCCGCCCCCGACCACCGTCTCGATCTCGACCGGGACACCGTCGACCCCGTGCAGGGCGACCGACCACACCCGCGCCGGCGGGCCCATCAGAACGCCGCCGGGTAGTGCACCAGCGTCGCCGGCCCGCGCGGTGGCATCAGCACGGCCACGACGTCGAACCGGACCTCCGCCCAGGGCAGACGGTGGGCGGCCATCCACTCCCGGGCGAGCCCCCTGATCCGCCGCACCTTGTACGCGGTGACCGCCTCGGCGGGCTCGCCGAACCGGGTGCCGGAGCGGGTCTTCACCTCGCAGACGACGACGAGCCGGCGATCCCGGTCGGTCGCGACGATGTCGAGCTCGCCGGCCCGGCACCGCCAGTTGCGGGACAGCACGACCATCCCGTGCTCCCGCTGTAGGTACTCGGCGGCGGTGTCCTCACCGCGGCGGCCGAGCTCGTCCTTCGCAGCCATGCGTCCACGATCGGGCCGCGCGGGCGTCCCGCACCCGCCGATCGCGGACCTGTGGACGGATCGGGCACCTGGGGACGGGCACCGGGAACCGCGGCCCCGCGCCGCACCGCGCTGTCGGGGGTGTGCGGCAGGCTCGGCGGGGGCGGCTCAGCCCGGGAACGCCTCGTCGCCCGGTAACCGCAGGTCCGGGGTGTCCAGCTCCTCGATGTTGACGTCCTTGAACGTCACCACCCGCACGTTCTTCACGAACCGCGCCGGCCGGTACATGTCCCAGACCCACGCGTCCGACATGCGCACCTCGAAGTAGACCTCGCCGTCGGCGTTGCGCGGCGCCACGTCCACCGAGTTCGCCAGGTAGAACCTGCGCTCCGTCTCCACCACGTAGGAGAACTGGGCGACGATGTCCCGGTACTCCTTGTAGAGCGTGAGCTCCATCTCGGTCTCGTACTTCTCGAGATCCTCGGCGCTCACCGGCCCGCTCCTCCTGTGACGATCTCCATCGGCTCCCATCGAGTCGGATCCGCCTCCTCGGCGGATCCGTCCGGGTCCTCAGGGACCTCCTCGCTGACATCCTCATTGTGGACCAGCCCGATCGGGACCCCGCGCCCGGCCACCGCGGCGACGTTCGCGAACGAGAACCGGTGCTCCGCGCACGGTCCGTTCTCGTGCAGCGCCGCCTCGTGTTCGGGGGTGTTGTAGCCCTTGTGCACGGCGAAGCCGTACCGGTCGTGCACGGTGTCGAGCTCGGTCATGATGCGGTCCCGGGTGACCTTCGCCAGCACCGACGCCGCCGCGATGCAGGCCGCGACCCGGTCTCCCTTGGGCACCGCGAGGGCGGGGCGGCCGAAACCGCGGACCGCGAAGCCGTCGGTGAGCACGTACCCGGGCGGCGCGCCGGTCAGCGCGGCGACCGCCCGCCGCATCCCCTCGATGTTGGCGACGTGCACCCCGCGGCGGTCGACCTCGGCCGGCGGCACGACGATCACGGCCCGGTCCAGCGCCCGCTGCACGATCCGGCCGAACCAGTACTCCCGCGCCGACGGCGTCAGCAGCTTCGAGTCGGTCAGCCCGTCGAGCGCCTTCGCATCACCCGGCCGGAGCACGCAGGCCGCGATCACCAGCGGTCCGGCGCTCGCCCCGCGACCGGCCTCGTCCACCCCGGCAACCGGGCCGAGGCCGTGCCGGTGCAGCACCGACTGCAGGGTCCAGCTGCCGGCGTCGCGGACGACGGCGCGCGGCGGGCGCAACCCGTCGGGCAGCACCCGGACCGGGCGCCGCCGTGCGGGTCGCGCACGGCGGGTCGCCGCGGCCGGGCGGGCGCGGTGCGGGGGAACCGGCACGGTGCTCCCGGTCAGGATCTCCGGCGCCACCCCGACGGGGGACGCACTGCGGGCAGGAACCGCTCGGCCTCGGCGCGGGCCCGCAGCATGCGACGCCGGCCGAGCGCGAACGGCAGGGCCCCCATCATGCCGAGGGCCAGCGGGAGGCCGTCGGGCAGCCCCGCCGCGGAGGCCGTCGCGGTCTGCGGGTTGGTCGAGCCGAGCCAGCCGAACCGGTCGAACGGCAGCACGATCAGCCGGGCCTTGCCGATCACGTTCGCGTCCGGGATCGGTCCGTGGCCGGCCGCCCGCGAGTCCGCGGAGTTGTTCCGCGAGTCGCCCATCATCCAGTACTCGCCCTCGGGCACCGTCACCGGACCGAACGGGATCTGCCGGGCCGGGCCGGCCTCCGGCAGGTAGTAGACGTAGGGCTCCTCGAGGGGCTGGCCGTCCACCATGACCTGGTTCAGCGCGTCGCAGCAGGCCACCGTCTGACCGCCGACCGCGATCACCCGCTTGACGAAGTCCTTCTCGTCCGGCGGGGCGAACCCGACCAGCGAACCGACCGTCTCCAGGCCGCGCAGCAGCGGGTTGGCCGATCCCCCGCCGGTCGAGCCCTCGGCGCTCCACCCGTCGGTGCCCCGGAAGACCACGATGTCGCCCGGCGTCACGTCGGTGAAGTTGTAGGTCACCTTGTCGACGAGCACGCGGTCGTTGGTGCAGCCCGGGCAGCCGTGCAGGGTCGTCTCCATCGACCCGGACGGGATGACGTAGACCTTCGCCAGGAAGGTCTGGATCAGCACCGTCAGCAGCAGCGCGACGCCGGCGAGCAGCAGCAGCTCCTTCCAGAAGGCGAGCTGGCGCTTCTCCCCGTCCTCCCCCCGGGTCGCCTTCGACCGGCCGGTCAGGGCGGCGATCCGGCCGGAGATCCCGACCGGTTCGCTGCGCTTCCCGGCCCGCGGGTCGTCGGCGTCCGCGGCCGCGTCGTCGGGCTGCTCGTCGGGATCCGGGTCGACGGACGGCTCCGGAGCCTCCGGGACGGGCCGGGCGGACCGCCGACGCCGGCGCACCGGCTCGAACGCCTCGGCGTCACCGGGCGGGACGGACCCGTCCTCGGGGTCCGGCGCGCCGCGGCGCGGACCGTCGCCCGGGCGGGCCGGGGCGGCCGGGCCGCCGAACACGGTGGTCTCCTCCGGCGGCAGCGGGCTGCGCGGGAGCGGGGCGGACGGCACCCGGCCCGACGGCGCCCCCGGCGGGCGGACGGAGGGTGCGCCGGGCCCCTGCCCGGGGCCTGCGGGACGGCGTCGCGGAGCGCTGTCGTAGGCGGTGGGCGGGCCGGCATCGCCGTGCCGCGCACCGGACCGGGCCGGGCCGTCGCGACCGGCATCCCGGCGCCGCGGGGCCTCGGGCTGCTGCGGCGGGTGAGTGTCGAACCCGGCAGGCCGGGCGTAGCCGTCCGGTCGTTCCGGGTGGCCCGCGCGGCGGGCGTGGCCGTTGCCCGGGGCCGGGGCGGCGGGCGGCTCGAACCCGGTGCCGACGCCGGGGGCGGCCCAGCGGCCGTTCGCGGTGTCGCCGTGGCGGCCCGGCGCCTCGGGCGGGCGGTGCCCGGCGCGCGGATCGGCGCCCGGGTGCCTCGGCGGAGGTCCGGCCGGGCCGGGCTCGCGGCGGTGGCTGCCGGTGCGGGCGGGACGGGACCCGTCGCCGTCCGGGTGCCGGACGCGGCCGGGCCGGGCCTCGCCGCCCTCCGTGCGGGCCCGCCCGGGCGGCGGATCGCCCGCACCGTCGGCGCGGCGCGGGCGGTGGTCGTCGGCGTCGTGCGGCCGGGGTCGCCCGGCAGGCGGCCAGGAACGGTCCTCGGCCCGCCTGCGGCCGCCCGTCCCGTTGGTCCCGGTGTCGGCCAGCCGCCCGGCGTAGCGGGCGCGCAGCGAGTCGGGGCCGTCGGTCACGGCCCCGTCCGCACCGCCGTGGCCCGGGTCGCGGCCGTTGTCATGGCCGTTGTCGTGGCCGTTGCGGCCGGCGGGACCGCCGGCCGGGTCGTGGCCCGGGCGGTGGCCGTTGGGGTAGCCGTCCGGATCGGGTGCGACGCCGTTGCGCCCGGACCCGTGCCGGCGGCGGCGCTCCCCGGCGACCGTGCCGTAACCGTTGCGGTACCGGCCGGGCCGGTCGTGGTCGTCCCCCGGCCCGGGCTCGGCGTGCCGGGTACGCACCCCGTACGACGCCGGCTCGGCCGGGTCGTCGTCCGTGCGGGCCGGGACGCCGTGCTGCAGGGCCGCCCCGAGGAGCCAATCCTGCTCGGAGCCGGCGCCCTGGGCGTCCGCCGTCGCCGGGGCCTCGGGGGCCCGTCGCCGGCCGGGGCGCTCGGGAGCGTCGCCACCGCGATACCGCCGGGGGCGGGCCCGGCGGTCATCGGGGAGCTCGGGGAAGGCCACGGTTCGAGATTACGTCACCCGCCCGTCACGACGGGGTGACGGTCAGGACGCGGACGGGGCCTGTCGGCGCTCCTTGATCTTCGCGGCCTTGCCGCGCAGGTCACGGAGGTAGTACAGCTTCGCCCGGCGGACGTCGCCGCGGGTCGCGACCTCGATCTTGTCGATGTTCGGCGTGTGCACCGGGAAGGTGCGCTCGACGCCGACCCCGAACGAGATCTTGCGGACGGTGAAGGTCTCCCGGGCCCCGGCGCCGTGCCGGCGGATGACCACACCCTGGAAGACCTGGGTACGGGTCCGGTTGCCCTCGATGACCTTCACGTGCACCTTGAGCGTGTCCCCGGGCCGGAAGTTCGGGATGTCGGAGCGCAGGGTCTGCGCGTCCAGAGCGTCCAGGGTGTTCATGTCGACGGTCCGTCCTCGTGTGTCGTGCGTGTTCGTGCAGGTCGTGCGGTGCCACCCCGGGTTCGTTCCGGGTCTGCTCCCGGGCCACCCGGGTGATCCGCACCTCGCCGGTGGGACACTCGACCGGGTGGCGGGCTCCGGTACGGCCCGCGCGGCGCACGATCTCCTCGACCGGCGCGCACCACCGTCACCGGGCACCGCACGCGGCGCTGGCAACCCGTCCATAGTGCCAGACGGGCCGATCGGCCCGGACACCCGGTGCTCCGGGCGCCCGGGACCGGCCGCCGGGGGGAGTTCCGGCGGGCGCCGGACGGTCGTCCGGATCGGCGGGTGACCGGGCCCGGTCAGCCCTGCGGCCGGCCCCCGGCGGCGTCGTCCCGCCCGGCGGCCAGCACCGCGCGGTCGGCGGCGTCGAGCGCGTCCGGCGGGAGCGCGTCGAGCAGGTCGGGACGACGGTCGCGGGTCCGTTCGAGCGCCCGATCCCGCCGCCAGCGGGCGACCGCGGCGTGGTTGCCGCCCCGCAGGACGTCCGGCACGGCGAGTCCGCGCCAGGTCTCCGGGCGGGTGTAGGAGGGGCCTTCGAGCAGGCCGTCGGAGAACGAGTCCTCGGCCGCCGAGCGCGGGTTGCCGAGCACCCCGGGCAGCAGCCGGGCGACCGCCTCGACCATCACCAGCACCGCGACCTCGCCGCCGACCAGCACGTAGTCGCCGATCGAGACCTCGTCGACCTCGACGCCCCGGTTGCGGGCGTCGACCAGCACCCGCTCGTCGATGCCCTCGTAGCGGCCGCAGGCGAACACCAGCCGCCGCTCGTCCGCCCAGGCCCGCGCGGTCGCCTGGGTGAAGGGCCGCCCGGCGGGCGTCGGGACCACCAGCCGGGCCGGCTGCGGCCCGGCCGCCAGTACCTCGTCGAGCGCCTCGCCCCACACCTGCGGGCGCATCACCATCCCGGGGCCGCCGCCGTACGGTGCGTCGTCGACGGCCTGGTGCACGTCGTGCGTCCAGCGGCGCAGGTCGTGCACGGCCACCTCCAGCAGGCCGCGTTCGACGGCCCGGCCCAGCAACGCCTCGCGCAGCGGGTCCAGGTAGGCCGGGAAGATGGTGACGATGTCGATCCGCACGTTGCGGATCGTCGCAGGCGGCCGTGATCCGCCCGCGGACACCTCCGGCGCCGGTGCGCTCACCCACCGGGAGTGAAGACGCCCCCGTCCGGACCCGCCTACCGTGTGGCGGCCCCCTGCCGCACACCACCGAGCCGGGAACGCCGATGCCGTCCGATTCGCCGACCGACCGGACGGCCCCGTCCCGCAGCCGGCCGCCCGGCCGGTTCGGGCGGTGCCGCGACCGCCTCGGGGCGCTCTACCGGGGCTGGCTCGTCGGCCGGCCGCCCGGTTCGTCGCCACCAGCGGCTACGACCGGGCACTCGCACTGGCCGCGCAGGCGTTCGTCGCGCTGGTCCCCGCGGTGATGCTAGCCGCCGCGTACCTGCCGTCCGGCGCGGGCGGGCCGCAGGAGTGGCTGGTCACCCGGTTCGACCTGTCCGGCGAGGCGGCGGCCGCGGTCCGGGAGCTGATGCAGCCCCCGCCGGCCCCCGCGACGTCCGGGATCGTCGGCGGAACGGTGCTGATCCTGCTCACCGGGTTCGGTTTCACCCGCACGCTGCACCGGCTGCACGTCGCCGCGTGGTCGCTGCCGCCGCTCGGTCTGCGCGGGTACCTGCACGGGCTGGTGGCGGTGCTCGCCCTGGTCACGGCGGTCGTCTGCAGCGTCGTGCTGAGCCCGTCGGGCGACCGGTTCCCGGCCACCGCGCTGGCCGTGCACGCGGCGCTGGCGATCATCCTGTTGCTGCCGGTGCAGTGGCTGCTGCTCGGCGGCCGGATCCGGTTGCGCAGGCTGCTCCCGGGCGCGCTGATCATGGCCGCGGGCCAGACCGTGATCGCCGCGCTGTCCGGGCCGTACCTGCGGCTCGCGATCGACTCCCAGGCGGACCGGTTCGGTGCGATCGGCGTCGCGTTCGTGCTGGTCTCCTGGCTGCTGCTGCTGGCCTACCTGCTCGTCGCCGCGGCGGTGTCCGGCGCGGAGATAGCCGGCGCGCCGGCGCCGGGCGTGCCGGGGCCGCCCCGGCGGCTCAGCCCGCCCGGCGACCGCGCCGCTCGGACACCGCCCGGCGCATCCCGTCCAGGGTGACGCCGTGCGCGGCCAGCACCCGGGACGCCGGGTGCCCGGGATGCAGCAGCCCGAGCAGCACGTGCTCGGTGCCGATGTGCCGGTCGCCGAGCCGGATCGCCTCGCGCAGCGCGAGCTCGAGGGACTTCTTCGACGCCTTCTCGAACGGGATGTGCCCGGCGAACCACCGGCGGCCGCGGGTGCGGTCAAGCGCCCCCGGGCCGAACGCCTCCTCGGCGGCCCGGCGCACCTCGTCGAGGTCGATGCCCAGCGCCGCCAGCGCCGCCGCGTCGCCGGTGGTCCCGGCCGCGAGACCGCGCTCGACCTCGGCGATGCCGATCCCCGCGTCCCGCAGCAGCTCCTCCCCCGGCGAACCGGGGCAGCACAGGATCCCCAGCAGCAGGTGCTCCGGGCCGATCCGCCCGGCACCGCGCTCGCGCGCCCGTTCCTGGGCGAGCACCACGGCCCGCCGGGCCGGGTCGGTGAACCTCTCGAACACGGTCGTCTCCCCTCTACAGGCCGAGCCGGCGGTACTTCTTGTGCACCGCCTGCCGGCTGATCTGCAACGCCTCGGCGATCTGCTGCCAGGACCAGCCCCGGTCACGGGCGTTGGTCACCTGGAGCTCCTCCAGGGACTCCTGCAGTCCGCGCAGGGCCGCCACCGCCGCCAGACCGACGGCCGGGTCCTTGCTGGACGCCGCCGCGGCCACCGCCGTCGCATCACTCATGGATGTCAACTTAGGTTGACGCGCACCCATTGTCAACCTTGGTTGACGCGCTGGGCGTGCGACGGGCCCGGCGGCGCACTGCCACCGGGCCCGTCGGGAGAGGGAGGGTCAGTCCTCGTCCGGGTCGAGCAGACCGTCCGGCGGATCGAGCACCACGCGTCCGTCCGCGAGATCGACGGTCGGGACGATGGCGCCGACGAACGGCACCAGCGCGTCGTGACCCGCCGGGCGCCGGACCACCAGCAGCGAGCCGCCGGGGCCGTGCACGACGTCGACGACGGTGCCGGCCGCGGTGCCGTCGACCAGCTCGGCGCGCAGGCCGGTGAGCTGGTGGACGTGGAACTCGTCCGGGTCGGCCGGGGCGGCCAGCTCGTCGGTCGGGAGCAGCAGCTGGACGCCGCGCAGCGCCTCGGCGGCGTCCCGGTCGGCGACCCCGTCGAACAGGACCAGCCAGCGGCCGGAGTGCGGCCGGGCGGACGAGACGGCCAGCGTGGTCGTTCCCGCGCCGCCGCGCCGGGCGCCCCGCAGCACCGCCCCGGGGGCGAACCGCAGCTCGGGCGAGTCGGTGCGCGACTCGACGACGACCTCGCCGCGCAGGCCGTGTACACGCACGACGACGCCGACCAGGACCTCCGTGGAGGCCCGGCCGGCGTCGGTGTCGTGCGGGACGGGGCCCGTCACCGGTCGGTGTCGACCACGTCGACCCGGACCCCTCGGCCGCCCACGCCGCCGATGACGTTGCGCAGCGCGGTGGCGGTCCGGCCGCCACGGCCGATCACCTTGCCCAGGTCGTCCGGGTGCACGCGGACCTCGAGGATCCGGCCGCGCCGCCCGGTGACCAGCTCCACCCGGACGTCGTCGGGGTGGTCGACGATGCCGCGCACGAGGTGCTCGAGCGCGTCCGCGAGGACGCTCATGTCGTCGCCCCCGCGGGAGCCGTGGCCCGCCGGATCACGACTCGGCGGCAGGCGCGTCGGCGTCCTTGGTGGCGCCGACGACGTCGTCGCTCTTCGTGGCGGCCTCGGCCGGGGCGGCGTCCGCGGTCTTGCCGGCCCGGTCGTTGCCACCCTTCTTCTTCGGCGTGGTGGCCGCGGTGGTCGGCTCGTCGTTCGCCTCGGCCAGCGCCTGCTGGAACCGGGCGAGCTTGTCGACCTTCTCCGGCTGCGGCTTCAGGGTGCCCTCGGTGCCCGGCAGGCCCTTGAACTTCTGCCAGTCGCCGGTGATCTCCAGCAGGTTCTGCACGGACTCGGTCGGCTGCGCGCCGACACCCAGCCAGTACTGCGCCCGCTGCGAGTCGATCTCGATCAGGCTCGGCTCGTTCTTCGGGTGGTACTTGCCGATCGTCTCGATGGCACGACCGTTGCGGCGCGTACGGGAGTCCGCGACGACGACGCGGTAGTACGGCTGACGGATCTTGCCCAGACGCATCAGCTTGATCTTGACGGCCACGCTGTGTTGCTCCTCGCGAATGTCGTGTCGTGCTGCGATGAGTCAGCTGGCGCTCGCGTGGGGTACGGGCTCGCTCACTCGAAGGTCATCGGCCGTGGCTGGTAGAGGGCCGGCCACGGACCCGACCGGTTATTCTGCCAGACGACCCTCAGACCTGCGGCAGGGCCCCGACCAGCATGAGGGCCAGCGCCAGGCCGGGCAGGAAGTTGTTCACCGCGTGCGCCACGACGCTGGCGGTGATCCGGCCGGTCAGGATGCGCGCGATGCCCAGCGGCAGCGCGACCACGAACAGCAGCGGCGCCCGCAGGAACTCCAGGTGGGCGATCGCGAACACCAGCGTGGTGATGACGAAGACCACCCAGCGGTTGCTGATCCACTTGGCGACCGCGTTCCAGAGCAGCCCGCGGTAGACGATCTCCTCGCAGACCGGGGCGATCACCACCACCCCGAACATCACGGCGAGCGCGATCGGCCAGCCGGCGGTGATCCCCTCGAACGCCACCCCGACCGAGGTGCTGAGCTCCGGGCCGACCAGGTACAGGTAGAGCAGCGCGGCCGGCACGGTGACGAACAGCCCGGCGATGCCGATCAGCAGCCCGACCCCGACGTCCTCCCAGCGGAACCGCAGACCCAGGTCAGCCGCCGGGCCGTCGCCGCGCCAGAGCGTCCACAGGATGCAGGTCAGCGCGGCCAGCATCGTCGGCACCGCGATCGCCAGCAGCACGCCCCCGGCGGAGTCCACGCCGGTGGTCCAGGCCATCACCGCCGACGCGCCGAGGAACACGATCTCGACGACGAGGAAGGCCCAGAGCCCCCAGCGCACCCGCGGGGTCGGTGACGGACTCAGCCCGAACGGGCCGGTCGGCGGTTCCGGCGGCGGGCCGTGACCGGCCGGGCCGTGGTGCGGGGCGCCCGGGCCGGGCCAGGGGGGTGCGTGGCCGGCGGCGGCGTACTGCGGGGGCGGGGCGGGGCGGGCGGTGCCGTAGCCGTACGGCGCGCCGTGGCCCGCCGGGCCGTGCTGCCGCGGCGCGCCGCCGTATGCCGCCGGATCGGGCTGCATGGTGGGGTGGGCCGCCGGTCCGGGCTGCACGGTGGGGTGGCCGGCCGGGTCGTGCTGCCGGTCGCCCGGGCCCGCTGCGTCGTGCGCCGCGGTGCCGTCGTCGGGCGGGCCCGGTTGCGCGCCGGCGGGCCCGGCCCACCCCTCCTGACCGGACGATCCGTCCCCCGGGTCCGAGGTGTGGCCGCTGGGGCCCGGCGGCCCGGGCGTGGAGCTCATGCCCCCACAGA
Organism: Pseudonocardia sp. NPDC046786; assembly: GCF_040645415.1. Classification (NCBI taxonomy): domain Bacteria; kingdom Bacillati; phylum Actinomycetota; class Actinomycetes; order Pseudonocardiales; family Pseudonocardiaceae; genus Pseudonocardia; species Pseudonocardia sp. NPDC046786. The sequence continues at coordinate 106,414 of NZ_JBEYYF010000004.1, read as the reverse complement.
TACCCGACGGCCCCTGATCACAACCACCGACGGGCCCCGGAGCACGCCGAGGTCGTCACGCGGATCACGGTCGTACACGACGAGATCGGCGGGCGCCCCCGGCCCCGGACCGGCCGGGCGGCCCAGCCAGGCCCGCGCCGACCAGCTGGCGGCACCGATCGGGTCGGGATGACCGGCGCGGGCCAGCTCGGCGACCTCGTCGGCGATCCGGCCGTGCCGGATGCCGCCGCCCGCGTCGGTGCCCGCGTACACCGGCACCCCAGCCTCGATGGCGCGGCCCACCGTCTCCCAGGCGTGTGCGTGCAGGTCCCGCATGTGCCCGGCGTAGCGCGGGTACCGGGTGGCCTGCTCGGCGATCGACGGGAACGTCTCCACGTTGATCAGGGTCGGCACCAGCGCGGTACCCCGGCGGGCCATCTCGGCGATCAGGTCGTCGGTGAGGCCGGTGCCGTGCTCGATGCAGTCGATCCCGGCGCCGATCAGGCCGGGCAGCGCGTCGGTGCCGAACACGTGCGCGGTGACCCGGGCGCCCACCTCATGGGCGGCGGCGATCGCCTCGGCGAGCACCTCGTCCGGCCAGAGCGGGGCCAGGTCGGCGCCGTCGCCGAGACCCCGGTCGATCCAGTCACCGACCAGCTTCACCCAGCCGTCGCCGCGGGCCGCCTGGGTGCGGACCTCGTCGACGAGCAGCCGCGGGTCGTCCAGCTCGGTGGCCAGGCCCGGGATGTAGCGCTTGGGCCGGGCCACGTGCCGGCCGGCCCGGATGATCTCCGGGAGGTCGTCGCGCAGCTGCAGGGCCGAGGTGTCGACCGGTGAGCCGCAGTCCCGGATCAGCAGGGTGCCCGCGTCCCGGTCGGTGCGGGCCTGCTCAGCGCACTCCTCCAGGTCGGTGATCGGCCCGTTCGGTCCCAGCCCGACGTGGCAGTGCGCGTCGACCAGGCCGGGGACGATCCAGCCGTCGACGGTCAGGTCCTCGGCCCCGGGCAGCGGGTCCGGGCTGATCCGCCCGGCCCCGTCGACATAGAGATCGGCGCCCAGCGCGCCGTCCGGCCCGAGCAGGGTTCCGCGCAGCCGCCACCCCGCGGCAGGAAGATCCGACATGACCCGGAGGCTACGTCACTTCTTCTTGCCGAAGTTCAGCTTGGACGGGTCGAAACCGGGCGGCAGCTGGTCCATCGAACCGAGGCCGGGCGGCAGCTGCTGCAGGCTCGGCGGCAGGTTCGACAGGTCCGGCGCAGCCTGCGCGGCCCGGTTCGCCGGGTTGCCGCTGCGCCGGCCCTTCTTCGCCTGGCGGGCCTTGCGCGGGTTCTTCGGGATCTTCTTCGTCGCGCTCCGCCCGCCACCGCCGAGGCCGAACTGACCGGCCATCTGCTTCATCATCTTGCGGGCCTCGAAGAACCGGTTGACCAGGTCGTTCACGTCCGACACCGTGGTCCCGGAGCCGTTCGCGATGCGCACCCTGCGGGAGGCGTTGATCATCTTCGGGTCGTCCCGCTCGGCGGGCGTCATGCTCCGGATGATCGCCTGCAGCCGGTCGATCTGCCGGTCGTCGACCTGGTCCAGCGCGGCCTTCATCTGCCCCTGGTTGGCACCCGGGAGCATGTTGAGGATGTTGCCGATCGGGCCCATCTTGCGCAGCTGCAGCATCTGCTGGAGGAAGTCCTCCAGGGACAGCTCACCGGAGCTGATCTTCTGCGCGGCGGCGGCCGACTGCTCGGCGTCGAAGTACTGCTCGGCCTGCTCGATCAGGGTCAGCAGGTCGCCCATCCCGAGGATGCGCGACGACATCCGGTCCGGGTGGAAGACGTCGAAGTCCTCGAGCTTCTCCCCGTTCGACGCGAACAGGATCGGCTGCCCGGTGACCTCGCGGACGCTCAGTGCGGCACCGCCGCGGGCGTCGCCGTCGAGCTTGGTCAGTACGACGCCGGTGAAGCCGACACCGTCCCGGAACGCCTCCGCGGTGGCGACCGCGTCCTGACCGATCATCGCGTCGACGACGAACAGGACCTCGTCGGGCTGCACCGCCGTCCGGATGTCGGACGCCTGACGCATCAGCTCCTCGTCGACGCCGAGCCGGCCCGCGGTGTCGACGACGACGACGTCGTACTGCTTGTCGCGGGCGTGCGCGATGCCGTCGCGGGCGACAGCGACCGGGTCGCCGGGCGGGTGGGCCGAGGTCTCCGACGGCTCACCGGAGCCGGTGGCACCCGGGTGCGGCGCGAACGTCGGCACCCCGGCCCGCTCGCCGACGATCTGCAGCTGGTTGACGGCGTTGGGGCGCTGCAGGTCGCAGGCCACCAGCAGCGGGGTGTGCCCCTGCCCCTTGAGCCAGCGGGCCAGCTTGCCCGCCAGCGTCGTCTTACCGGCACCCTGCAGACCGGCCAGCATGATGACGGTCGGCGGTTCCTTGGCCAGCGCGAGCCTTCTCGTCTCGCCGCCGAGGATCGCCACGAGCTCCTCGTTGACGATCTTGACGACCTGCTGGGCGGGGTTCAGGGCCTGCGAGACCTCCGCACCCTTGGCCCGCTCCTTGACCCGGTTGATGAACTGGCGGACCACCGGCAGCGCGACGTCCGCCTCCAGCAGGGCGATCCGGATCTCGCGCGCGGTGGCGTCGATGTCGGCGTCGGAGAGCCGGCCCTTGCCGCGGAGGTCACGCAGCGTGGATCCGAGCCGCTCGGAGAGGGAGTCGAACACCCTTACCAGCCTACTTGGCCAGTGCCAGGCCCCGGCGGGCACCGGAGCGATCCGCGGTGCGGACCGAGACCCAGCCCCGTTCGCGGCCCGCACGCAGCCGTTCGGAGGTCGACCTGGCGCGCTCGACGTGCACCGCGAACGGCCGCGGACGCACCACCCGGCCGCGGGCCCGCTGCCCGGCCAGCGCCTGGTCCGGGGGCACGTCCAGCCACAGCAGGTGCGGGGCCCGGCGCGACGCCCTGGCCAGCACCCGGACCGCCGCGCGGACCGCGGCCGACGTCGCGGGCAGGTGGACCACCACGGTCTCGTCCCGGCCGGCGCAGGCCAGCACGACGCCGGTCCGGTGCGCCAGATGGGTGAGCCAGCGGTACGACCGGTACGGCGTCGCCGCGGGGAGCCGGCGCGCGAGGACGCTACGGGCGGCGCCGGAGTCGAGCACCCGGACACCGGCCGGCGCGGTCATCGCCGCCAGCAACGTGGACTTCCCGGCTCCGGGCAGCCCGGCGACCAGCAGCAGGGTCCGGCCGGGAAGCGGGACGACGAGCGGATCGACGGCGCACGCAAGGCTCATGCACGACGCAACGGTCCGGGGTCACGGATCGTTCCATCACGAACACGGCCTGTCGTGCAGAGTGGGCCGGGCGTCGCGTCGGTTCCGTTCGGTGCGGAGCGGTGGAAGCGGGTTCATCGGACCGGGTCGGTCGGCGCAGGTCCTCGCGCAGGCCCGTCCGCACCGCCTCGCCGGCACCGTCAGCAGCGGCCTCGTGCAGAACCCGTGCGCACGGACCCCCACGCCGGCCACGACTGCTCCGGTCCGGTTCGCACCTCGCGCCGGCCGATCCGCACGGGTTCGTCGCGTTCGCACGGGATCGGATCCGTGCGAACGCTGCGAACCCGTGCGGGCGCGGGCGGACACACCGAGGGGCGATTCTCGCGGAGCGCGCAGCGGCCCGGGGTCAGCCCCGCGGCCGGGCCGCCGCGGCGGCGAGCACCGCCCGTTCGATCTCCCGGCGGGCCGCCCGGTCCGGCGACCCGGCGATCCCGAAGGAGTCGACGATCGAGGCGCCGAGCGTCTCCACCCGGGCCCAGACCAGGTCCACCCCGGTCCGTTCCAGGGCGGCGGTGACGTGGTGCAGCAGCCCGATCCGGTCGGTGCCGCGCAGCTCCAGGACGACCGCGCCGCTGGCCTCGTCGTCGAACCAGAGCACCCGCGGCGGCGCGGTCCGCTCGACCTCCGGCGTCGACGGCGCGTAGTCGCGCTCCTTGCGGGCCAGCGCCTCGGGCAGCCCGAGCGATCCGGCCCGTACCCGGATCAGGTCGGAGCGGACGAGCGCCGGATCGGGCAGCCCGCCGAACCGCGGGGTCACCGCGAACGTGAGGACCGCGACCGCCCCGCCGTCGCCGGCCGGGGTGATCGCGACGTCGGCGGTGTGCACCTGCAGCGAGTGCAGGGCCACCACGCCGGCAACCGCGGAGAGCGCGCCGCGCCCGTCGGGCAGCGCGACGGCGACGGTCGCGACGTCGTCGCCGGTGGAGAACCGGACCTGCGGCGCCCCGTCCTCGACGACCGCCTCGATCATCTCCTTGTACGCCGGGTCGGGCGGGCCCGGCTCGACGAACGGCCGCCCGTCGAGCGCGCTCAGGCAGCGTCCGGCCAGCCCCTGGATCAGGGTGCGCCGCCACGGGCTCCACACCCCGGGCCCGGTGCCGAGCGAGTCCGCCTCGGCGAGCGCGTCGAGCAGCTCGACCAGTACCGCGACCCGCTCGTCGTCGACGCCGACGGCGGCCCGCAGGGTGTCCAGCACCCGGGTCACCGTCGCCGGGTCCTCCGGGTCACGACGGGTGGCGGTGTGCGGGAGCAGCAGGTGGTGGCGGACCATCGCGGCGAGCATCTCGACATCGGACTCGCGCATCCCGAGCCGGTCGCCGATCTGGCGGACCAGGGACTCCCCCACCACCGAGTGGTCGCCGCCGCGGCCCTTGCCGATGTCGTGCAGCAGCGCGCCGACCAGCAGCAGGTCCGGCCGGGACACCCGGGTGGTCAGCCGGGCGGCCTGCGCGGAGACCTCGACCAGGTGCCGGTCGACCGTCCACACGTGCATGCGGTCCCGCGGGGGCAGGTCGCGCACCGCACCCCACTCGGGGAACAGCCGGCCCCACAGCCCGGTCCGGTCCAGCGACTCGATCACGTCGACGATCGCCTGGCCGGTGCCGAGCAGCGCGAGCAGCTCCGCCAGCGCCGCCCGCGGCCACGGTGTTCGCAGCTCGGGGGCGGTGTCGGCGAGCCGGGTCAGGGTGCCGGCCGAGATCGGCAGTCCGGTGCGGGCCGCGGTGGCGGCGACCCGCAGCACCAGGGCCGGGTCCTTCGCCGCCGAGGCGTCACGGGCCAGGCCGACCTCACCGCCGTGCTCGACGACGCCGGAGTCCAGCGGGCGCCGCACGGGCGCCCGGCGCAGCGCGGCCAGTCCGCGGCGGGGCAGCGCGTTGCGCGCCTGGCGCAGGCCGACCTCCGCGCTGAAGGCGACCGCCCGCGCCGCGCCGGACAGGGCCCTGGCCAGGTCGAAGCGGTCGCCGACGTCGGTGAAGCCGACGCTCGCCGCGATCTCGTCGGCGTCCTGGGCGCGCAGCACGTCACGGGAGCGGCCGGAGAGCCGGTGCAGCTCGGTGCGCACATTCAGCAGCAGCGTCCTGGCCTCCACCACCTCGGTGGACGGCCGGTCGACCAGCTGGGCGGTCGCGAGCGCGTCGACCAGCTGGATGTCGCGCAGCCCGCCGTGACCGCTCTTGAGGTCCGGTTCGATCCGGTGCGCGACGTCGCCGTTGCGCCGCCAGCGCTCGGTGGTGGTCTCCACGATCTCGTCGAACCGGCTCCGGATGCCCGCCCGCCAGGCCTGCCGGACGGCGTCCCGGACCTTGCCCGACAGGGCGCCGTCGCCGGCGATGTGCCGCGCCTCCAGCAGCCCGAGCGCGGCGCGCAGGTCGGTGGTCGCGACCTGGACGGCCTGGCCGGGGGTGCGGACCGAGTGGTCCAGCCCGATGCCGGCGTCCCACAGCGGGTACCAGAGCTGTTCGGCAAGGGGGTCGATGCCCTTGCGCCCGTCGTGCAGCAGGACCAGGTCGAGATCGGAGTACGGACACAGGTCGCGGCGGCCCAGCGCGCCGACGGCCACCAGGGCGACCCCGCCTCCCTCTCCGCCGATGCCCAGCGTCGCGCAGCGCGACGCGAGCCAGAAGTCGTGCAGGTCGACCAGCGCGGCCCGCAACGCCTCCGGACCGTGGTGGTGCCGGCCGTTGGACTCCAGGAGGACCGACTTCGCCTTGACCAGGTCCGCCGCCTCACCCGACCCGAGGACCGTCATCTCCCCGCGCCACCCGCTTTCTGCTCGTTCGGCCCCCGGTCGCCTCGATGGCGCCGGTATGTCCGGTTCGAGCCCGGACGGCGGACGGGCCCGCCGCAGCCCCGTGGGGATGCGACGGGCCCGCCCGCTGATATCCGAGCTCAGATCGCGTCGGTTCCGCGCTCGCCGGTGCGGACCCGGACGACGGTCTCGACGGCCGTCACCCAGACCTTCCCGTCACCGATCTTCCCGGTGCGGGCTGCCTCGACGACCGCGTCCACGACCTTGTCCAGCAGGGCGTCGTCCACGACGACCTCGACCCGGACCTTGGGCACGAAATCGACCGAGTACTCGGCGCCCCGGTAGACCTCGGTGTGGCCCTTCTGCCGGCCGTAGCCCTGGACCTCGCTGATCGTCAGCCCCAGCACGCCGATCTGCTCGAGCGCACCCTTGACGTCCTCGAGGACGAACGGCTTGACGATTGCTGTCACGAGCTTCATGGGTCAGGCCTCCTGCTTCGCCGGGGTGGTCGGCTGGGCCGAGGCGGGGGGCTTCGGGGCAGAGCCGAGGCCGGCGCCGCCACGCAGGCCGGACAGCTCGTAGCCGGTCTCGGCGTGCTCGGCCTCGTCGATACCGGCCTGCTCCGCCTCGTCCTCGACCCGCAGGCCGATCGTGAACTTGACGATGTAGACGATGATCGTTGTGACGATGGCGCAGTAGACGATGGTCGCCAGCGCGGCGACCGCCTGGATGCCCAGCTGCGTCACGCCGCCGCCGTAGAACAGACCGTTGGTCTCGTCCGGCGCCACCGCGGTGCCGAAGAAGCCGATGGCCAGGGTGCCCCAGAGGCCGGCGACGAAGTGGACGCCGACGACGTCGAACGAGTCGTCGTAGCCCAGCTTGTACTTGAGGCCGACCGCGTAGGCGCTCAGCGCACCGGCGATCGCACCGACGATCAGCGCGCCGACCGGGGAGATCGCGGCGGCGGCCGGGGTGATGGCGACCAGACCGGCCACGATGCCGGACGCGGCACCCAGCGAGGTGGCCTTGCCGTAGCGCAGCTTCTCGACGAGCAGCCAGCCCAGAATGGCGGCGGCCGTCGCGGCAACGGTGTTGGTGAAGGCGAACGCGGCGGCCCAGTCAGCGGCACCGGACGAACCGGCGTTGAAGCCGAACCAGCCGAACCACAGCATGCCGGCACCGAGCATGACCAGCGTCAGGTTGTGCGGGCGGGCGGCCTCGCGCGGCCAGCTGCGGCGCTTGCCCATGATGATGCAGAGCACCAGGGCGGCGACACCGGCGTTGATGTGGACCGCGGTACCACCGGCGAAGTCCAGCGCGCCGAGGCTGGTGGCGATCCAGCCCTGGTCGAGGTCGAAGACCCAGTGTGCGACCGGGAAGTAGACCAGCGTGGCCCACAGACCCGAGAACAGCAGCCAGGAGCCGAACTTCATCCGGTCCGCCGCCGCACCGGCGATCAGTGCGGTGGTGAGGATCGCGAACATCGCCTGGAAGCCGACCACAGCGAGCTGCGGAACCACCTCGGAGGCCTCGTCGTTCTCCAGGATGGAGGTGAGACCGAAGTAGGTCGTCGGGTTACCGAGGAGCCCACCGCCGATGTCGGCGCCGAACACCAGCGAGTAGCCGTACAGCACCCAGAGGACGCCGACCAGACCCAGCGCGCTGAACACCATCATCATCATGTTCAGGACGCTCTTCGAGCCGGCCTGACCGCCGTAGAACAACGCCAGGCCCGGCGTCATGAGCATCACGAACGCGGCACACGTCAAGATCCACGCGGTATCGCCGCTGTTGAGACCTTCCACTGGTTAACCCTCCCAGGTCTGTCATGTCTGACTGGGCGGGAAGCATGGTCAGGTCGTGTTTCGCCGTCGATCCTCGTGCGTTTCGCATGCGTTAACAGAGCCGCCGGGCTCATGACGCTTCGGTTACGCAACTGGATCCCGGGGCCGTAATGTCATCCGAAAGGTCCAGTTTGTGAGGCTCCGCACGGAGTAGCGGGTTCCTCCGTGACGGAGCCTCGCGCTCAGTTGAGCAACGCGTCGACGAACGCCTTCGGCTCGAACGGGGCCAGGTCGTCCGGCCCCTCGCCGAGACCGACCAGCTTCACCGGGACGCCGAGCTCACGCTGCACCCGGAACACGATGCCGCCCTTGGCCGTCCCGTCGAGCTTGGTGAGCGCGATCCCGGTGACGTCGACGACCTCGCCGAACACCCGGGCCTGGGTGAGCCCGTTCTGGCCGGTGGTGGCGTCGAGCACGAGCAGCACCTCGTCGACCCGGGCCTGCTTCTCCACCACCCGCTTGACCTTGCCCAGCTCGTCCATCAGGCCGGTCTTGGTGTGCAGCCGGCCCGCGGTGTCGAGCAGGACGGCGTCGACGGCGTCGTCGGTGCCGCGCTTGACCGCCTCGAACGCCACCGACGCCGGATCGGCGCCCTCGGGGCCACGCACGACCCCGGCCCCGGAGCGTTCGCCCCAGGTGACCAACTGCTCGGCCGCGGCCGCGCGGAACGTGTCCGCGGCGCCGAGGGTGACCCGGCGGCCGCCGGCGACGAGTACCCGGGCGAGCTTTCCGGTGGTGGTGGTCTTGCCGGTGCCGTTCACGCCGACGACGAGCAGCACCGCCGGGCGGCCGTCGTGCGGCAGCGCGTGCACCGACCGGTTCTGGCCGGTGTCGAGCGCCTCGACCAGCACGTCGTGCAGGGTCTGGCGGACCTGCTCGGCGGTGCGCACGCCGCGGGCGGCGAGCTGCTCGCGCAGCCGCTCGGTGATCTCCGCGGTCATCTCCGGGCCGAGATCGGCCTGGAGCAGGGTGGCCTCGACGTCCTCCCAGGACTCGTCGTCGAGGTCGCCCGCGCCGAGCAGGCCGAGCAGGCTCTGGCCGAGCCCGGACCGGGAACGCGACAGCCTGCCGCGCAGGCGGCCGATCCGGCCCTCGGCGGGGGCGATGTCCTCGGTGGGGGTGGTGGGGGCGGCCGGCTCGGTCGGCTCGGTCGGCTCGGTCCGCGCGGTCGGCTCGGTCGGCTCGGTCCGCGCGGTCGGCTCGGTCCGCGCGGTCGGCGCCGTTTGCCCAGTGGGCGCGGGCGGCGCGGGCGGCGCGGTCCCGGGCGCCGGGAGCTGCTCGGTCGCCGCCCCGCCGGACGTGGGGAGCTGCCGGGTGGCCGCCCCGTCGGGTGCCGGGAGCTGCTCGGTGGCCCCCGCGTCCGCGGCCGGACCGCCGGGCGCGGCGTCCGGGCGGGCGAGCTGCCGCGTCTCCGGGTCCTTGCTGGCCTCGGCGGTGTCGATGACCCGGCTCTCGCCGGGGGCGCCGCTGCCCCGGTCCGCCGGAGCTGCCGGGGTGGGCTCGGTCCGGACGGTCGGGCCGCTCGGCGACCGGCGGGAGGTGACCGGCGGCGCGGTGCTCACCGGGATGCCCCCGGGTGGCGTCCGGGCCTCGGTCGCGCCACCGACGACCGGCGTGCCGCCGGGCGGCGTGCGCACCTCGTCGGCGGTCGGGCCCTCGTCGACAGCCGTACCGGCGCCGGAATCGGTGCCCGAGCCGGAGTCGGTGCCGGATCCGGTGGCAGCGCCAGTGGCAGTGCCGGCGGCCGTGCCGGTGCCGGCGGCCGTGCCGGTGGCCGTACCGGTGCCGGCCGTGCCGGTCGCGGCATCGGAGGCCGGACGCGAGCCGGGGGCCGGGTCGGTGCCCGGGGGCGAGTCCGGAGCCGCGCCCTCGGATCCGGCGCCGGGGCGCTCGGGGGCCGTGGCCGTCCCCGAGGCGAAGTCGAACCCGCCGCCGGCCTGGTAGCTGCCGCCGCGCGGGGGTTGCCGGTCGGTGTCGAGCTCGGGTGTCGACTCGTCGTCGGAGCGCAGACTGATCCGCCGCCGCCGGGCGATCAGCACCCCGGCGAGGACGGCGACGAGCAGCACGGCGACGACGACCGCGACGACGATCCAGATGGTCTGCGTGGTCACCCGCACAACCCTGCCACGCCCGGGTGCCCGGCCGCGCGCGACACCGGGACGCGGCGCGGGCCGGACGTCAGGAGGCGGGCCGCAGCCGCTGCGAGATGACCTGGGTGATGCCGTCGCCGCGCATGGACACGCCGTACAGCGCGTCGGCGACCTCCATGGTCGGCTTCTGGTGGGTGATGACGATCAGCTGGCTGGCCGAGCGCAGCTCCTCCAGCAGCGAGATGAGCCGCCGGAGGTTGACGTCGTCGAGGGCCGCCTCGATCTCGTCGAGCACGTAGAACGGCGACGGCCGCGCCCGGAAGATCGCGACCAGCAGCGCCATCGCGGTCAGCGACCGCTCGCCGCCGGAGAGCAGCGACAGCCGCTTCACCTTCTTGCCGGGCGGCCGGGCCTCGACCTCGATGCCGGTGGTCAGCATGTCCTCGGGATCGGTCAGGACGAGCCGGCCGTCGCCGCCGGGGAACAGCGTCGCGAAGACGGTCTCGAACTCCCTGGCCACGTCGTGGTAGGCGGTGGTGAAGACCTGGAGGATCTTGTCGTCCACCTCGCGGACCACGGTGAGCAGGTCGCGGCGGGTGTTCTTGAGATCCTCGAGCTGGGTGGACAGGAACCGGTAGCGCTCCTCGAGCGCGGCGAACTCCTCCAGCGCCAGCGGATTGACCTTGCCCAGCTGGGTGAGGTCCTTCTCGGCACGCTTGAGCCTGCGCTCCTGGGTGGCCCGGTCGAACGGCACCGGCGGCGGCGCCGACACCTGCTCGCCGCGCTCGCGGGCGGCCTCGTACTCGGCGGTCTCCGCTTCCGACGCCGGGACCGGCACGTCCGGCCCGTACTCGGCGACCAGGTCGTCGATGCCGATGCCGTGTTCGGCGAGGACCCGCTCGGTGAGCTGCTCGAGCCGCATCCGGGTCTGCTGGCGCACCATCTCGTCGCGGTGCACGGCGTCGGTCAGCTTCTCCAGCAGCGCGGTCAGCCGGGTGGTCGCGTCCCGGGCCTCGCGGTGGGCGCGGTCCCGGTCGGCCCGGGCGGCCTGGATCTCGTCGCGCTCCGCGGCCGCGGCGGCGAGCGAGAGCTCGATCCGGGCGACCGCCGTCTCCCCCGCGTCGACGACCAGCCGGGCGATCGCGCCGGCCCGTTCCCGCTCCTGCGCGGCCGCCGCGGCCCGGGCCCTGGCCTGGCGCTCGGACTGCGCCTGCCGGCGCAGCGACTCGGCCCGGCCGGCGATCGCCCGGGCCCGCTCCTCCGCGGTGCGCAGCGCCAGCCGGCACTCGACCTCCTCGGAGCGGACCTCCTCGACCCGCTCGGCGGCCTCGTCGCGCAGCTCGGTGTCCGGCTCGTCGTCGACCGGGACGTCCTCGGCGATCGAGAGCTGGTGCTCGGCGGCCTCCAGCTCGATCAGCGACTCGGAGCGGCGGGCCTCCACGGTGTCGCGCCGCTCGCGCAGCCGCTGCGCCTCCGCACCGGCCGAGGTGACGACCTGCTCCAGCCGGCCGAGCTGGGCGGCGGCGGCGGAGCGCCGCTTCTCCGCCTCGGTGACCGCGGCCCTGGCCTGCTCCAGGTCATCGGCCCGGGCCCGCTCCTCGGCCCGGGCGCCCTCGCAGGTCGGCCGCAGCGACTCCAGCTCGGCGTCCACCCGGTCCCGCTCGGCGATCGCGTCGTCCACCGCGGCCTGCAGCTGCAACGCGCCCTCCCCCGCACCGGCGCCACCGCGGGCGGCGTGCGCGGTCAACAGGTCGCCGTCGGTGGTGACGACGGTCAGCCCGGGGCGGGCGGTCAGCACGGCCGCCGCGGCGTCCAGGTCGTCGACCACCACGACGTCGTGCAGCAGTGCGGCGAGCGCCGCGCCGAGCGCGGGCGGCGCGGTGACGAACCCGGCCGCCCACCGGCCCGCCGGCGGCTCGCCCGCCGGGGCGGCGACCGGGACCGGCGGCCCGCCGGTGGCGCCGTCGCCACCGACCAGCAGCGCGGCCCGGCCGGAGTCCCCGGCGCGCAGCGCGCGCAGTGCCGCGGCCGCCGACCGCAGCGACGCGACCGCGACGCCCTCGGCGACCTCGCCGAGCGCGGCCGCCACCGCGGCCCGCCCCGCCGGATCGACCACGACGAGCTCGGCGACCGCGCCCAGCAGCCCGTCCGGCTCGGAGTCCAGCAGCGCCCCGGTGCCGTCCCGGCGGACCAGGCCGACGCCGAGCGCGTCCACCCGGGCCCGCCAGTGCGCCCGGCGCTGCTCGGCGACCCGCTCGGCGCGGACCAGCTCGGCGACCCGCTCGGCGGCCGCCCGGTGTGCGGCCTCGGCCTGCTCGACCCGGACGGCGAGCGCGTCCCCGTCCCCGTCGCCGGCCCCATCACCGGATCCGACGCCCAGCGACTCCCGGGCCGACTCCAGCTCGGCCCGCGCCTGCTCGGTCCGGGCGGCCGCCTCGGTGAGCGCCTCCGACAGCCGCTCGATCTCCTCGGCGGTCGCCGCCGCCCCGGAGCGCAGCGCGTCGGCCTTGCCGGCCAGGGTCGCGATGCCGGCCCGCCGGTCGGCGAGCGCACGGACCGCCGCCCGGTGCTCGCGCTCCGCGGCGGCGAGGGTACGCTCCCGCTCGGCCTTCTCCTCGACCACCTCGTCGAGCCGGCGCCGGGCCTCGGCGACCGCGGCGAGCAGCTCCTCCTCCTGCTCGGCGATCGCGTCCGCCTCGGCCTCGGTCTCGTCCGGATCCCGGCCGGGGGTGCGCTCGGCGGCCTCCGACGAGGTGAGGTGCCGGACCCGTTCCTGGGCCAGCCGGACCGTCCCGCGCAACCGCTCGGCCAGCGCGGACAGCTGATACCAGGTGTCCTGGGCGGCGGCGAGCCGCGGCGCGTCCTCGGCGAGGGCGGCGGCGAGCGCCTGTTCGCTCTCCCGGGCCTCGGCGAGCTGCCCCTCGACCTCGGCGCGGCGCCGCCGGGCCTGTTCCTGGCCGGCCTCCTCGCGGGCGACCTCGCCCTGCAGGGTGACGACGTCGTCGGCGGCCAGCCGGAGCCGGGCGTCCCGCAGCTCGGTCTGCACCGACTGGGCCCGGCGCGCGATCTCGGCCTGCCTGCCCAGCGGCTTGAGCTGGCGGCGCAGCTCGGCGGTGAGGTCGGTGAGCCGGGTCAGGTTGGCCTGCATCGCGTCCAGCTTCCGCAGCGCCTTCTCCTTGCGCTTGCGGTGCTTGAGGACGCCGGCCGCCTCCTCGATGTAGGCCCGCCGGTCCTCCGGCTTGGACTGCAGCACGCCGTCCAGCTGGCCCTGCCCGACGATCACGTGCATCTCCCGGCCGATGCCGGAGTCGGACAGCAGCTCCTGGACGTCCAGCAGCCGGGCGCGGGAGCCGTTGATCTCGTACTCGCCGGCGCCGTCGCGGAACATCCGGCGGGTCACCGAGACCTCGGAGTAGTCGATCGGCAGCGCGCCGTCGCTGTTGTCGATCGTCAGGGTGACCTCGGCACGGCCCAGCGGCGACCGGCCGGAGGTGCCGGCGAAGATGACGTCCTCCATCTTGCCGCCGCGCAGCGCCTTGGCGCCCTGCTCGCCGAGCACCCAGCTGATCGCGTCCACCACGTTGGACTTGCCCGAGCCGTTGGGCCCGACCACGCAGGTGATCCCCGGCTCCAGACGCAGCGTGGTGGCCGAGGCGAAGGACTTGAAGCCCTTCATCGTCAGCGTCTTCAGGTGCACGGGTGCGGACTCCAGCTGCGGGGGAAGCCGCCAGGTTACCGGGGGCGGGGCGCCCGCACGGGACGACCCGCCCGGCGCCGGTCAGGCCGCCGGCACCGTCGCGTTCACCAGCCAGCGCACCCCGAACCGGTCGGTGACCTGACCGAACACGTCACCCCACATCTGCTTCTCGAACGGCACGTCGACGACGCCGCCGTCGGCGAGCGCGGCGAACCAGCCCTCCAGCCGGCCGATGTCGTCGCCCGAGATGCTGATCGAGACGCCCGCCGGATCGGCCCCGACCGGCCGCTCCGGGTCGCCGTCGGACGCCATCAGCGCGAAGCCGTCCGGTGTCTGCAGGTAGGCGTGCATCACCCCGTCCGGCGGCGGCACCGGCCCCTCGGAGCCCATGTCGCCGAAGGTCATGATGCTGAGCTCACCGCCGAACACCGAGCGGTAGAACTCCATCGCCTGCCGGGAGGCGTTGTCGAAGTGCAGGTACGGGTTCATCGAGACGGCCATGGCGGGCTCCTTCGGGTCGGTGTGCACCGTTGTAGACCCCGGTACCGACAGGAACTCGTCGGTGATCTCCCAGCCGTGACGCCCGGTGCCCTGCTCAGGCCTCGGTGAAGCCCTCGAACGCGCCTGCCGGCTCGCCCCACTGCTCGGCCACCGCGGTCACCCGGCCCGGGGTGTCCGGTCCGCGAAGCAGGTCCAGCAGCTGCCCGCAGGCCCCCCGGTCACCCTCCGCGGTCACCGCGACCCGCCCGTCGCGCAGGTTGCGGGCCTGCCCGACGAGTCCGAGCTCCAGTGCGCGGGCGCGGGTCCACCAGCGGAAACCGACCCCCTGTACATCTCCCTGGATCCATGCGATGAGCCGAACGGCCGAATCCGTGCTGCTACTCACAGTGCTGGTACGTTACCCGACCGTGGCAAGATCACGTACACCGCGCGCCACCAGAGCCATGCTCGGCGGCGTCGGTGCGGGTGCCGTGCTGGCCATGACGGCGCCACTCACCCCGCTGGGTACGTGGCTGCCCGGACCGGTGGGCCCGGTCGAGGAGACCGTCCCGCTGCGCCCGGTCGGCGCGGCATCGGCCGCGCTGCCCACGGCCGGACCGGCCCCGGCGGACCCGGCGCCGCCGCCGGCGCTGGACGCCGCGTGGGCCGCCCGGGACGCCTTCGCCACCACTCCTGCCGATCCGGGTGCCCCGGCCAGGGCCGCGGCCGCCGCCGCGACAGCCCGGACCACGGCCGACGCCGCAGCAGCCGCCGCAGCGGGCGCAGGGAACACGGCCGCCGCGCGCCCCGGGGCGGACGCGGGCCGGGCCGCCGCGGGCGACGCCGGTCGCCCGGTGCCGGCCGCGGCCGGGCTCACCGGGCAGCTCGCGCTGGTCGTGGAGCTCACCAACGTGGAGCGGGCGGCCGCGGGCTGCAGCGCGCTGCGGGTGGACCCGCGGATCAACGCGGCCGCCCAGGGGCACAGCGAGGACATGGCCGCGAACGGCTACTTCTCGCACGACAGCCGGGACGGCCGGGACTTCGCCGATCGGATGACGGCGGCCGGCTACCCCTCCCCCGGTGCGGAGAACATCGCGGCCGGGCAGCCGGACGCGGCCACCGTCGTCGCGGACTGGATGGCCTCGCCGGGACACCGCAAGAACATCCTCGACTGCTCGCTGTCCACGATCGGCGTCGGCCTGGCCGGCGGCTACTGGACCCAGAACTTCGGGCGCTGAGCCGGCCGCTCAGCCATCGAACCGGTAGCCCATCCCGGCCTCGGTGATCAGGTACCGCGGGCGGGCCGGCACCGGTTCGAGCTTGCGCCGCAACTGGGCCAGGTAGACCCGCAGGTAGTGGGTCTCGGTGTCGTATCTCGGGCCCCACACCTCGTGCAGCACCTGCCGCTGGCCGACCAGCTTGCCGCGGTGCCGCACCAGCAGCTCCAGGATCCCCCACTCGGTGGGCGTCAGGTGCACCTCGTCGCCGCCCGTCCGCACCACGGTCTTCGCCGCCAGGTCGACCGTGAAGTCGTCGGTGGTGACGACGGCCTCCCCGTCGACCGCGGACACCGCCGCCCGCCGGACCGCGGCCCGCAGCCGGGCCAGCAGCTCCGCCATCCCGAACGGCTTGGTCACGTAGTCGTCCGCCCCGGCGTCGAGCGCACGGACCTTGTCCGAGGAGTCGGCACGGGCCGACAGCACCAGGATCGGGATCGTGCTCCAGCCGCGCAGTCCGGCGATCACCTCGGTGCCGTCCAGGTCGGGCAGCCCGAGATCGAGGACGACGACGTCCGGATGGCCGTCCGCGGCCGCCCGCAGCGCGGCCGAACCGTCCGCGGCGACGGTCACCGAGTAGCCGTGCGCGGTCAGGTTGATCCGCAGCGCACGCAGGATCTGCGGGTCGTCGTCGACGACCAGCACCCGGGTGCCGCGCCCGCTCACCGGCGTGCCCCGGCCGGCGCCACCGGCAGCGAGACGACGACGGTGAGCCCGCCGCCGGGGGTGTCCTCCGCGGTCAGCTCGCCGTGCATCGCGGCGGTCAGCCCGCGGGCCACCGACAGCCCGAGCCCGAGCCCGGCGGCCGCGTCCCGGTCGCCGAGCCGCTGGAACGCGGCGAACAGGTCGTCCCACCGGCGGTGCGGGACGCCCGGGCCGCGATCGACCACCCGCAGCTCCACCCGGTCGGCGTGCGCGCTGGCCCGCAGCACCACGTCGGGATCCGGTCCCGGCGCGCCGCCGTGCCGTACCGCGTTGTCGATCACGTTGGCCACCACCCGTTCCAGCAGTCCCGCATCGGCGAGCACGTCCGGGACGTCCTCGCAGAACTCGATCTGCACCCGCTCTGCGCACTCGACACCGAGCAGCGCGGTGGCCGCCACCTCGCCGTAGCCGACCGGGGCGAGCAGCGGGGTCACCGCACCGGCGGCGAGCCGGGAGGAGTCCAGCAGGTTCTCCACCAACCCGGTCAGCCGGTCGGCGGACTCCTCGACGGTCGCGAGCAGCTCGGCCCGGTCGGCGGACGAGAGCGGCAGCGACGGGTCCCGCAGGCTCCCGGTGGCCGCCTTGATCGAGGTCAGCGGGCTGCGCAGATCGTGCCCGACGGCCGACAGCAGCGCGCCGCGGGTCTCGTTGACCGCCGCCCGGCGCTCGGCGGCGGCCGCACCGGCCGCGGCCCGCTCGCCGCGCAGCGCCAGCAGCGCCTGCCCACCGACGGTCTCCAGCAGCCGCCGGTCCGAGGCGGGCAGTGCGCGCCCGGTGCCGACGAGGTGCAGTCCCTCCTCGACGACGACGTCGACGTCGGCCAGCTCCGGGCGCGCGCACTCGTCCGGGCCGGACACCGCGACGGCGGACCAGAACAGGTCCGGCCCGCGTTCCAGCAGCGCCGTGCCCCGGAGCCCGAACACCTCCCGGACCTGGGTCAGCAGCCGGGGCAGTGGCTCGTCGCCGGTCAGCACGGTCCGCGCGAACGAGGCGAGCAGCGCCGCCTCGGCCCGGGCCCGCGCGGCCTGCTCGGCGCGCCGGGCCGCCCGGTCCACCACCAGCGCGACCAGCACCCCGACCAGCAGCATGGTCACGATGCTCACCACGTTGCCGATGCTCTCCATCGCCAGGGAATACAGCGGCAGGTAGTGGAACCAGCTCAGCAGCACCCCGCCGAGCACCGCGGCCAGCAGCGCCGGGCCGAGACCGCCGACCAGCGCGGCGAGCACGGTCGCCAGCAGGTAGAGCATCGCGTCGGTGGTCACGTCGATCCGGTCCACCACCACCAGCAGCCCGGCGACGGTCACCACGCAGGGCCCGAGCAGAGCCAGCAGCCAGCCGGCCGCCGCCCGGTACGGCGGCAGCGCGCCGCGCGGGACGGGCAGCCGCAGCGCCCGGCCCGCCGCGTCGTGGGTGACCATGTGCACGTCGATCGGCCCGGACTCCTGCACCACCCGGGCCGCGATCCCCGGGTCGAACAGCCGGGCCAGCCGGGTCCGCCGGGACGTCCCGAGCACCAGTTGGGTGGCATTCACGCCGCGCACGAAGTCGAGCAGCGCGCCAAGGACCGAGTCCGCGCCGCCGTCACCGACGGCGGTGTGGAAGGTGGCGCCGACGTCCGCGGCGAGCGTGCGGAGCCGGTCCACCGACGCCGGTGTCGCCGGGGCCAGGCCGTCGCCGCGCAGCACGTGCACCGCGTGCAGGTCGGCCGGGCCGGCCCGTTTCGCGATCCGCGCCGCGCGGCGCAGTACCGTCTCCGACTCCGGTCCACCGGTGAGCGCGACGACGACCCGCTCCCGGGTCTCCCAGACGTCGGTGACCTTCTCCTGGGCCCGGTGCCTGCGCAGCGCGACGTCCACCTCGTCGGCGACCCAGCGCAGCGCGAGCTCGCGCAGCGCGATCAGGTTCGGCAGCCGGAAGTAGTGCGCCAGCGCCGCGTCGACCTGGGCGGCCGGGTAGACGTTGCCGTGCGCCAGCCGCCGGCGCAGCGCCTCCGGGGTGATGTCGACCAGCTCCAGCTGGCCGGCCCGGCGGACCACCTCGTCCGGCACTGTCTCCCGCTGCCGGGCCCCGGTGATCGTGTGCACGACGTCGCCGAGCGACTCCAGGTGCTGCACGTTCACCGTGGACAGCACGTCGATGCCGGCGTCGAGCAGGATCTCGACGTCCTGCCAGCGCTTGGCGTGCCGCGAGCCCGGGGCGTTGGTGTGCGCCAGCTCGTCGACCAGCACCACCTGCGGCCTGCGGGCGAGCACCGCGTCCAGGTCGAGCTCGGCGAGCACCGTCCCGGCGTGCTCGACGCGCCGGCGGGGCAGCACCTCCAGGCCCTCCAGCAGGGCGGCGGTCCGTTCCCGGCCGTGCGCCTCGACGACCCCGACGACGACGTCGGTGCCCCGGTCGCGCCGCCGGTGCGCCTCGGCGAGCATGGCGAAGGTCTTGCCGACCCCGGGCGCCGCACCGAGGTGGATCCGCAGCTCACCCCTGTTCACCGGACCATTCTGGCGATCGGCGCCACCCCCGCGGAATCCCCGGTCCCGGCGGCCCCGCGCACGGTGGCGTTCAGCACGGTGGCGTTCAGCACGGTGGCGTTCAGCACGGTGGCGTTCAGCACGGTGGCCTCCCGAACAGCGGCGTTCAGGTCGGGAACGTTCACCCGCGGCTCGCCGAGCATCCCGAACGTAGGGCCGTCGGTGGCGCCGGCGACCAGCTCCGCCACCAGTGCGGGCGGCAGCCCGGTGACCCGGACGACCCGGGGCGCCTGCAGCGCCGCGTAGCCGGGGCTGATGTGCGGGTCCAGGCCGGACGCCGACGCCGTCACCGCGTCCACCGGGACCGCCGCCGGCCGGGTCCCCTCCCGGGCCGCGATCAGCTCCCGGCGCAGGGTCACCGCGGTCAGCAGCTCCGGATCGGCGCCGCCCGCGTCGGACCCGCCCGAGGTGCCCGGGTCGGCCGGGCCGAGCACGTCCGCGGACGACGCGGAGGGCCGGGTGTGGAACCACGGATCGGCGGCCGGATCCGCGGCGACCGGGTCGATCCCGATCAACGACGAGCCCGCGGGCCCGGCGGCGCCGGTCAGCAGGGACCCCTCGGCGGCGCCCGCGAGGCCGGGCAGCCGGGCGACCGCCCAGATCCCGAGCGGATAGACGACACCGCACAGCACCGTCATGACCAGCAGCAGCCGTAGGCCGGCCGCGGCCTGTCTGCGCAGGATGGCGAGCACCTCACACCCCCGGGACCAGGCGGACGACGAGATCGATCAGGGCGATGCCGGCGAACGGCGTGAGCACCCCGCCGATCCCGTAGACGAGCAGGTTGCGGCGCAGCAGCGCGGCCGCCGACGACGGCCGGTAGCGCACCCCGCGCAGCGCGAGCGGGATCAGCGCCACGATCACCAGCGCGTTGAACACCACTGCGGAGAGCACCGCGGACCGCGGCGTGGCCAGCCCCATCACGTCGGGCGCCCCCAGCGCCGGGTACGTCCCGGCGAACATCGCCGGCAGGATCGCGAAGTACTTGGCCAGGTCGCTGGCGACCGAGAAGGTGGTCAGCGCGCCCCGGGTGATCAGCAGCTGCTTGCCGATCTCGACGATGTCGACGAGCTTGGCCGGGTCCGAGCCGAGATCGACCATGTTCCCGGCCTCCTTCACCGCCGCCGTCCCGGTGTTCATGGCGACGCCGACGTCGGCCTGGGCGAGCGCCGGGGCGTCGTTGGTGCCGTCGCCGGTCATCGCGACCAGCCGTCCGCCGGACTGCTCCCGGCGGATCAGCGCGAGCTTGTCCTCCGGGGTGGCCTCGGCCAGGTGCTCGTCGACGCCGGCCCGGGCGGCGATCACCGCGGCGGTGGACGGGTTGTCGCCGGTCACCATCACGGTGCGGACGCCCATCGCGCGCAGCTCGGCGAACCGCTCGGCGATCCCCGCTTTGACGACGTCGGACAGCTCGACGACGCCCAGCAGCCGGGCGTCGCGGCGGTCGATCGCGCCGCCGTCGGGCGCGGTCGCCACCAGCAGCGGGGTGCCGCCGCCGGCCGCGACCTGCTCGACCAGCCGGTCCACCTCGGCCCGGTCGCCGGCAGCCCCCCAGGCCCACTCCAGCACCGCCCCGGCGGCGCCCTTGCGCACCGCGACGCCGTCCAGGTCGATCCCGGACATCCGGGTCCGGGCGCTGAACGGCACCGTCGCCCCGAGCGCCTCCGCGGCGTCGGCCCCGGCGGGCAGGCCGTACCCGGATGCGCAGAGCTCGACGATGCTGCGCCCCTCCGGCGTCGGATCGGCCAGGCTGGCCAGCCGGGCCGCGGCGGCCAGCTCGCCCGGCGCGGTCCCGCCGACCGGGTGCAGCGCGGTCGCCCGCCGGCTGCCGTGGGTCACCGTGCCGGTCTTGTCCAGCAGCAGGGTGTCGACGTCTCCCGCAGCCTCCACCGCCCGTCCCGAGGTGGCGAGCACACCGCATCGGACCAGCCGGTCCATCCCGGCGATGCCGATCGCGGACAGCAGCGCGCCGATCGTCGTCGGGATCAGGCAGACCAGCAGCGCGACGAGCACCACGAGCGGGACCCGGGAGCCGGCGTACGCGCTCATCGGGGCGATCGAGGCGACCGCGAGGACCAGCACGACGGTCAGCGCGGACAGCAGCACGCCGAGCGCGATCTCGTTCGGCGTGCGGGCCCGGGAGGCGCCTTCGACCAGCGCGATCATCCGGTCGACGACGGTCTCGCCGGGCCGGGTCGTGATCCGGACGACGATCCGGTCGGACAGCACGGTGGTGCCGCCGGTGACCGAGCTGCGGTCGCCGCCGGCCTCCCGGATCACCGGGGCGGACTCGCCGGTCACCGCGGACTCGTCGACCGACGCGACGCCGTGCACGACGTCGCCGTCACCGGGCACCGTCTCCCCCGCCTCGACGACGACCAGGTCCCCGACCCGCAGCCCGGAGGCCGGGACCGCGGTGCCGCCGGCGCCGGACCGGGGATCGGCGCCGCCGGGCAGCCGCCGCGCCACGGTGTCCCGCCGGGTGGCGCGCAGCGACGCCGCCCGGGCCCGGCCGCGGCCCTCGGCGACCGCCTCGGCGAGATTGGCGAACAGCACGGTGAACCACAGCCAGGCCGCGACGAGCGCCGCGAACACGCCCGGCTCGGTGATCGCGAGCCCGGTGACCAGCACCGCGCCGGTCCAGACCACGAGCATGACCGGGTTGCGGGCCTGCACCCGCGGGTCGAGCTTGCGCACCGCCTCCGCGGCGGCGGCCCGCCACAGCCGCGCCGCGCCGGCGCCGGTCACCGACGGGCCGGTCGCGCCGGTCTCGCCGGTCAGGGGCGCGCCGCACGTGCCGGTCACGGCGTCTGCGCCGTCTGCACCGTCTGCGGCGTCTGCGGCGTCCGGCACCGGCGTGGCCGCCCGGGGCTCCTCGGGCCGGCTCACGACAGCGCCTCGGCGATCGGGCCGAGCGCGAGCGCCGGGAGGAAGGTCAGCGCCGACACCAGCAGCACCGTCCCGCTGAGCAGCGTGCCGAACAGCGGCCCGTCGGTGGGCAGTGTCCCGGCGCCCGCGGGCACCCGGGGCCGGATCGCCAGCGACCCGGCCAGGCAGAGCACCGCCAGGATCGGCAGGAACCGGCCGAGCAGCATCGCCACCCCGAGCCCGCCCTGCAGGAAGTCGCCGGTCGCGGTGAGCCCGGCGAACGCCGATCCGTTGTTGTTCGCCACCGACGCCCACGCGTAGAGCACCTCAGTGAAGCCGTGCGGGCCCGCGTCGTCCACCGCGCCGGCGGCGACGCCGGGCAGCGCGAGGGTCAGCGCCGTCCCCAGCAGCACCAGCGCGGGCATCACCAGCACCGACACCGCGGCGCAGGTGATCTCCCGGCGGCCGAGTTTCTTGCCCAGGTACTCCGGGGTGCGCCCGACCATCTGCCCGGCCAGGAACACCGCGACCACCGCCATCACCAGAATCCCGTAGAGCCCGGCGCCGACCCCGCCCGGCGCGACCTCGCCGAGCAGGACGTTCAGCAGCACGATCCCGCCGCCGGCGCCGGTCATGCTGTCGTGCATGGCGTTCACCGCCCCCGTCGACGTCCCGGTGGTGGACACCGCGAACAGCACCGACCCGGCGATCCCGAACCGGGCCTCCTTGCCCTCCAGCGCGCCCCCCGCGGCGAGCGCCGCCGGACCGTTCGGGTGCAGCTCGGCGAGCCACGCGGCGCCGAGGAACACCAGCCACAGGCCGCCCGCGACGGCCAGCAGCACGACGCCCTCGCGGGCCCGTCCGACCAGCACGCCGAACGTGCGGGTGAGCGCCACCGGGATCACCAGCAGCAGGTAGACCTGGAACAGGTTGGACAGCGGGCCCGGGTTCTCGAACGGGTGCGCCGAGTTCGCGTTGAAGATCCCGCCGCCGTTCGTGCCGAGCAGCTTCACCGCCTCCTGCGACGCCGCGGGCGCCAGCGGCAGCACGTGCGTCGCACCGTCCACCGTCGTCACCCCGACTCCGGAGCGCAGCGACTGCACCACCCCGGTCGCGACCAGCGCGACCGCCGCGATCGCGGCGAGCGGCAGCAGGATCCGGACCGTCCCGCGAGTCACGTCCACCCAGACGTTGCCGATCCGCCCGTCGCCGTCGCCGGTGGCCGTGAAGCCGCGCACCAGCGCGACCGCCACCGCCATCCCGACCGCGGCGGACAGCACGTTCTGCACCGTCAGGCCGAGCATCTGCACGCTGTGCCCGAGCACCTGCTCGGGCACGTAGGACTGCCAGTTCGTGTTCGTCACGAACGACACCGCGGTGTTGAACGCCATCGCGGGCGCGACCGTGCCGGTGCCGTCGGTGCCGCGGCCGAACCCCAGCGGAAGCAGCGGCTGCACCCGCTGCAGCAGGTAGAGCAGCAGCACCGAGACCAGGGACAGGCCGAGCACTCCGGCGGCGTAGGTGCTCCAGCGCTGTCCGGAGCCGGGATCGACCCGGCAGAGCCGGTAGACGACGCGTTCGACGCGCCCGTGCCGGGTGTCGGTGTAGACCCGCGCCATCCGGTCCCCGAGCGGGCGGAGGCTGACCGCGAGCAACGCCACCAGGACGGCGACCTGGGCCACCCCCGCCATCACCGGCGCTCCGGGCACAGCATCGCGACCACCAGGTGGACGAGCAGCGCCGGCGCGGCCAGCCCGGCCACGACGTCGGCGATCACAGCTTCTCCAGCCCGTGCAACGCGAGCACGAGGACGGCGAAGCACACCACCGTCAGCACGAGCCAGGCCACGTCGGCCACAGGTCCCCCTTCAGGGTCCGCAACCGGATCCTCCGGTGCCCCCGGGCGGGATCGTGCGTGCTGGGAGTACCGCCGCGGCCGGGTCGTGACGGTCGTTTGACGGCACGGACGGGCAGCGTTGACGCCTCCTTGACGGCGTCGTGCCGCCGGTCACGCCCGGCGGCCGTCGTAGCGGGGAACCAGTCGTTACCCTCTGCGGGGCCGGGGGCACCGGGCCGGGAGTCCGGGAGGTCGCGGAGCATGTCGGTGATCGACAACGCGGTGTACGTGGACGGCAGGCGGGCCGCGGCACCCGGCTCGGTGGACGGGGCGCTCGCCGAGCTGCACCGCTGCCGCCGCGACCAGCACGACGGCGCGTCCGGCAGCTTCTGCTGGATCGGGATGCTCCGCCCGGACCTGGACGAGATCCGCGAGGTCGCGAAGGAGTTCGACCTGCACCCGCTGGCCGTCGAGGACACCGTGAACGCCCACCAGCGCCCGAAGATGGAGCGCTACGGCGACACCGAGTTCGTGGTGCTCCGCCCGGCCCGCTACGTCGACCACGACGAGGTCGTGCAGATCGGCGAGGTCCACCTGTTCCTCGGCCCGGACTTCGTGATCACCGTCCGGCACGCCGTCGAGCCGGAGCTGGGCGAGGTCCGCGAGCGGCTGGAGAACGACCCGCAGCTGCTCGCGCACGGCCCGATGGCGGTGCTCTACGCCGTGCTGGACCGGGTGGTCGACGACTACGCCCCCGTCCTCGACGGCCTGCAGGACGACATCGACCAGATCGAGGAGCAGGTGTTCCGGGGCGACCCGCAGGTCTCCCGGCGGATCTACCAGCTGACCCGCGAGGTGATCGCGTTCCAGCGGGCCGTCGAGCCGTTGCAGGAGATCTTCGGGGAGCTGCGCGGCCGGTTCGCGAAGTCCGGGCCGAGCCCCGATCTGGAGCTGCGCCGGGCGATGCGCGACGTGATCGACCACGCGACCCGGGTCCGGGAGCGGGTGGAGGGTTTCCGCGACCTGCTGGGCAACATCCTCACCGTCAACGCCACCCTCGTCGCGCAGCGGCAGAACGAGGAGATGACCCGGTTGACCGAGGCCGGGTTCGCGCAGAACGAGCAGATGAAGAAGGTGTCGTCCTGGGCGGCGATCCTCTTCGCGCCCAGCCTGATCGCCGGCATCTACGGGATGAACTTCGAGCTCATGCCCGAGCTGAGCTGGACGTTCGGCTATCCGATGGCGTTCGGTATGATGCTCGCGCTCGCGCTGGTGCTGTACACGATGTTCCGGCGCAACGGCTGGCTGTGACCGTGGGCCGGGCGCGCACCCCCCGTGCGCGCCCGGCCCCGGTCCCCGCCCGTCAACCGGTGGGACCCGGCTCCGGTGCCGCTGGCGCGGGCGCACCGCCCGGGATCGTGACGATCAGCGGTTCCGGCGGGGTGGCCACGCACTCGCCGGTGTCCGGATCGGGCGTGCGGTCGCCCCGCGGGTACGGGCCCGGCTCCGCCGGCAACCCGCCGCCGGGCCGCTCGGCCGGGATGCAGCCGACGGCCTGCACGGCCAGCGGGCGGCCCTCCTGGTCGAACAGGTACACCCCGGACAGCGGGTTGCCCTGCGCGTCGAACGGGCGGACGTCGGTGACCGGCTCCCCGTCCCGGAGCAGGCCGGGCTGCACCCAGGACGCCTGGCCGTCGTCCCACGGCGGCGACGCGAGCGAGTGCACCGCGCCCAGCAGCACCCCGGCGGCGAACGCGTTCAGCGGCACGACCGCCCACAGCAGCCGCCGGTCGGCCCGGGTGCGGGCGCCCAGCGCGAACGACAGCGGGATCGCGACCAGTCCGAGCACCGCGCCGGTCACCAGCGCGGTCGGGCCCTGCCCGGCGAACAGGTAGGCGAGCGTGCCGCCCGCGAGCACCGCGCGCAGCACCCACCAGCCGGGTTGCAGCCCGGCGAGCAGGACCGGGACGTCGATCCGGCCGCCCCGGCCCGCCGGTTCCGGTGCGGAGCCCGCGCCCTCCGGTCCGGGCCGCAGGCCGCGGTTCAGCGCGGACACCGAACCCAGGGCCGCGACCGAGGGCAGCCGCGGGCCGTCACCGAGCACCGGCAGCAGCCCGATCAGCGCCACCACCAGCCCGACGATCAGCCCCAGCACACCGGACGGGACCACCAGCCCGCCGACGACGGCGATCAGGACGCCCACCACCAGCGCCGTCACCGCGAACCGGGCCGACCAACGGCCCCGGTGCGCCGGGGACCGCTCCGGTGCGGTGCCGAACCCGGCCGCGGCCCGCAGCTCGGCCGCGTACGCCGCGGGGGTCCCGAGCCGCTCGTGCACCGCGTCCCGGTCGTAACCCTCGCCGAGCTCCGCGGCGAGCTCCGCGAGATGCCCGCGGGCGTCCTCGACGATCTCCTCGACCTCGCCGGGCGGCAGATCGGCCAGGGCGGACCGCAGGCCGTCCAGGTAGGCGGCGGTGGTCCCGTCGGGGATCCGCGTCGTCGGGTCGTCCGTCTCGGCCATCACGCGCCCACCAGCCCGTCCATCGTGGTGGCGAACGCCCGCCACCGGTCCGTCGTCTCCCGCAGCCGTTCCCGGCCCGGCTCGTTGATCGCGTAGTACTTGCGGTGCGGCCCCTCCTCGCTCGGCACGACGTAGGACGTGAGCAGCCCGGCCCCGTAGAGCCGGCGCAGCGTGCCGTAGACCGAGGCGTCGCCGACCTCGGTGAGGCCGGCGCCGCGCAACGCGCGCACGACCTCGTAGCCGTAGCCGTCGGCCCGTTCGAGCACGGCCAGGACCGCGAGATCGAGTACGCCCTTCAACAGCTGGCTGGTGTCCATCGCCCCCCTTCCTTCCGCACGGAGAGTACTATGTTATCCGCAGTAGCGTGGAGCGCGTTGCACCCGGGGCACCCCCAACCCGGGCCCGCACCCCTTCTGTCGCGAATCGCACCCCCAGCGGGTTCGCGCACCCGGTGGAGCAGGTGCGGGGACGTGCTGGGGGTGCGGCATCGGAGCAGAGGGTGCGGCGCGGTCCGCACCGGTGGCGGCCCGCCGTCAGGGGGTGCGGCGCGGCCGCGGCGTGGGCTGGCAGCGCGGGCAGGTGAAGGACGACCGGTTCATGAAGTGGTCCCGCCGGATCGGCGTGCCGCACCGGCGACAGGCCCGGTCGGTCCGGCCGTAGACGTTCAGCGAACGGTCGAAGTACCCCGACGCCCCGTTGACGTTGACGTAGAGCGCGTCGAACGACGTCCCGCCCTGGGCGAGCGCCTCGGTCATCACGGTCGTCGCGGCGTCGAGCACGGAGTGGCCCTGGGCGCGGGTCAGCCGGTCGGTCGGCCGGGCCCCGTGCAGCCGGGCCCGCCAGAGGGCCTCGTCGGCGTAGATGTTACCGATCCCGGAGACCACGGTCTGGTCCAGCAGCGCCCGCTTGACCTCGGTCCGGCGCCGGCGCAGCGCAGCGACGGCGTCGGCCGCGGAGAACGCCGGGTCCATCGGGTCGCGGGCGATGTGCGCGACCGGTTCCGGAACGAGCCCGCCACCCGGCGCCGGCCGCAACGGGTGCACGGACAGCCCGCCGAACGTGCGCTGGTCGACGAACCGCAGCTCGGGGCCGTCGTCGTCGAACCGGATCCGCACCCGCAGGTGCTTCTCGTCCGGCCGCCCGGGATCGGCGACCAGCATCTGCCCGCTCATCCCGAGATGCGCGAGCAGCGCCCCGTCCCCCGGGGCGCCGGGTCCGCCCGTGTCCAGCTCCAGCCAGAGGTACTTCCCGCGCCGGGCGGCGGCGCGCAGGGTGCGCCCGCCCAGCCGGCCGGTGAAGTCGTCCGGGCCGGTCGGGTGCCTGCGGACCGCCCGCGGGTGCAGGACCTCGACGCCGGCGATCCGGCGGTCCAGCACGTGATCGGCCAGTCCGCGCCGGACGACCTCGACCTCGGGCAGCTCGGGCACGGCGCGCGGTCAGAGCGTCGAGCCGGAGCTCTGCTCCGCCGACAGCGCCCGCCAGGCGAGCTCGGCCGCCTTCTGCTCGGCTTCCTTCTTCGTGCGCCCGGCGCCGGTCCCGAGGTCCCGCCCGGCGACGACGGCCGTCGCGGTGAACACCTTCAGGTGGTCCGGGCCCTCCTCGTCGATCCGGTACTCGGGCACGCCGTGCCCTCCGGCCGCGGTCAGCTCCTGCAGGCTGGTCTTCCAGTCCAGACCGGCGCCGAGCAGCGGTGCGCTGCGCAGCAGGTCGTCGAACAGTCGGTGGATCAGCTCCCGGGAGGGCTCCAGTCCGTGCTGGATGTAGACGGCGCCGAGCAGTGCCTCGGTGGCGTCGGCCAGGATGCTGGCCTTCGTCCGGCCGCCGGTCAGCTCCTCGCCGCGGCCCAGGAACAGGTACGCGCCGAGCCCCAGCCGGGTGCCGTCGATACCGGTGCGCCCGTCCGGGGCGGGCAGTGCGGCCGCGACGCCGGCCAGCGCGTGCATGTTGACGACGCTGGCCCGCAGCTTCGCGAGCTGCCCCTCCGGCAGGTCCGGGTGGTCCCGGTAGAGCCGCTCGGTGATCACGATGGACAGCACCGAGTCTCCGAGGAACTCCAGGCGCTCGTTGGTCGGCAGCCCACCGTGCTCGTAGGCGTACGACCGGTGCGTGAGCGCGAGGACCAGCAGCTCCTCGTCCAGCTCCACGCCGAGCGCGGACAGCAGAGGAGACCGGTCCGTCGCCGGACCGGTCACGCTCTTCTCGCCCACCTCAGGCGGGTCAGGCCGGACGGGTGACCTGCCGGCCGTCGTACTGACCGCAGGTCGGGCAGGCGATGTGCTGCAGCTTCGGCTCCCGGCACGCGCGGTTCGAGCAGGCGACCAGGTTCGGTGCAGTGGCCTTCCACTGCGACCGGCGAGCCCGCGTGTTGGACCGCGACATCCGGCGCTTGGGGACGGCCATGATGACACTCCTCGGTTCTGAGACGTTCAGTCTGTCTGCTCACCGGGATCCGGCCCGCGAGGGGCACCGGCTCACTCGGTGGAGGGCAGGCGCTCACGGAGCGCCGCCCAACGAGGATCCAGTGTCTCATGCCCGTGATCGGGCGCGAGATCGGCCCACCGCTCGCCGCAGCCCTCGCACAGCCCGGGGCAGTCGGGCCTGCACAGCGGCGCCATCGGCAGGTCGGTGACCAGCGCGTCCCGCACGGTCTGGGTGAGATCGATCCGCTCGTCGACCAGCCGCGGGATCTCGTCGGCGTCGGTGGTCTCCTCGGTGACCGAGGCCGGGTAGGCGAACAGCTCGCCGAAGGCGACCACGACGTCGTCGGACAGCGGGTCCAGGCAGCGCGAGCACTCGCCCTCCAGCCGGGCCGATGCCGTCCCCGAGGCGTAGACGCCCTCGGTGACCGACTCCAGCGACACGTCGAGATCGACGTCCGATCCGTCCGGGACGGCGATCACCCCGACCAGCCCGATCGCCTCGTCACCCGAGGGCGCGGGGACCGTCCGCGTGACGGTGCGTTGTGTCCCGGGGCGGCGGGCCAGCTCGCGGGTGCTGACCACCCACGGGTCGTCGTCGGGACGGGCGGGCCTGGATCGGGGGGTGCGCTGCGTGCTCATGTCCCGGACCAGGGTACGCCGCCGCGGCGGACGATCTCAGCGCACCCGCGCGTCGAACGCGTCCGCGACCAGCGCACCCAGCTCCAGGAACGCCGCCGCGGTCGCCGGGCGCAGCCGGGCCGGGTCGATCCGCCCGCCGGTGGCCAGGTGCGGGTCGTGCGGCACCTGCACCACCCCGCGGGCGCGGCCGGCGAAGTGCTCGACGATCCGGCCGGTGTCCACCTCGGCGCTCTGCCGGTCGCACGACAGCACGACGACGGCGTCCCGGGCCAGCGCCTGGTGGCCGTGCGCGGTCAGCCAGTCCAGCGTCCGCCCGGCGCGCCCGGCGCCGTCGACGGTCGGCGCGCCGACCACCACCACGGAGTCGGCGCGGGCCAGCGTGCCCTCCATCGCCGAGTGCACCAGACCGGTCCCGGAGTCGGTGACGATGACGTTGAAGTAGCGGCCGAGCAGGTCGCAGACCCGCTCGTACTCGTCGCGGCGGAAGGCCTCGCCGGACGCCGGGTCCTGCTCCGAGGACAACACCTGCAGCCGTCCGGCGAGGCTGGTGTAGCGGGAGACGTCGGTCCAGGTGGTGACGCCGTCGAGATCGTCGAGCAGGTCCCGGACGGTGACCCGCGGGTCGCCGGTGAGCCGGTCGGCCAGGGTGCCGGCGTCCGGATTGGCGTCCAGCACGACGGCCCGGTCGCCGCGGTGCTCGGCCAGGGTGAGTCCGAGGCAGGCGGCGACGGTCGTCTTGCCGACGCCGCCCTTCACCGACATCACCGCGACCCGGTGCGATCCGGGCAGCGGGCCCCGGACCCGGGCGAGCAGCGCGGCCCGGTGCAGCTCGGCCTCACCGGGGCCGGGGCTCAGCCGGCCGCCGGTGAGGTCGTGCAGGGCGCGCCGCCAGCCGGTGCCCGGCCGTTCGACGCGCGGGCGCAGCACGTCGGCCTCGTCCAGCACCGGGGCTGCGGCCTGCGGGAGGGGGCGGGATGTCACGGGCGGTCCTTCCAGCCGGTGCCCGTAGCGCTCCCACCAGGTCGTCGGATCGGGCTCGGGCCGGCGTGCCATGCACGGAGAGTAGTACGACGGCGTTGTCCCGCGGAACGTTTCCGATCATCGTCCGGCGCGGGCCGCGCGCCGGGTCGCGCCCGGCGTCTCCCCCGCCACGGCGCGGTAGCGGCGGGTGAAGTGCGCCTGGTCGGCGTAGCCGAGGTCGGCGGCCAGCACGGCCAGGTCGGTGTCCGGGTCGAGCCGCAGCGCGGCGGCCGCGTGCTGCAGCCTGCGGCACTCGATCAGCCACAGCGGGGTCAGCCCGACGTGCCCGCGGATCAGCCGCTCCAGGGTGCGGGGGGCGATCCCGAGCTCGTCGGCGAGCTGGTCGGCGCGGACGACGTCGGCTCGTTCCTCGGCGAGCGCGCAGGCCCGGTTCACCAGCCGGCCCGCGTCGCCGACCCGGGCGGCGGCCGGTGCGAGCCAGTCGCGCAACACCGCAGCGACCGACCGGTCCGGATCGGTCGCGTCGTGCACGGCGGCGGTCAGCGCCGCGACCGGCGCGCCGGGGAACGGCTCGGACGAGCCGCGGAGCGCGGCGGGCGGGGTCGCGGTGAGCAGCGGCGTCGCGGCCGGCCGCAGCAGCACCGCCGCCACCCAGGACCGGCCGGTCAGCTCGCGGACATCGACCACCGTCCGCGGCCCGTACAGGTAGGCCCCGGCCGGTTCGGTGACCAGGTTGAACGCCGGGTACTGCAGCACCCGCTGCGGCCGGGTGGCGCCGTCGGGCACGTCCCACCGGGCGACCCAGGCCCACCGGACGAGCTCGTCGAGGCCGATCGGGAACCGGCTCAGCGCGACATCCGGCCCGCCCGGGTTCAGGTGGCCGCGGGACTCGACCACGGCCGCCCTCCCGCCCTGTCGGGAATCTTCAAGAACGCCGGACGGGCCGGGGGCAGGCTCGTCCCATGAGCACCGACACCGTCACCCCCGCCACCGGCGAGCACACCACCGGCGGCCTGCCGCACGTGAGCACCTCGCTGACCCCGCACCTGGTCGCCTCCCCCGCCCGTGAGGCGATCGCACTCTACTGCGCCGCGTTCGGCGCGCGGAGTGTCTCGGTGACCGAGATGGGCGGGCTGGTCGGCCACGCCGAGCTGGAGCTGGCCCGCGGCCGGTTCACCGTCAGCGACCCGATTCCCGACTACGGGCTGACCGCCGCCGCACCCGGCGACCATCCGGTCGGCATGTCGCTGGCCGTGTACGTCACCGACGTCGACGCGGCCGTCCGGGTGATCGCCGACGCCGGCGGCACCGTCCGGGAGGAGCCGGACACCTTCGTCTCCGGGGACCGGTTCGCCTCGGTGGTGGACCCGTACGGGATCCGCTGGGCGGTGCTGTGCCGGGTCGAGGACCTCTCGCCGGAGGAGAGCCAGGCGCGGGTCACGCAGTGGGCGGGCGCGCAGTGACCGGGGGGCCGGGCGCACCGGTCAGTCGATGAGGTCCATCCCGGTGCCGGTCCGGCCGTTGTGCGGGTAGCCGCCGGGGCCCCCGTCGGGCCCGTAGCCGTAGCCGCCGCCCTGGCCGCGCCAGAGCTGGCTGCGGCCGCGCCCGACGACGCCGAGCGCGTTGTTGAGGGTGGTCTCCAGCTCGCCGAGGGTGGTGTCGACGTACTCGTCGCACTCCCGGCGGAGCCGGTCGGACTCGGCGTGAGCGGCGTCGACGATCCGGCCGGACTCGGCGTGCGCGGCCCGGACGACCTCGGTCTGGGCGACCAGCCGGGCCTGCTCGTTCCGGCCGTCGGCGAGCAGCCGGTCGTGCGCGGCGCGACCGGCGTGGGTCATCCGCTCGGCCTCGTCGCGGGCCCGGTCGGTCAGCTCGGCGTACTGCCTGCGGCCCTCGGCGACGGCGCGCTCGGCCTCGTGCCGTGCCTCGGCGAGGGTGCGGGACGCCTCCTCCTGGGCCTCCGACACCAGCCGCTCGGCCTCGGTGCGCGCGTTCTGCAGCGTCTCCTCGGCCTCGGAGCTCGCCGCGGACCTGGTCTCCTCGGCCTCCCGCTCCGCCTCGGACACCACCTCGTCCCGGCGGTCGAGGACGTCCTGCGCGTCGTCCATCTCGCCCGGGATCGCCTCGCGGACGTCGTCGAGCAGCTCCAGCACGTCGCCGCGCGGGACCACGCAGTTCGACGTCATCGGGACGCTGCGAGCGTCCTCGACGATCGTCACCAGCGCGTCCAGCGACTCGAAGACCCGGTACACGCGGGGGATCATCGCACCGGCCACCGGCACGGCGCGTTATTACCCGCGACTCGCGCGTGTCAAGTTCCGGAAGGGTGACCCCCACACAGATGAACGCGAAGCGTCCGGCTCAACCCTGCAACCGCTCGACCAGCCGCTCGTGCACGCTCGGCGGCAGGAACGCCGTGACGTCGCCGCCACCGCGCGCGACCTCCTTGACGAGCGAGCTGGAGACGTACACCTGGCCGGGCGCGCCGGGCAGGAACAGCGTCTCGACGCCGGTGAGGTGCCGGTTCATGTGCGCCATCGGCAGCTCGTAGTCGTAGTCGGTGGCCCCGCGCAGGCCCTTCACCATCGCCTGGGCGCCGCGCTCCCGGCAGTAGTCGACGACCAGCCCGGAGAACGCCTCGACCCGGACCTGCGGCAGGTCCGCGGTGATCTCGGTGAGCATCTGCACCCGCTCGTCGATCTCGAACATGCCCTGCTTGCGCGGGTTCACCAGGATCGCGACGAACACCTCGTCGAACAGTGCTGCGGTGCGTGCGATCACGTCCAGGTGGCCGACCGTCGGCGGGTCGTAGGAACCGGGGCACACCGCGCGGCGCACGTCGGGCATGCGACGGAACCTATCAGCCGCTGATCACCTCAGGTCCACTCCCGGTCCAGGGACATGTGCAGCTCGTAGCGGTCGCCGCGGTAGCGGGAGACGGTGTACTCGACGGGCCGGTCGCCCGACGACGCCGTCCGGTCGAACACCAGGATCGGCTCCCGGGGCGCGATCCCGAGCAGCACGGCCGACGCCTCGTCGGCCTCCCGGGCGGCGACGCTCTGCTCGGCCCGGTCGATCGGCAGCTCGTAGTGCTCCAGCAGGATCCCGTAGATGGAGCCGCTGAGGTCGTGCCGGTCCAGCCCGGGGGCCAGCTCGGCGTTGTACCAGGCGTCGTCGATGGACATCGGGACGCCGTCGGCGACCCGCAGCCTGCGCACCCGGTAGCAGCGCTGGTCGGGTCCCAGGTTCAGCGCCTTCGCCGCGTCCGCCGACGGCGGGACGTGGGACACCTCGAGCACCACGGTGGTCGGGGTCAGCCCGAGCCGGCGCATGTCGTCGTGGAACGACGCCAGGTGCAGTCGCGAGCGCGCGGTGCGGGCGGCGACGTAGGTGCCCTTGCCGCGGACCCGGGTGAGCAGGCCGTCGCGTTCGAGCTGCCCGACGGCGGCCCGCACGGTGACCCGGCTGACCCCGTGGTCGAGGCACAGCCTGCGCTCGCTCGGGAACGGATCGCCGGGGGCGAAGTCGCGGGCGATCGCGTCGGCGAGCAGGGTGCGGAGCTGCTCGTGCTTGGGCACGACCCCGTCACCGATCCGGACTGCCCGCGTCATCGACCGTCCCCTCCCCGCACCGTCCCGGGCCCGCCCCGGCGGCCGGTCGCTCCGGCCCGTCCCGGGCTCAACGGTAGCCGCGGACCGGGGTGCCCGTACCGCACATCCTGCCGGACCGGCCGGGTCCGAGACCGGCCGCGGCGGCCGGGTCGAGGACCACCGTGCAACGCGGGTGGTCGCGCAGCAGCGAGGCGGGCACCGCGCTGCCGACCGGCCCGTGCACCGCGGCCGCGACCGCCGGGGCCTTCTCCGGGCCGGTCGCGACCAGCACCAGGTGCGCCGCCCGGCCGATCGTGCCGATCCCCTGGGTGAGCACGCGGTGCGGCACGTCCTGCGGGCGGTCGAAGAACCGGGCGTTGTCGGCCCGGGTGCGCCCGGTCAGCGTGACCACCCGGGTCGTCGAGCCGGGTGGTGAGCCGGGCTCGTTGAACCCGACGTGGCCGTTCCGGCCGATCCCGAGGATCTGCACGTCGATCGGGCCGGCGTCGAGCAGCAGCCGCTCGTAGCGGGCGGCCGCCACGGCCGGGTCGTCGGCGGTGCCGTCCGGGGCGTGCACGGCCGCCGGGTCGATGTCGAGATGGTCGGTGAGCTCGCGCCGGATCACCTGCCGGTAGGACTGGGGATGGTCGCGGGGCAGGCCGAGGTACTCGTCGAGCAGGAACGCGCGGGCGCCGCGGAACGACAGCCCCTCGCGCCGGTGCCTGCGGATCAGCTCGGCGTAGGCCGGCAGCGGCGAGCTGCCGGTGGCCAGGCCCAGGTTCACCGGTCCGCCCGCCGCGCCGGTCACGGCGTCGGCGACGGCGTCGGCCACCGCCGCACCGCAGGCGGCGGGATCGGGCAGGACGACGACGTGCACGGTCACACCTCTCGGTTCGGGATCGGGCCGGACCGGCCGGTGACGGTCGCCCCGCACCGCAGGACCTCGGCCGGGCGCAGTGCGGGATCGGTGACGAGCACGTCCGCCCGGTGCCCGGCGGCCAGCGAGCCGATCTCGTGGTCGAGCCCGAGCAGCCGGGCCGGGGTACGGGTCGCCGCGATGACGGCGGCCGCGAGCGGCACCCCGCTGCCGGTCACCGTGCTGCGCAGCACGTCGATCATCCGGGCGGTGCCGCCGGCGATCGCCCGGCCGCCGGTGCCGCCGCCCGCGGCCGCCAGCCGGGCCACCCGGTCGGCGACCCGGACGTCCATCGTGCCGAGCCGGTAGCGGCCGTCCGGCATGCCGGCGGCCGCCATCGCGTCGGTGACCAGGGCGATCCGGTCCGGGCCGACGAGATCGAACACGGCGGACACGGTGTCCGGCGACAGATGGACGCCGTCGGCGATCAGCTCGACCACCAGCTCGCCGCGGGCGGCGGCGGCCAGGCAGGCGGTGACCGGCCCGGGGGCGCGGTGGTGCACCGGGGGCATCGCGTTGAACAGGTGGGTCGCGCTCATCGGGGCGCCACCGGCCCGCCGGATCGCGGCGGCGGTGGCCCGGGCGTCGGCGTCGGTGTGCCCGATGCTGGGCAGCGCCCCGTACCCGGCCAGCACGGCGAGCAGCTCCGGGTAGCGCGGGGTCTCCGGGGCCAGCGTCATCGACGCGACCGTGCCGCCCGCGGTGGCGAGCAGCTTCTCCAGCAGCACCGGGTCGCCGGGGACGATCGCCGCCGGATCGTGCGCGCCGCAGCGGGCCACCGCGAGGAACGGGCCCTCCAGGTGGATCCCGGCCAGCTCCCCGGCGGCGACCAGCGGGCCGAGCAGCTCCAGCCGATCGGCCAGCGTCGCGGCCGGCGCGGACACCAGGCTGGCCAGCATCGTGGTGGTGCCGTGCTCGCGGTGGTGCGCGACGGCCGCCAGTGCGCCCGCGGCGGTGGTGTCCGGGAAGCCGTGCCCGGCCGCGCCGTGACAGTGCACGTCGACCAGGCCGGGCAGCAGCAGCCGGTCGGTCGGCGGGGGCAGCCGGCCGGGCGGGCCGGCCCAGGACGCGGCGGGCACGACGGCGACGATCCGGTCGCCGGTGATCGCGACGACGGTGTCCGGGAGGGTCCGGCCGTCGGTGACGACGGTGCCGCGCAGCAGCCGGTCGGGCACCGCATCGGGCGCCGCCGGGTCCGGTCCGGTCGGTGCGGGCTGCATCAGGTCCGCTCCAGCAGGGCCGCGACGGCCGCGCGGGCCGCCGCCGGGCCGTCGGCGGCGCGGGCCAGGTCGGCGGCGCGACGGCAGGTGTCCCGGTCGTGCCGGGCCAGGGCGGCGGCCACCGCGTCGCGGGCCGCCGGCGCGGTGGACAGGCTGGTCGCGCCCAGCCCGACCAGCACCACCGCGAGCTGCGGATCGGCGGCCGCCTCGCCGCACACACCGACCGGTGTGCCGGTGGCCCGGCCGGCCTCGCCGACCAGGCCGACGAGATCGAGCAGCGCGGGCTGCCACGGGGCGAGCAGCTCGCCGAGCGCCCCGACCGTGCGGTCCGCGGCCATCAGGTACTGGCCCAGGTCGTTGGTGCCGATGCTGACGAAGTCGACGGTCCGGCACAGCTCGCGGGCCCGCAGCGCCGCGGCGGGCACCTCGATCATCGCGCCGGCCCGCAGCGCTCCGGCCGCCCGCGCGAGCTCCGCGAAGCGGGCCGCCTCGGCGGCGGTGGCGATCATCGGCGCCATCACGTCGACGCCGCGCCCGGCCTGCCCGGCGGCCTCGGCGATCGCGGCCAGCTGCTCGGTGAGCAGCTGCGGGTGCCCGGCCGCGGTGCGCAGCCCGCGCACCCCGAGCGCCGGATTGGCCTCCTCCCCCAGCGGCAGGAACGGCAGCGGCTTGTCCGTGCCCGCGTCCAGGGTCCGGACGACGACCCGCCGCGACCCGAACGCGCGCAGGATCCGGAGCAGCTGGTCGCGCTGCTCGGCGCGGGGCGGGGCGGTGCCGCGGTCGAGGTACAGCAGCTCGGTGCGCAGCAGCCCGATGCCCTCCGATCCGCCCGCCGCGGCGTCCAGCGCCTGCCGCTCGGTGCCGACGTTGCTCAGCAGCGGCACCGCGGCGCCGTCCGCGGTGCGGCCCGGGCCGCTCGCCCGCGCGGGCCCGGCGACCGGACGGGCGGCGGCCGCCGCCCGGGCGGCGGCCGGCGGGTCGACCTGCACGGTGCCCGTTCCGCCGTCGAGCAGCACGGTGGCGCCGGCGGCGATCCGGGCGGCGTCCGGGCAGCCCACGACGGCGGGCAGGCCGAGCGCCCTGGCGATGATCGCGGTGTGGCTGGTCGGGCCGCCCTGCTCGGTGAGCAGTGCGACGACGTCGCTGCCGGCCAGCGCGGCGGTGTCGGCCGGGGACAGGTCGGCTGCGGTCAGCACCACCGGGTGCCCGGGCGCCGGGAGCCCCGGTGGCGCGGCCCCGAGCAGCCGGGCGACCGTGCGGTGCCCGACGTCGCGGA
The DNA here is from genome assembly GCF_040645415.1 of Pseudonocardia sp. NPDC046786. Taxonomy (NCBI): domain Bacteria; kingdom Bacillati; phylum Actinomycetota; class Actinomycetes; order Pseudonocardiales; family Pseudonocardiaceae; genus Pseudonocardia; species Pseudonocardia sp. NPDC046786. The sequence goes on along the minus strand of NZ_JBEYYF010000004.1, from coordinate 69,470 downwards.
CGTCGGTGGCGCGCTCGGCGAGGTACCCGCCCAGCCCGGCGAGCCGGGTGCAGAACTCCTCGACGGCGAGGGTGACCGCGTGCGCGGCCGGCGTCCCGGCCCGCACCCGCTGGTGGGCGGCCGCGGCGAGCGTCGGATCGAGCGCGATCGCCGCGGTCGCCTCCAGCACGCCCGCCGCGACCGGGTCCGCGGTCCCGGCGCGCTCCTGCAGGTCGGCGGCGGCCGCACCCAGCGCGTCGTCGATCCGGGCGCACTCGGTCCGGGCGTCGGCCCCGGCCGGGTCGGCAGCCGAGGTGACCGGCGGTGCGGCGAGCCGGGCCAGCGGCGCGCAGGCGGTCCCGGGACTCACCCCGCGCCCGGTCAGGACGGTCCCGGCGGCACCGGCCGGGTGCATGGCAGTCGTCACGCGTCGAGGTCCGACTCGAGCAGCCCGACCAGCCCGGCCAGCGCGGCCTCGGCACCGTCGCCGTCGGCGGCCAGCACCACCTCGTCGCCGTGCCCGACGCCGAGGGTGAGCACGTTCAGCACGCTGCGGGCGTCGACCGGGTCCCCGCCGCGCACGGCGATGGTCACCGGCACGCCGGTGGCGCCGGCGGCCCGGGCGAACAGGGCGGCGGGGCGGGCGTGCAGGCCCACCTGGGACGCGACGACCGCGGTTCGGGTGTGCACGTCGATCTCCTTCCGGTGCGGGGTTCAGGAACGCTCGGGGGCGTCCGGCCTGCCCGGCTCGCCCGGGGCGGCCGGTGCGGCAGGCGCGGCCGGGGTGCCCGGCTCGGTGGTCTCGTCGTCCTCCCGGCCCGGCGTGCGCAGGTTCCAGCGCCGGATCACGAACCGGAACAGCAGGTAGTAGACGACGGCGTAGGCCAGGCCGATCGGGATCAGCCACAGCGGCCGGGTGGACTGACCGAAGTTCAGCACGTAGTCGATCGCCCCGGCGGAGAAGGTGAACCCGCTGTGGATGTCGAGCGCGTTGACCAGGGCCAGCGAGGTGCCGGTGAGCAGGGCGTGGATCAGGTACAGCGGCCAGGCCACGTAGACGAAGGCGTACTCCAGCGGCTCGGTGATCCCGGTGACGAACGAGGTCAGCGCCACCGACACCATGATCCCGCCGACCAGCTTGCGCCGCTCCGGGCGGGCCTCGTGCCAGATCGCCAGCGCGGCGGCGGGCAGCGCGAACATCATGATCGGGAAGAAGCCGGTCATGAACACGCCCGCCGTCGGGTCGCCGGCGAAGAACCGGTTGAGGTCGCCGTGCGCACCCTCGAAGTCGCCGATGATGAACCAGACCACCGAGTTGATGATGTGGTGCAGACCCAGCGGCAGCAGCAGCCGGTTGACCACGCCGAACACGCCGCCGCCGAGCACGGCGTTCGCCGCGACCGCGTCGCCCAGCCCGGTCAGCCCGGCGTTGAAGATCGGGTAGATCAGGCTCAGCAGCGCGGCGACGACCATCATCACGGCGGCGGTGAGGATCGGAACCAGCCGGCGGCCGTTGAAGAAGCCGAGGAAGGTCGGCAGCGTCGTGCGGTGGAAGCGCTGCCAGAGCAGCGCGGCGGTGAGCCCCGCGACGATGCCGCCGAGCACCCCGAAGTTGACGACGGCCTGCTCGCCGTCGGAGTCGACCACCCCGGGCAGGACCATCGGGCTCATCGCGGTGAAGACGCCGTCGAGCACCAGGTATCCGACCAGCGCGGCCAGCGCGGTGGATCCGTCGGCCTTGCGCGCCCAGCCGATCGCGATGCCCAGCGCGAAGATCATCGGGAGGTTGTCGAACAGCGCGCCGCCCGCCGCGGCGAGCACCTCGGCCGGCCGTTCCAGCCCGGGCACGCCGCCGAGCAGGTCGTCCTGACCGAGCCGCAGCAGCAGGCCGGCGGCCGGGAGCACCGCGATCGGCAGCATCAGGCTGCGGCCGAGCCGCTGCAGGCCGGCCAGCACGGCCCGCCGCCGCACCGGTTCGGCCGCCGCGTCCGGGGGTGTCGGTGAAGAGGTCACAGCGCCCATCGCAACGCGCTCCTCGGGTTCGTCTCGGGACCGTCCGGCGTTGTGGCAGCGCCGCTCTCAGCGGTACGGTCTGGTTATAACCAGTGAGAGTGGCGGCAGGCCAGACGACTGTCAAGGGCACTGGTTCCTACCAGTCCCATCCGATGAGGAGCCGAACATGAGCAGAGCCGCCGACATCGTCGCGGGCCTCGGCGGGGCCGCGAACATCACCGACCTGGAACCCTGCATCACCCGGCTGCGGACCGAGGTCGGCGATCCCGCGCTGGTCGACGACGCGGCGCTGCGGGCAGCCGGCGCACACGGCGTCGTCCGCTCCGGGACGGTCGTGCAGGTGGTGGTGGGACCGGACGCCGAGAACCTCTGCGACGACATCCGGGACCTGCTGTGACGGTCGTCGTCGGGGCCCCGGTGGACGGCACCGTGGTCGGCCTGGCGGACCTGCCCGACCAGGTCTTCGCCCAGGAGATGGTCGGCGCGGGCACCGCGGTCGAGCCGCCGCCCGGCGCCGACCGCGCGGTGGTGCTGGCCCCGGTCGCCGGGACCCTGTCGACGCTGCACCCGCACGCGTTCGTCGTCGGGACCCCGGGCGGGACCGCGGTGCTGGTGCACGTCGGCATCGACACCGTCGGCCTGCGCGGCGCGCCGTTCACGCTGCACGCCGCGCGCGGCGACACCGTCGAGCGGGGTGCGCCGGTGCTGACCGTGGACCTGGCCGCCGTCCGGGCCGCGGGCTGCGCCGTGACCTGCCCGGTGGTGGTGCTCGACGCGCCCGCCGGATCGGTCCGCGCGGCCGCCGGGGAGCCGGTCCGGGCCGGAGCCGAGCTGTTCGTCTGGGCGCCGTGACCGCCCCGGTCGTGTTCGACCTGGACGGCACGCTGGTGCTCAGCGAGCACGTGCACCGGCGGACCTGGTTCCGGTTCTTCGACGAGTGGGACGCCCGGATCGACGAGGGCACCTACCGGAACCGGTTCGTCGGCCGGCGCGCGGCCGACGTGCTGCCCGAGGTCGACGGCCCGTGGCGGGGCACCCCGGTCGAGGAGCTCGGCCGCAGGCTCGCCGAGCTCGCGACCGGGCTCGCCGACGAGGTCCGGCCGGTCCCGGGCGCCGTTGCTCTGCTCACCTCACTGGCCGGGCGCGGGCACCGGCTCGCGGTGGTGACCAGCGCACGCCGGGACTACGCCGAACGGGTCCTCGACCGGGTCCTCGGCGCCGCGCCGCTGGTCGAGTTCGTGGTGACCGCCGGCGACGTGACCCGCGGCAAGCCGGACCCGCAGGGCTACCTCGGCGCCTGCACGCGGCTGGCCGCCGATCCGGCGGACTGCTGGGGCTTCGAGGACTCGCCGTCCGGGGTGGCCGCGCTGGCCGCGGCCGGGTTCGGCACGATCGTCGGGGTGTGCAGCACCGCGCCCGCCGCGGACCTGCTCGCCGCCGGCGCCCACCGGACCGTGCCTGACCTGCGGGATCAGCCGCCGGTGTAGCGGGCCCGGTGCAGCACGGTGTCCCCGTAGCGCCGGGACCGCCCCGGTTCCAGGCCGTCCGGCCAGCCGAACTCCCCGGACGCCTTCGCCCGCTCCACCACCACCGTCGCGCCGGGCGCCAGCCAGCCGTTGCCGGCCGCGGCGGTGAGCCAGCAGGCGATCTCGGCGTCGTCGACGGCGTAGGGCGGGTCGACCAGCACCACGTCGAACGCCCGCGGGGCCGGTGCGCCGAGAGCCGTGCCCGCCGCGGCGGCGATCACCCGGCCGCCGAGCCCGACGGCGGCGAGATTGCGCCGGAGCACCCCGGCGGCGCGCCGGTCGGACTCGACGAACACGGCGTCGGCGGCGCCCCGGGACAGCGCCTCCAGGCCGAGTGCGCCGGACCCGGCGCACACGTCGAGCACGGCGGCGCCGTCCATCCCGGGATCGTGGTCCAGCGCGGAGAACAGCGCCTCCCGGACCCGGTCCGAGGTGGGCCGGGTGCCGGACGCGGGCACGGCGAGCCTGCGCCCGCCGGCCCGGCCCGCGATCAGCCTCGTCATCCCCCCATGATCCCCGGCCGGGTCACTCCAGCTCCACCAGCAGGTCCCCGCCCTCGACCTGGGTGACCTCGCCGATCGCGAGCCGCCTGACGGTCCCGGCGGTGTGCGCGGTGATCGACGCCTCCATCTTCATCGCCTCGATGGTGGCGACGGTCTGCCCGGCGTCGACCCGGTCGCCCTCGCCGACCTGCAGCGTGACCACCCCGGCGAACGGCGCGGCGACGTGGCGGTCGTTGCCCTTCTCCGCCTTCTCCGCCGCCTTGACCTCGGTGGCGACCGACTCGTCGCGCACCGCGACCGGGCGGATCTGCCCGTTCAGGGTGGTCAGCAGGGTGCGGTAACCGCGCGCGTCGGGCTCGGAGATCGCCTCCAGCTCGATCAGCAGGGTGACGCCCGGCTCCAGCTCCACGGTGTGCTCGAGGTCCTCCTCCAGCCCGTAGAAGAAGTCCTTCGAGCTGAGCACCGAGGTGTTGCCGAACTGCTCGCGGTGCGCGTCGAACTCCTTGGTCGGCCCGGGGAACAGCAGGCTGTTCAGCGTCCGGCGGCGGTTGTCACGCAGTCCGCGGCGGTCGGCGATGGTCAGGTCGGCCTTGGCCGCCTCCGGGCTGCGGCCCTCCAGCGCGCGGGTCCGGAACGGCTCCGGCCAGCCGCCGGGGGGCTCCCCCAGCTCACCGCGCAGGAACCCGATCACCGAGTCCGGCACGTCGAACGACGACGGGTCCTTCTCGAAGTCCGCAGGCTCCACCCCGGCGCCGACCAGGTGCAGCGCCAGGTCGCCGACGACCTTCGACGACGGCGTCACCTTCACCAGCCTGCCCAGCATCCGGTCGGCGGCGGCGTAGCAGTCCTCGATCAGCTCGAACCGGTCGCCCAGGCCGAGCGCGATCGCCTGCTGACGCAGGTTGGACAGCTGGCCGCCGGGGATCTCGTGGTGGTAGACCCGCCCGGTCGGCGAGGCCAGCCCGGACTCGAACGGCGCGTAGACCTTGCGCACCGCCTCCCAGTACGGCTCCATGTCGCCGACCGCGGCCAGCGACAGCCCGGTCGCCCGGCCGGTGTGGTCGGTCGCCGCGACCAGCGCCGACAGCGACGGCTGGCTGGTGGTGCCCGCCATCGAGGCCACGGCGCCGTCGACGGCATCCACCCCGGCGTCGATCGCGGCGACCAGCGTCGCCAGCTGACCGCCCGCGGTGTCGTGGGTGTGCAGGTGCACCGGCAGATCGAAGCGGTCGCGCAACGCCGTCACCAGGGTGCGGGCGGCGGGCGGGCGCAGCAGCCCGGCCATGTCCTTGATCGCCAGCACGTGCGCGCCGGCGTCGACGATCTGCTCGGCGAGGCGCAGGTAGTAGTCGAGGGTGTAGAGCTCCTCGGCCGGGTCGGACAGGTCCGCGGTGTAGCAGAGCGCCACCTCGGCCAGCGCCGTCCCGGTGGCGCGGACGGCGTCGATGGCCGGCCGCATCTGGGAGACGTCGTTGAGCGCGTCGAAGATCCGGAAGATGTCCATCCCGGTCTCGGCGGCCTCGGCGACGAACGCGTCGGTCACCTCGGTCGGGTACGGCGTGTAGCCGACGGTGTTGCGCCCGCGCAGCAGCATCTGGGTGCAGATGTTCGGCGCGGCGGCCTTGACGGCGGCCAGCCGCTCCCACGGGTCCTCGGCCAGGAACCGCAGCGCGACGTCGTAGGTCGCGCCGCCCCAGCACTCCAGCGACAGCAGCTCCGGCATCGTGCGCGCCACGTACGGGGCGACGGCGAGCAGATCGCGGGTCCGCACCCGGGTGGCGAGCAGCGACTGGTGGGCGTCCCGGAACGTCGTGTCGGTGACGGCGACGGCGGTCTGCTCGCGCAACCGCCGGGCGAAGCCCTCCGGGCCCAGCGAGCGCAGCAGCTGCGCCGAACCGTCCGGGGCCGGCGCGTCCAGCACCGACGGGTCCAGCTGCGGCAGCTTCTCGACCGGCTCGACGACGACCGGGCGGGGGCCGTTCGGCTGGTTCACCGTGACGTCGCCCAGGTACTGCAGGATCCGCGAGCCGCGGTCGGCCGAGGGCCGCGCCCGCAGCAGGTGCGGGCGTTCCTCGATGAAGCTGGTGGTGACCCGGCCCTCCCGGAAGTCCGGGTCGTCGAGCACCGCGGCGAGGAACGGCAGGTTGGTCGCGACGCCGCGGATCCGGAACTCGGCGATCGCCCGCCGCGCCCGGCGGGCCGCGTTGGCGAAGTCGTGGCCGTGGCAGGTCAGCTTGACCAGCATCGAGTCGAAGTGCGCCGAGACCTCGGCGCCGACGTGCACGGTGCCGCCGTCGAGCCGCACCCCGGGCCCGCCCGGCGAGCGGTACACCGAGATCGTCCCGACGTCGGGCCGGAACTCGTTGGCCGGGTCCTCGGTGGTGATCCGGGTCTGCATCGCGGCCCCGGTGAGCGTGATGTGGTCCTGGGTGAGCCGCAGCTCGGGCAGCGTCATCCCGGAGGCGATCCGCAGCTGGGCGATCACCAGGTCGCGGTCGGTGACCTGCTCGGTCACCGTGTGCTCGACCTGGATCCGCGGGTTCATCTCGATGAAGTGATGCTGTCCGCGCTCGTCGAGCAGGAACTCCACGGTGCCCGCGTTGACGTAGCCGATCTGCCGGGCGAAGTTGACCGCGTCGGCGCAGATCCGGTCCCGCAGCTCCGGGTCGAGGTTCGGTGCCGGGGCGATCTCGACGACCTTCTGGTGCCTGCGCTGCACCGAGCAGTCCCGCTCGAACAGGTGCACGACGTTGCCGTCGGCGTCGGCGAGGATCTGCACCTCGATGTGCCGCGGGTTCACCACGGCCTGCTCCAGGAACACCGTCGGGTCGCCGAACGCGGACTCGGCCTCGCGCATCGCCGCCTCGATGGCCTCGCGCAGCGCGGACGGCTCCTGGACCCGGCGCATGCCGCGCCCGCCACCACCGGCGACGGCCTTGACGAACACCGGGAAGTCGATGCCCTCGGCGGCCGCGACCAGCTCGTCGACGTCCGACGACGGATCGGACGACTCCAGCACCGGCACGCCGGCCTCGCGGGCCGCGGCGACCGCGCGGAACTTGTTGCCGGTCAGGTGCAGCACGTCGGTCGGCGGGCCGACGAAGGTGATCCCGGCGTCGGCGCAGGCCCTGGCCAGGTCGGGGTTCTCCGACATGAAGCCGTAGCCGGGGTAGACGGCGTCGGCGCCGGCCTTCCGCGCGGCCCGGATGACCTCGTCGACCGACAGGTAGGCGCGCACGGGGTGACCGGGCTCGCCGATCTGGTACGACTCGTCCGCCTTCGCCCGGTGCAACGAGTTGCGGTCCTCGTACGGGAAGACGGCGACGGTCGCGACACCCAGCTCGAACGCCGCCCGGAAGGCCCGGATCGCGATCTCACCACGGTTGGCCACCAGCACCTTGCGGAACATCGATCCCCTCACTTCTCCTCGTGCGCCCGGCGGCGCGGTGTTCCCGGACACCGGGCGCGTGATCCTGACACGTGGAACGTGCCGCCGACCACCGCGGGGAACCACCTGGTGGAACCCCGCCGGTCCGTCCGGCGGCCACCCGTCCGGCCCGCACCGCAACCGCGCCCGTTCCGGTACCAAGAAGGGATGACACGCAGCACGCACCGCGGTCACGGCCGCCCCGTCCGGTGGAGCGGCGGCGGCCGGGCGGCCCTGCACGGCCACCGGCCGGGGCTGCGGCCGCACCGCGGTGGACGGCCCGCCCGGCCGCTCGCGCGGGTGGCGGCCGGATCCGGTGTGGTGATCCTCGCGGGAACGGCGGTGGTGGTCGTGGGAGTGGTGGTCGCGGTGCTCGCCCAGCTGCTGCTGGTGCTGCTCGTCGGGATGATGGCGATCGGCGTGCACCGCGCGCTGCGGAGCGCGGCCCGGCACCGGGCCGATCCGCGGCCGCACCCGCCGCACCCGACGCGCCCGCAGCCCACCGGCGCCGCGGTCACCGCCGAGCAGGCGTGGCGGCGCGCCCGCGCCGACCACCAGCGGCTCCGCGCGGAGTTCCTGGAGCACGAGACCGACCCGATGGCGGTGCTCCGCCGCCCGGCACTGTCCGACGTCACGGTGCCCAGCACCGCCCGGTTCGTCGACGCGTTCGCCGCGGCGCAGGCGCTCGACACCGACGGCTACCCCGGCGAGCCGTACGGCGCCCGCTACCGGCGCGCCGTCGAGGCGGCCCGGCGCGCCTGGCGGGCCGCCGTCGACGCGGCCGACCGGATCCGGCTCTCCGGGCTCTCCGCCGAGGAGCGGCGCACCGTGGAGCGGGTGGTCAAGCTGCTGACCACGGCCCGCGACTCCGACTCCGAGCCGGAGCGGCTCGCCGCCTACGCGCGGGCCCGCAGCGAGCTGGGCCGGCTCGACCGGGCAGGGATCGTGCACCTGCCCGCCCCGGCCAGGGCCCATCTCGACGCCCGCGCCCGCGGCGAGCTGCCCGGGGCCTGATCAGGCCTTGTCGAGGTAGGCGGCGCGCTCCTCGTCGCCCAGGGTCTCCCCCACCAGCGCCCGCAGCCGCGGATGCCCGAGCAGGCCGGGATCGCGCCCGACCAGGTCCTGGGCGTAGACCTGGGCCTTCGCGATGACCTCCTCGTGCCGCAGCAGCGACAGCAGCTTCAGCCCGGACCGCGACCCGGACTGGCTGGCGCCCAGCACGTCACCCTCCCGGCGCAGCTCCAGGTCGAGCCGGGCCAGCTCGAACCCGTCGGTGGTTCCGGCGACGGCGTCCAGCCGCTCCCGGGAGGTGGTGGCGGCCGGCATCTCGGTGACCAGCAGGCACAGCCCGGGGGCGGTGCCCCGGCCGACCCGGCCGCGCAGCTGGTGCAGCTGGGACAGGCCGAACCGGTCGGCGTCGAGCAGCACGATGCCGGTCGCGTTCGGCACGTCGACGCCGACCTCGATCACCGTCGTCGCGACCAGCACGTCGAGCTCGGCGCGCTCGAAGGAGCGCATCACCGCGTCCTTCTCGTCGGGCGGGAGCTTGCCGTGCAGGATCCCGACCCGCAGCCCGGCGAGCTTCTCGGTGATCATCGGCGCGATGTCGAGGACGGCCAGCGGCGGCCGCCGCTCGGACTCGCCCTCCTCCGGCGGCGGCTCGTCGAGCTCCGGATCGGCCTTGTCGACGTCGCCGACCCGCGGGCACACCACGTAGCACTGGTGCCCGGCGTCGACCTCCTCGCGGATCCGCTGCCAGACCCGCTCGATCCACTGCGGGTGCTCGGCCAGCGGGACGACGGTCGTCGCCACCGGGGACCGGCCGCGCGGCATCCCCTTCAGCTCGGACACCGACAGGTCCCCGTAGACGGTCATCGCGACCGTGCGCGGGATCGGCGTGGCCGTCATCACCAGCATGTGCGGGGCGCGCTCGCCGCGGGCGCGCAGCGCGTCGCGCTGCTCGACGCCGAACCGGTGCTGCTCGTCGACGACGACCAGGCCGAGATCGGCGAACCCGACGGCATCCTGGATCAGGGCGTGCGTGCCGACGACGATCCCGGCCGCGCCGGACTGCGCGTCCAGCAGGGCCTGCCGCTTGGCCCTCGTGCTCATCGACCCGGTGAGCAGCGTGACGGCGGTGGCGTTCTCGGCGGCGTCCAGCTCGCCGCCACGGCCGAGCGGCCCGAGCATCGCGCGCAGCGAGCGGGCGTGCTGGGCGGCCAGCACCTCGGTCGGGGCGAGCATCGCGGCCTGCGCGCCCGCGTCGACCACCTGCAGCATCGCCCGGAGCGCGACGATCGTCTTTCCGGCGCCGACGTCGCCCTGCACCAGCCGGTTCATCGGGTGCTCGCCGGCGAGATCGGCGGCGATCTCCTCGCCGACCGCGAGCTGGCCGTCGGTCAGCGGGAACGGCAGGTCGGCGTCGAACGCGTCGAGCAGGCCACCCGCGGTGCGCGGGCAGGCCGGGGCGGGGCGGCCCACCGCGTCCTGCCGGCGCAGCGCCAGCGCCAGCTGCACGCCGAGCGCCTCGTCCCACACCAGCCGGTGCCGGGCGGCGTGGATGTCGGCCTCGGACTCCGGCACGTGGATCCGGCGCAGTGCGCGGCCCAGCTCGGGCAGCTTCTCCCGGCGGCGCAGCTCCTCGGGCAGCGGATCGGTCGGGTCGTCGATCTGCTCCAGGGTCTGCCGGATGGACCGGGCGATCTCCTGCGAGGTGACCTTGGAGTTCGCCGGGTACACCGACAGGAACGGGCGCAGCGCATCCGTCTCGTCGAGCGCCTCGAACTGCGGGTGGGTCAGCTGCAGGCGCTGGTTGAACACCCCGACCTTGCCGGAGAACACCGCGCGCACGCCCGGCTTGATGAACTGGCGGACCTTGTAGGGGCTGAAGAAGGTGCAGTCGAGCTGGCCGCCCTTCTCGTCCCGGATGACGACCTGCAACATCTGCCCGTTGCGCCGGCGCATGTCGCGCAGCGTCGCCTTCTCCACCTGCGCGATCAGGGTGGCGTGCTCGCCGGCGACCAGCCCGGCGATGTCGGTCAGCCTGCCCCGGTCGACGTGCCGGCGCGGGTAGTGCCGCAGCAGGTCGCCGACGGTCTCCAGGCCGAGCGGGGCCAGCGCGTCGGCGGCCTTCCGCCCCAGCGGCCCGGTCAGCCTGCTGTCCAGGTCGAAGGCCTGCACGCCCTCCATCTACTCCACCCCCAACACCAGCGGGAAGTCGTGCTGGTCGCCGCGGTGCACCAGCACGTCCACCTCCGGATGGGTGCGGCGCAGGTCCTCGGCGAGCCGCTCGCCCAGCGCGTCGTCGGCCGCCGAGCCGAGCAGCACGGTCACCAGTTCCCCACCCGGTGTGAGCATGCGATGAGCCAACCACAGGGCCCCGACAGCGAGATCGGGGGCGATCAGCACCACCTCGCCGTCGGAGATGCCGAGCACCTCCCCCGGCCGGCACGGCCCGGCCCAGGTCAGTGCCTCCGCCTCGGCGATCTGCAGGCCGCCGGTGCGCGTCCCGGCGGCGGCCTCCGCCATCCCGACGACGTCCTCGGCCGCCCGGCGGTCCGGATCGTGCACGGCCAGCGCGGCCAGGCCCTGCAGCACCGACACCGTCGGGACGACGACGGCGTCGATCCCCTCCGCCCGGACCTGCTCGACCGCGGTCTCGGCCACGGTCCGCCGGTACGGCGCGCACGGCAGGACGACGACGTGCCCGGCGCCGGTCGCCCGGATCGCGGCGACCACGTCGTCGCGCACCGGATCGGGATCGGCGACCAGGACGTCCCCGCCGGCGGCCCTGGCGAGTCCGCCGGCCCCGGAACTCTCGATCATGAGCAGGACGGCGCGGGCCCGGGTGCGGGTGAGCGCGGGCAGCGCCTCGATCCGGATCGACGACGGCCGCCCCGCCGCCAACCCCGCCTCGACCGCCGCCCCCGGCTCGGTGGTGTGGACGTGCACCAGCCAGCCGCGCCCGCCGTCGCCCGCGATGCCGACCGAGTCGCCCAGCGCGCCGAGCCGGATCCGGAGCGCGGTGAGGGCATCCGGTGCGGGATCGTCGAGCAGGTAGGTGACCTCGTACACCGCCTGCGGGGCCGGTGTGGTGGGGGAGGGGCCGGCTGCCCCGCCGTGGCCCGCGCCCGGTCCGGCGGCCGGGCCCGGCCCGGTCACCGCGCCGGCGTCCGGCGGACCCGGCCGTCCCGTGCGGTCGAACCCCGGGCCGTCGAGCCTCGCCAGGGTGCCCGCCGGGACCGGTTCCGGGGTGCCCCCGGCGGCGGCCACCAGCGCGTCGAGCACCACGACCAGGCCGAGCCCACCCGCGTCGACCACCCCGGCCCGGTCCAGCTCCGCGGGCCGGCCGGCCACCCGGGCCAGCGCCGACCGCGCCGCCCGCGCCGCGACCGCGGCCGCCTCGGCCATCTCGGCCAGTGCCCCCTCGACCGATCCCGCGCTTCCGTCATCCGCACGGGTTCGCTGCGTTCGCACGGGATCCGATCCCGTGCGAACGACAGGATCCCGTGCGAATCGGCCCGAGGCCGCCGACACCGCGGCTACCGTCTCGCCGACCGCCGACGCGGCGGCCTCCAGGACCGTGAGCGCGGTGCCGGGGCGGGGCGCCGACACCGCTCCGGTGGCGAGTGCCGCGGCCCGGCGCAGTGCCCCGGCGAGCAGCTCACCCGCGGTGCGGGCACGGGCCGCGACCCCGGGACCCGGCCCGTCCGCGACATCAGGACCCGGCTCGTCCCGGACACCGGCCGGGGCCGCCCGGTCGAGGTCGGCCGGCCCGGCGCCCGTCGGCCCGGGCCCTGCCCCGCCGGTCCCCTCGGCCGGGGTCGCCGCCAGCTCCTCGGCGAGCCCCCGGAACAGCTGGGACAGGATCAGCCCGGAGTTCCCGCGCGCGCCGCGCACCGCGGCCGCGGCCAGCGCCGCGGCCGCCCGCGCCGGGCCGCCCTCCAGCGGTGCCGACGCCGCCGCCCGCGCGGTGAGCAGCAGGTTCGAGCCGGTGTCGTGGTCGGCGACCGGGAACACGTTGATCCGGTCGATCTCGGCCCGGCCCGCGGTCAGCCGCTCGGCGGCCGCGTCGATCCAGCGGCGCAGCAGCGCGGGGTCGAACGGCGGGGCCACGCCGTCAGCGTAGGTGCGCGGCGGTCCGCCGCCGCCCCTGGGCGGGCCCCCGCGGAGGTCGCGTCGCACGGATGGCTAGACTGGATCGCCGAGCCCCGGTCCGTCCGGGCTCTGCGCACTGTCTCAACCTTGAGATGCTGTCTCTACCTTGCAATGTCTCCAACCTTCGAGGAGTGTTCGACGTGGCTGCCGTCTGCGACGTCTGTGGCAAGGGTCCGGGCTTCGGCATGTCCGTCTCGCACTCGCACCGCCGCACCCACCGCCGCTGGAACCCGAACATCCAGACCGTGCGGGCCGCGATCAACGGGGGCAACCGCCGCCGGATCAACGCCTGCACCTCGTGCCTGAAGGCCGGGAAGGTCGCCCGCGTCTGACGCGTGGTGCCGCGCGAGAACCGATACCCCGGTAGGCCCGGACCCGGCAGGGTCCGGGCCTACCGTCGTTCCGGGGCCGGTCAGCCCAGCACGGCCTTCCACCAGCCCTTGCGTGAGCCGCGGACGGTCAGCGATCCCATCCCGACCTTCCCGCGCACCACGATGTGCGGCCCGGAGCCGCCCGGCGTCGACGGCACCTTCGTCTTGACCTCGCCCCACGAGCCGGAGACGGCGTCGACGTCGGCGCTGCCGCCCTCGGGGAGCACCAGCACGATCTCGCCCATCCCGGTGGAGACCTCGATGTCGATCCGCGGCGGGATCCGCCGCGCCTCGGACAGGTCCAGGTGGATGGTGCCCATGCTGGTGGTCAGCCGCATCGCGGCCGGGACCGGCCAGTCCCCGGTCCGCTTCACCGTCCCGGCGCCGGTCCGCAGGTGCACCCGGTCCGCCCCGTCGACCGGACGCGCGAGCTGCGCCGACCCGGGCGGGACGACGAGGTCCGAGCCGGGCAGGTCGGCCAGCGGCGGGCGCAGCTCGCTCGCGGTGCGCGCGGCGTACACGGCGTCGAGCCGCTCCTCCAGTTCGGTGAGCGTGATCCGGCCCTCGCCGAGCGCGTCGTGCAGCCGTTTGGCGGCGGCCTCGCGGTCGGCGTCGGATATGCGCATCTCCCCCGGATCGGTCACACCGACCAGCCTAATGCCCCCCGGCGCGCGACCCGGCACACCCGTTGACGACGCCGCACACCTGCTGTGCGGGGTGTGCGGCGCGGTCAGGGGGTGTGCGGCCGGTCAGCCGCCCGAGGCGGCGGTGGCCCGGGCGGCAGCGGCGGGAGCTCGCCCCTGGCCCGCTCGAACTCGCCGTGGATCATGTCCTCGGTGTGGCCGTACTCGCGCGCCGCCGCCCGCAGCCGCTCGGTCGCCTCGGACAGCTCCCGGTAGCGCGCCCACTGGCCGTCGAGCATGTTGTTGATCTTGAGCTGGAAGGAGTTCCGCGCGTCCAGCGACACCGGATCGCCGCCGACCGCCTCGATGGTGCGCAGCCACCTCGACCCCTCCAGGAGGACGTACATCCGCTCGGCCTGCGCGGCGAGCACTCCGTGCACGGCCAGCACGTTGCCGATCGAGATCTGGCTCATCAGACCGTCCGACGCCGTGCCGACCGGACGCTTCGCCTCGATATCCACCGGCCGGACGGTACGCAGAGCGCACCCGGCCCGGGCCGCGAACCGGGCGCGGCGTTCACGGCCGCGAACCGCTCACGGGGTGAGCGTTCTCGCGGTACCGAGGGCGTCGGCCGCCAGCAGCTCCGCCTCCCGGCAGGCCTCGTCGATCGACGGCGTCGATCCGTCCGGCTTCCGGCCGACCACCTGAACCTGGAGCCGCATGAGCTGGCCGTCCGCCACGTCCACGACCAGCTCGCACATCGGCGAGGTGTCCTCCCGCTCCGTGTTCCGGACCGCGCCGTAGCCGGCGACCACCTGCACCCGCGAGCCCGGGCCGCCGACCGCGCGCGCCGCGTCCACCGGCATCATCTGCGCGCTGTAGCCGAAGTCCACCGTCCAGAGCTCGCTCCAGCCGCAGGCGTGGGTCGTCGCGTCGCCCACCACGGGCTCCGCGTAGTGGCTGTCCTCCGGCGTCAGACCGCGGCTCGCGAGCTGCTCCGGCGTCAGCACCCGGCACGGGTCGATGGTCATCACCTCGATCGGCTGCGGCCGCGGCGGGAACGGATCGGGCGCCCCCTCGGCAGCCCCCGAGCAGCCCGCCAGCACCGCCCCCGCCACCACGAGGATCCCGAGGTGACACCGCACGTCGATCATGTTGCCTCCCGCAACGGAGGCTAGCGGGGCGGCGCCCCGGTCAGGGCAGCTTCCAGTCGACGGGATCCCCGCCGATCTCCTCGAGCAGGTCGTTGGCCCGGGTGAACGGCCGCGACCCGAAGAAGCCACGGTCCGCCGACATCGGGCTGGGATGCGCGGACTCGATCATCGGCACGTCCTCCAGCAGCGGCGCGAGGTTGCGGGCGTCGCGGCCCCAGAGGATCGCCACCATCGGCTCGGCGTCCCGCGCGACGAGCGCCCGGATGGCCTGCTCGGTGATCTCCTCCCAGCCCTTGTTGCGGTGCGAGCCGGGCTCGCCGGGGGCGACCGTCAGGCACCTGTTGAGCAGCAGCACGCCCTGCTCGGTCCACGGCGTCAGGTCCCCCGACGACGGCGCCGGATGCCCGAGGTCCTCGCAGTACTCGCGGTAGATGTTCTGCAGCGAGCGCGGCAGCGGCCGGGTCTCCGGCGCCACCGAGAACGACAGGCCGACCGCGTGCCCCGGCGTCGGGTACGGGTCCTGGCCGACGATCAGCACCCGTACCTGGTCGAACGGCTGCTGGAAGGCGCGCAGCACGTTCGCCCCGGCCGGCAGGTAGCGGCGGCCCGCGGCGATCTCGGCGCGCAGGAACTCGCCCATCGCGGTCACCGCCCCGGCGACCGGCTCGAGCGCCTGCGCCCAGCCCGCCTCGACGACCTCGTGCAACGGCTTCCCGGCCATCAGCCCTCCAGCTTCCGCAGCTGATCGCGGAACCGGCGCCCGCGCTCGACGTAGGACTCCACCGAGTGCCGCCAGCGGTCCGCGGCGACCTCGTACCCCTCGCGCACCCGGGCCGGGACGCCGAGCGCCATCCGGTAGGCGGGGACCTCGGCGTTCGGCGAGACGACCGCGCCGGCGGCGACCACGGCGCCCTCGCCGATCCGGGAGCCGTTGAGCACCACCGAGCCGGACGAGATCAGCGCCCGGTTCCCGATCGTGGACGCCTCGATGTGCACGTTGTGCCCGACCGTCACCTCGTCGCCGATGATCGTCGGCTCGCGCAGCGTGGTGTGGATGATCGAGCCGTCCTGGATGCTGGTGCGCGCGCCCACCTCGATCCGGCCGTCGTCGCCGCGCAGCACCGCGGTCGGCCAGACGGTCGACTCCGGGCCGAGGGTCACGTTGCCGATCACCACCGCGTCCGGATGGACGTAGGCGGTGGGGTGGATGTCCGGTTCGGCGTCACCGAGCGCGTACAGGGGCACACCGGGAGGGTACGAGCGCCGCCGTGGCGACCTGCCGGGCCCCCCGGGAGGATGCGCCGCGCAAAGCAACGCGGTGTCCACCCTGGCGGGTTGGGAAACCTCGCGGGTGGGTAAGTAGTCGGGCGTGCTGTCGATCAGGGCGCTGCTGGCGCCGACCCCCGGACCCCGGACGGAGGCGCTCGCCCGGTGCTGCCGCTGATCGTCCTCGGTGGTTCGGTCCTCCTCGCGCTGGCCGCCCCGCTCCTCGCCCGCCTGTCCGGCCGCACCGCGGGCTACCCGCTGGCGGCCGGCCTGGCCGCGCTCGGCGTCTACGCCAACACCTCGGCCGGCGCGATCGTCGACGGCGACGTCCTCACCGCGTCCTGGGACTGGATGCCGGCCCTCGGCGTCTCGTTCGGCCTGCGGATGGACGGCCTGTCACTGCTGTTCGTGACGATCGTGCTGGGCGTCGGCGCGCTCGTCATGGCCTACAGCGCCCGCTACATGGGCGACGGGTACCCGGTCGGCACGGTCTACGGGCTGCTCACCGGCTTCGCCGCCGCGATGATCGGCCTGGTCACCGCGAACGACCTGGTGCTGCTCTACGTGTTTTGGGAGCTCACCACGATCCTGTCCTTCCTACTGATCAACACCGCCGGGCCGAAGGCGGCACTGCCCGCCGGCCGGGCGCTGGTGGTGACGGCGACCGGCGGCTTCGCGCTGCTCGGTGCGGTCGTGATGATCGGCGTGGCGGCCGGGACGACCGACCTGGGCGTGATCGTCGGGAGCCCCGAGGTGGTGCTCGCCAGCCCGCTCGCGGTGCCGGCGGCGGCCCTGCTGATCCTGGCCGCGGCGACCAAGTCCGCGCAGCTGCCGTTCACCTTCTGGCTGCCCGGCGCGATGGTCGCGATGACCCCGATCAGCGCCTACCTGCACGCCGCGACGATGGTGAAGGCCGGCGTCTACCTGCTGATGCGGTTCTCCCCGGTCTACGTCCCGACGACGGCGTGGTCGATGGTGCTCGTCCCGCTCGGCCTGCTGACCGCCGTCGTCGGCGCCGTGCTCGCGCTGCGCGAGCACGACCTGAAGGCGATCCTCGCCCAGTCCACGGTCAGCCAGCTGGGCCTGCTGACGGCCGCGATCGGCGTCGGCACCTCCTACGCGCTGTCCGCCGCGGTGCTGCACACCTTCGCGCACGCGCTGTTCAAGGCGACCCTGTTCATGCTGGTCGGGATCATCGACAAGGAGGCGGGCAGCCGCGACGTCCGCGAGCTCGGCGGGCTCCGGAAGGTCATGCCGGTCACCGCGACGCTCACCGGGATCGCCGCGCTGTCGATGGCCGGCGTCCCACCGCTGATCGGGTTCGTCTCCAAGGAGACGCTCTACGAGGGCTTCCTGGAGGCCGACTTCGCGCCGGGCGCCGGACCGGTCGCCGCGGTGACGGCAGTGATCGCCTCCGCGCTGACGTTCGCCTACAGCGCCCGCATCGTCTACGGAGCGTTCGGCGGCACCCTGACCCAGCCCGACCTGTACGAGCCGTCCACGGCGTTCCTCGCCCCGGCCGCCGTGGCCGCGGCGCTCGGCCTGGCCCTGGGGCTCGGCGTCGGCGTGCTGAACCCGCTGACCGACCGGGCCACCACCGACCTGTACCCGGGCGCCGAGCCCGCGACGTTCGCGTTGTGGCACGGCGTCAACGCGGCGCTGCTGCTGTCCCTGGTGACCTTCGCCGCCGGCTACGCGCTGTTCCACTGGCGGGACCGGGTGGACGCCCTGCTGCAACGGCTGTGGGTGCCCGACGGCTCCGCGGTCTACGACCGGATCCGGACCCGGGTGATCGAGTTCGGCGGCCTGGTCGGTAAGCCCGACGTCGACCCGACGCCGGCCGCCGTGCTGGCCCGGCCGGTGCTGCTGCTGCCGGTGCTCGCCGTCGTCGCCGGGATCGGCCTCCCGGCCCTGCCCGGGTACCCCGGACCGGCCGTGCAGGGCCTGGACTGGCTGGTCGTGGTGCTGGTGCTGGCGACGGTCGCCGGTGCCGCCGTCACCCGCTCGGTGCTCGCCGCACTGACCCTGACCGGGTTCGCCGGGCTGGCGACCGCACTGTGGCTGCTGCTCGCCGGGGCGCCGGACGTCGCGATGACCCTGCTGCTGGTCGAGGTGCTGACCACGGTGGTGGCGGTGCTGGTGCTGCGCGGGCGCGGGGAACGGCTGCAGCGGCCCGCGCGGATGCGCGCCACCCCCGCCGCGCTCACCGCGCTCGCCGCCGGGCTCTCGCTGGGCACCGCCACCTACGTGCTGACCGGGCGGCGCCCGCCGTCCGAGGTCGGCGGGTACTTCCTGGACACCGCACAGGAGGCGACCGGCGGCACGAACGTCGTCAACACCATCCTGGTCGACTTCCGCGGGATGGACACCTTCGGCGAGGCCGTCGTCGTCGGTGCGGCCGCGCTGGGCCTGCTCGTGCTGCTGCGGCGGACCAGCGACGAGAGCCCCGGCGGCACCGGGGACGCCGGGGCGCCGCGCCGGTTCGCCCGCGACGGCCCGGCGGACACCGTGGTGATGCGGGTGGCGAGCCGGGTGCTGTTCCCGGTAATGCTCGCGCTGTCGCTGTTCCTGCTGTGGCGCGGGCACGACGAGCCGGGCGGCGGGTTCATCTCGTCGCTGGTCGGCGGGGTCGCCGTGCTGTTCCTGCGGCTCGCCCACCGGGGCGACGCCTGGGCGCTGCGGCTGCGCCCGGAGCCGCTGGTCGGCACCGGCCTGCTGATCAGCCTGCTGACCGGGCTCGCCGTCTACCCGCTGGGACTGCCGTTCCTCGCGCCGGTGTACCTGCCCGGCGAGGTGCTGCTGTCCTCGTTCATCTTCGACCTGGGGATCTATCTGATGGTGGTGGGGCTGATGGTGGCCGCGGTCGACCGGATCAGCGGCCGGACACGGGTCGGCCCGGTGCTGGCCCGCCGGGACCGCGCCGCGCCCGGGGGGACCACCCCGTGACGGCCGCGATCATCGTGACGGTGCTGGTCGCCGGCGGCGTGTACCTGATCGCGCAGCGCGAGCTGCTGCGGGTGGTCCTCGGCTTCATCCTGCTCGGCCACGGCGTCAACGTGCTGATCATCTCCGCGGGTGGGATGTACAACCGGCAGCCCCCGCTGCTCGGCCAGCAGGACCGGGCCGCCATGGCCGATCCGCTGCCGCAGGCGTTCGTGCTGACCGCCATCGTGATCGCCTTCGCGATCACCGTGTACCTGCTCGCGCTGCTCAAGGCCGGCGACCAGGAGACCGGCGGGGACGGCGGCACCCGATCCGATTCGGACCACGACCCGGCCGCCCGGGACGACCCGGACCGGGAACGCACCGAACGGGCCGGCGGCTCGGCGCGGGGTGAGGACCGGTGACCGGGCTCGAGGCGCTGGTCATCGCGCCGGTCGCGGTCCCGCTGTTCGCCGCCGGCCTGCTGATCCTGTTCGCGGTCCGGATGCCGGTGGCCGCCCGCCGCGCGGTCGCGTTCGCCGCGGTCGCCGCCTGCACCGCCGTCGCCGGCTACCTGCTCGCCGTCACCACCGACGGCACGGTGATCGTGCAGCGGCTCGGCGGCTGGCCGGACGGCATCGCGATCCCGCTCGCCGCCGACGCCTTCGGTGCGGTGATGCTGCTGGTCACCGGCGTGCTCGGGCTGGCCTGCCTGGCGTTCGCCGCGCTCGACGGCGGCGGCCCCGGCGATCTCGAGGCCACCGACCGGACCCGCGCGTTCCTCCCGCAGGCGATGCTGCTGCTGGCCGGCGTCAACGGCGCCTACCTGACCGCCGACCTGTTCAACCTGTTCGTGTTCATCGAGGTCATGCTGGTCCCCAGCTACGTGCTGATCGCCACCGGCCGCAACCCGGAGCGGCTCGCCGCGGCCCGGCTGTACCTGACGGTGAACCTGCTCGCCTCCACCGTGTTCCTGGCCGGGTTGGGCCTGGTCTACGGCGTCGCGGGCACCGTGCAGCTCGGTGACCTCGCCGGGGCCGCCGTGACCGACCCAAGGGTGGCCGCCGCGACCGCCGTCATCCTGCTCGCGCTGTCGGTGAAGGCGGCCCTGGTGCCGCTGCACAACTGGCTGCCGCGGGCCTACTCGGTCGCCCCGGCCGCCGTCACCGTGCTGTTCTCCGGCCTGCTCACCAAGGTCGGCGTGTACGCGCTGTTCCGGATCTACGCGGTGGTGTTCGACGGCGACCCGCGGTTCCTGCCGGTCGTCCTGGTCGCCGCACTGCTCACCATGGTCGTCGGCGTGCTCGCCGCGGTCGGTGCCGGCGGGATGCGCCAGATCCTGACCTTCCACATGGTCAGCCAGCTCGGCTACATCGTGCTCGGGCTGGCGATCTTCACCCCGGTCGGGCTGGCCGCCGCCATCTACTTCATGGTGCAGTACGTGCTGGTCAAGGCGGCGCTGCTGATGATCGCCGGCGCGGTCGAGCGGCACGTCGGCATCGGTGAGCTGGCCCGGCTCGGCGGGCTCGCCGCACACAGCCCGGCGGCCGCGGTGGCCTTCGCCGTCTCCGCACTGTCGCTGGCCGGGATCCCCCCGCAGTCCGGGTTCGTCGGGAAGTTCGCCCTCGTGCTCGGCGCGGTGGACGCCGGGCTGATCGTCGCCGCACTCGTCGCGATCGGAGTCAGCGTGTTCACCCTGCTGTCGATGCTCAAGATCTGGAACGGCGCGTTCTGGGGCGGCGACGCGCCCGATCCCGACCCGTCCGGCGGCGCCGGGACGGTCGTCGCGCTGACGGTGCCGGTCCGCGCCGTCGCCCCCGCGCTCGCGCTGGGCGGACTGAGCCTGCTGCTCGGCCTGGCCGCCGAACCGCTGCTCGCCGTGTCGACGGCCGCCGCGAACGGCCTGGTCGACACCGCCGGCTACGCCGGGTCGGTGGGCGCCCCGTGACCGGCCGCACCCGCGCCCCCGGCGCCAGCAGGCTGCTCGCCTCGGCGCACTTCCTCGTCTGGTTCACCGGGGAGTTCTTCCGGGCCAACGCGGTCGTGCTCCGCGAGGTGCTGACGCCGGGGCACGGTATCGATCCGGCCGTCATCCGGGTCCGGCTGCGGTCCCGCAGCATGGTCGAGATCGCGACCATCATGGCCCTGATCAGCCTCACCCCGGGCACCCTCGCGCTGAACCTGACCACCGCTTCGCGCGGCCCGCTGCTGACCGTGCACGGCATGCACGCCTCCGACCCGGAGCAGCTCCGCGCGAGCGTGCAGGAGATGGAGGACCGGTTGCTCGCCTGCCTGCGCCGGCCCGCCCCCGCAGAAGAGGGAGTGGACCCGTGACCGCCACCCTGCTGCTCGACGCCGGGCTCGTCCTGCTCGGGCTGAGCCTGCTCGTCGCGGTGTACCGCGTGCTGCGCGGCCCGACCGAGGCCGACCGCGGGCTCGCCGTCGACTACGGCTTCGTGGTCGTCGTCGGGCTGATCGCGCTGCTCGCGTTGCGGCTCGGATCGACCGCGATGCTCGATCTCGTCGTCGTCGCGACCCTGGTCGGGTTCCTGACCACGGTCGCGGTGGCCCGGCTGGTCTGGGCGAGCTCGTGAGCGCGCCGGACGTGCTGACCGGCGGCCCGGTGCAGAACACGATCGGCGGCCTGATCGTCGCCGCCGGCGTGCTGCTGATCGGCTCCGGCGCGATCGGCATGCTGCGGCTGCCCGACATCTACAACCGCACCAACGCCGTCACCAAGGCGGCCGGGCTGGGCATCGTGGCGCTGCTCGTCGGCGTCGCCGTGCTGGTGCCCGAGCCCGGCGTACTGGTCACGCTCGGGGTGGCGGTGGCGCTGCAGCTGTTCACGATCCCGATCGCGAGCTTCGCGATCGGGCACGCGGCCTACCGGTCCGACGTCCCGTCGACGCCGTCGACGCTGCGCGAGGACGTACCCCCGGGATCGGAGGCCCGCTCGCCGTCGGACGACCGGGACGGCTGAGCGGGCGGCGGGGCCGGCACCCGCACGGCGCGGGCGTCGGCGTCCATCTGCTCGCCCAGGTCGTCGACCACCAGCGAGTCCCGGTCGATCGCGCCGCTGCGGTACGCCGACCGGCCCACCACCTGGGAGATCACCGGCGCGGTCAGCACCTGGAACAGCACCACGAGCACCAGCGTCGAGGAGTTCTCGAACTCCAGCTGCACGGCGACGCCGAGCAGGATCAGCAGCAGGCCCAGCGTCTGCGGCTTGGTGGTCGCCTGCAGCCGGGCGGGCAGGTCCGGCAGCCGGACCAGGCCGAGCGCGCCGAGCAGGCAGGACAGGCCGCCTGCCAGCATCAGCACCGCGGACAGCACGGCGGTCACGTCGACGTCGCCGATCACCGGTGTCGCTCCCATCGTTCGACGAGCCGGGCCGCGGTCGCCGAGCCGACCAGCGCGATCAGCGCGACGGCGGCCAGCAGCGGGATGTTCGACCCGTCCGAGTAGATCGCGGCGTACACCGCGGCGGCGGCCACGATGAGCACCACGAACACGTCCAGGGCCGCGATCCGGTCCAGGGTGGTCGGGCCCTGCAGCAGCCGCCACAGGGTCAGCATGGCCGCGGTGGTCAGCATGGCGAGGACCAGCGCGTAGACGACGGTCACTCCGGTGCCCTCCCCTGTTCGCGCCCGGCGGTCACGGCGTCCATCGCCGTCCGGCAGCGCCGCACGTCCTCCTCGCTGCCGACTGCGTCGATCACGCGCATCTGCAGCAGCATCATGTTGCGCCGGACCCACTCCACCGAGCCCGGCTGGTGCAGGCCGAGCGCGTAGACGTACCAGCGCCCGCGGCGCCGGTCGATCTGCAGGGTGAAGCTGCCCGGGGACAGCGCGCAGGCCGCGACGATCGTCGTCGTGGTGCGGTCGGAGCTGCTGCACAGCGGCAGCCCGACGATCCCGGACTGCGCGCGGGGCCCGTACATCAGCGTCACGGCGCTGACCCGGACACCGGAGACGACCAGGTCGCGGATCAGGAACCCGATCAGCCGCACCACCTTCACCGGGCGGATCGGCAGTCGCTCCGGCAGCACCGGCAGCGGGAAGATCATCGTGACCAGCAGGCCGACGAGCAGGCCCCCGACGATCGCCATCGGCGTCAGGCTGCCCCACAGCAGCACCCACACCAGGGCGAGCGCGAGCACCTGCGGGATCCGGCGCCGCCAGTTCCCGATCCGGGCGGTCCCGGCCATCGGCTCGGACGTCGTGTCGGGCACCGGCGGGGGGACCCGGGCCGTGGTGCGGTCGTCGGTGTCGTGGCCGGTCTCCGCCGACGACGCCGAGTGCTCCCGGTGGGCCTCCGCGGCACCGCCCGGCGAGTCCGTGTCGGCCGTGCCGGATGCACCGGCTCCGCCGGTGGTACCGGCGGTCCCGGTGGTCCTGTCGCCCACGACTCCCCCGCTGTCTTCCGTGCCCGTCCCGCTCGTAGCTGCTCCCGTCGTCGTGCTCCCGGGTGGCGCGGTACCCGTCTCCTCCGCGGCCACACCCAGCTCGGCCTCGACGGCGTCGGGCCTCGTCCCGCCGCCGGGGGTCGCGCCGTCGCCGCTCACGGGGTCACCTCCGGGCCGTCACCGGCCGGATCGGCGAGCGCCGTGCCGATGTCCCCGGCGGCGTCCCCGGTGTCGCCGGCGTCCCCCTCGGGTGCCCCGGCGACCGGGTCCAGGACCGCGCTGCGGTAGGTCTCCCTGCCGTGCAGGTCCTCACCGGCCCGCGCGGTGATCCCGGACAGCGGCCCGGCGAACAGCGCGATCACGATGCTGACCACGACCAGCGAGGACGCGCCGACGTACATGCCGCGGGCGCTGCGCGCGGTGCCGACCACCAGCTCGTCGTTCGGGTCGTTGTCGACCAGCGGCTCCTTCGGCGTCCCCCAGAACACCCGGACCCAGACCCGCGCGACCGCGTACAGCGTCAACAGGCTGGCGACCACCACGAAGGCGGCGACGATCTCGCTGGCCAGCCCGGCACCGGCACCGGCCTGTAGCAACGCCAGCTTCGCGACGAAGCCCGACGTCGGCGGCAGACCCGCGAGGGTGATCGCCGGGATGGCGAAGAGCACGGCCAGGTGCGGCGCGGTCTGCGCCAGCCCGCCCATCTGGCTGATCGACACCGTCCCGGTCCGCCGGGTGATCAGACCGCTGACCAGGAACAACGTCGCCTGCACGGTGATGTGGTGCACCACGTACAGCGCGGTGCCCGCGATGCCCTCGGGCGTCCAGACCGCCATCCCGAACAGCATGAAGCCGATGTGGCTGACCAGCAGGAACGACAGGAGCCGGTTGAGGTCGTCCTGCGCGATCGCGCCCAGCGCACCGACCACCATCGTGAGCGCCGCGATGACCAGCAGCAGCAGCGACGGGTGGTCCTGCGGGAAGACCAGCGTCTGGGTGCGCAGCAGCGCGTAGATGCCGACCTTCGTCAGGAGGCCGGCGAACAGCGCGGTGACCGGGGCCGGAGCGTTCGGGTAGCTGTCCGGGAGCCAGAAGTGCAGCGGCACGATCGCCGCCTTGATCCCGAACACCACGACGAGCACGAGGGCCAGCACGGTGCGCAGGCCGTCCGGCAGCAGGTCCATCCGGCCCGCCAGGTCCGCCAGGTTGACCGTGCCGGTCGCGGCGTAGACGAAGCCGACGGCAGTCAGGAACAGCAACGACGACGTCAGCGAGACGATCACATAGGTCATCCCGGACCGGATCCGGGACGCCGAGGTCCGCCGGGTGATCAGCACGTACGACGACGCCAGCATGATCTCGAACGCGACGAACAGGGTGAACAGGTCGCCGGTCAGGTAGGCCAGTGAGACACCCGTCGAGAGCAGCAGGAAGATCGGGTGGAACGTCGTGCTGGCCGTCTCCCGGCCGTAGTCGGAGATCCGCTGGTCGATCGCGTACACCAGCACCGCGAGGGTGACCAGCGTCGAGATCAGCAGCAGCAGCGCCGACATCCGGTCCGCGACCAGCGCGATGCCCATCGGGGCCGGCCAGCCGCCGAGCTCGGCCACGACCGGGCCGTTCCGGTCCGCGGCGACCAGCAGGATCCCCGCGACGACGCAGACGATCGCGAGGGTCACCACGCCGATCACCCGCTGCAGCGACGCGCGGCGCCCGACGATCACGCTGGCGGCCGCCCCCAGCATGGGGAGCAGCACCGGGAACGCGACCAGTGCCTGGAGCAGGGTCACTTGCGGCCCTCCTCGAGCTCGTGCGAGTCGGCGGTGTCCTCGGGGGAACTCTCGGTCTCCGCCGCGGTACCCTCCTCCATGGCGCCGTCCGGGCTCTGCCGGGCCGCGATCCGGCGGTCCTCGACGTCGTCCTGGACCTCGTCGTGACCGACCAGCACCCACGACCGGTAGCCCAGCGCGAGCAGGTAGGTGGTCAGCGCGAAGGTGATCACGATGGCGGTGAGGGCGAGCGCCTGCGGCAGCGGGTCGGTGATCTCGTCGAGCCCGACGGCGTCCAGGATCGGGGCCCGGCCGGGCGGCCCGCCGGCCAGCTGCAGCAGCAGGTTCGCGCCGTGCCCGAGCACCACGATGCCGATCAGGATGCGCATCAGGGAACGCTGCATGAGCAGGTAGAAGCCGACCGAGTAGAGCACGGCGAGCACCAGCGCCATGCTCAGGTTGATGGTCATGTTCATCGGTCACCACCGAGATCGCGGCCCGGCGGGTCCTCGCCCGCCTCGCGGGCGTCCCGGGCGATGCCGGAGCCGAGCGAGCGCAGCAGGTCCAGCACCACACCGATGATCAGCAGGTAGACGCCGACGTCGAGCAGCAGGCTGGTGACGATGTCCAGGTAGCCGAAGTCGCCGAAGGTGATCGTCCACTTGGTGGACTCCAGCACCGCGCCGCCCCACAGCACCGGGGCGAGCCCGGTGAGCACGGCGATCGTCAGGCCGGTCCCGACCACCACCGGCGGCCGGATCCGGAACTTCGAGCCCAGGTTGTCGTCGCCGCCCGCGATGTGCCGGAGCACGAACGCGAGCCCGGCGACCAGGCCGCCGGAGAACCCGCCGCCGGGGCCGTAGTGGCCCTCGAACAGCAGGAACACCGAGAAGACCAGCACTGTCGGGAACAGCAGCCGGGCGGCCGCCTCCAGCACCAGGGTCCGCTCCCGGGTGTCCGGGCAGTTGCCGGGCAGCATCCACTGGCCGCTGGGCTCGTCCCAGCGGGCCCAGGACTCCTCGGCGGCCGCTGCGCCGGGCTGCTCCGTCGTCGCGGGCGCCTCACGTGAGGTGGTCATCCCATCACCTCCTGCTCGTGCTTCGGAGACCCGGACCCGCTCGTCACGACCTGGCCGCCCTTCCTCTTGTCGTAGCGGGTGGCCAGCACCAGGCTGGCCGTCCCGGCGGCGCAGATCAGCAGGATCGTGATCTCGCCGATGGTGTCCAGCGCCCGGAAGTCGACCAGGATCGCACTGATCAGGTTGGTGGCGCCCGCGTCGGGCGCGGACGCGACGAAGTCGGCGGTGGTCGCCGGCGGCTGCACCCGGGCGCCGGAGAAGATCACCGCCATCCCGGCGACCAGGACGCCGCCCACCGAGGCCACGGCGGCCTTCGGCAGCCGCACCCGGCGCTCGGTGTCCGGCTCGTCGAAGTGCGCGGGCAGCCGCCGGAGCACGAACACGAACGCGACCAGGGTCAGCGTCTCCACCAGGAACTGGGCGAGCGCGAGGTCCGGGGCGCCGTCGATGACGAACAGCCCGCCGATGCCGTAGCCGACGGCGCCGACCAGCAGCACCGCGGTGAACCGGCGGCGCGCCCGGCACAGCGCGATCGCCGCGACGATCACCATCAGGCCCACCGGGACCTGCATGATCGAGTGGTAGACGCTCTGGTCCTGCGGCAGCGCACCGCCCATCAGCAGGGCCGGGGCGGGCAGCGCGATCAGGGTGACCAGGATGAAGCCCAGGTAGACCGGCAGCGAACCGATCTGCAGCCGTCCGGTGACGGTGATCGCGGCCCGCTCCATGCCGGTCACCACCGACTCGTAGCCGCGCTGCGCGGACAGCCCGTGCAGCACCACCCGCTCGGTGAGTGCCGCGCCGTACTGGTGCAGCAGCAGACCACCGGCAACGGCGATCGCGGAGAACAGCAGGGCGATCCCGAACCCGTGCCAGAGCCCGAGCTCGTACTGCGCGGCGTAGGCGTCGCCGAGCGAGGGCAGCGGCCGGGCGTAGGCCGCGGCGAGCTCCTGGACGGCCGGGGCGGCGAACCCGGCGGCGAGCCCGGTCAGCGCGCACAGCCAGGCCGGCCCGGACAGGCCGAGCGGCACCGGGTCCCCGCCGGTGGGCTGCAGGCCCTTCGTCGCGAACGCGCCCCAGAGGAAGCGCGCGGTGTAGGCGACCGTCAGCAGCGACCCGGCGAGCAGGCCGATCGCGACGATCCAGCCGCGCACCCCGCCCTCCAGCACGAACGCCTCGTAGGCGGCCTCCTTGCCGACGAACCCGAGCATCGGAGGCAGCCCGGCCATCGACATCCCGGCGATCGCCGCGAGCACCGCGAGCCCGCGCTTGCGCCGGCCCAGCCCGCACAGCTCGCGCAGGTCACGCGTCCCGCACGCCTTGTCGATCGCACCGACCACCATGAACAGCGGGGCCTTGAACAGGCCGTGCGCGAGCAGCATCGCGATGCCGGCCAGCGCCGCGACCCGGGAGCCCGCGCCGAACAGCACCATCAGGAAGCCGAGCTGGCTGACGGTGCCGAAGGCGAGCAGCCGCTTCAGGTCGGTCTGGCGCAGTGCGCGCCAGCCGCCGAGCAGCATCGTCGCCAGGCCGAGCACGACCACCGGCACCCACCACACCGCGAACGGAGAGAACGCCGGCCCGAGCCGGGCCACCAGCACGACGCCGGCCTTCACCATCGACGCGGCGTGCAGGTAGGCCGAGATCGGGGTCGGGGCGGCCATCGCATACGGCAGCCACGGGTGGAACGGCAGCTGCGCCGACTTGGTCAGCGCGCCGAGCAGGATCAGCACCAACGCGAAGCCGAGCGCCACCGGCTGGTCCGCGGCCAGGGTGCCGGCGTTGGCCGCCGCGGTGATCTCCGGGATCGAGTAGGTGCCGGCGAGCTGGCCGAGCAGCACGATGCCCAGCAGCATCGCGAGCCCGCCGAACACGGTCACCAGCAGCGCCTGCACCGCGGCCCGCCGGTTCTCCCGGTACTGGCCGCCCTGCCCGACGAGCAGGAACGACGTCAGCGACGTCAGCTCCCAGAACACGTAGAGGGTGAGCAGGTCGTCGGCCAGCACCAGGCCGAGCATCATCCCGGCGAAGGTGACCAGCAGCGCCGCCGACCGCGCGGCGTCGGTCGAGCGGGGACCGAAGTACCAGGCCGCGTAGATCAGGATGAGGGCGCCGACCCCGGACACCAGGACGATCATCGCCAGGGCCAGCGCGTCCAGCCGCAGGCTGAGGGACAGGCTCAGCTCGGGCGCCCAGGCGAGCTCGTCGGTCACCCCCGTGCCGAGCGCAGCGGGGGCCTGCATCATCGCCCATACGAGTGTTGCCGCGAGCAGGGCAGCGCCGGCCGCGAAGGCCAGCCGCCGGTTGTACCGGGCGAGTGCGGGGAGGCACAACGCCAGGACGATATGGGCGGCCACAACGGCGAGCACCGACACCTCCTGGGTCACGGGGTCGTTCGGACGGACGGTCAGTTCACTCGCGTCCCAGTCGAACCGGGGAGCGGCCCCGGTATCGGAGAGCCGGCGGCCGGCAAGGACACGGCAGCGGAGCCGCCGTCATCCTATCGGAGCAACCGGACGTTTCGCCCGCCACCGTACCGGGGCTCACTCCCGCAGGAGCTTGCCGAAACACCGTGAACGGTGATCGTCCCGGTATGTGCCGAACCTCCCGATCGGCTGATACCCGCAGGCGCGATACAGCGACATGGCCTCGGGCTGGGCGGTGCCGGTCTCGAGGATCATCCGTCGCCGCCCGGCGGCCGCGGCGGTGCGTTCGAGCTCCGCCAGCAGTGTGCGCGCGTGACCGGCCCCGCGCGCGTCGGGGACGACGTACATCCGCTTGATCTCGGCGTCGCCGTCGCGCAGCACCGGGTCGTCGGGGCGGGCGTCGACCGGCCGCCAGGCACCGGTCGCGACCGGCTGGCCGTCGTCGTAGCCGACCAGGTAGCGGCCGCGCGGGGCGGTGAACTGCTCCGGGGCGAGCACGGTCACGTCGTTGTCGCCGTAGACCTCGCGGTAGTAGGCCTGGACCTCCTCGTTCAGCTCCAGGGCGTCCGGGTGGTCCAGGGCGCAGACACGCAGTTCGAACACGGGACCATCATCGTCGCCACCATGATCCGCGTTTCGGGAGTGCTGGTGCGCGTGGGCGCCGCGAGCACTCCCGAAACGCGGATCATGGACCGTCACACCCCGACCGGCTCCGGTGCCGGACGCCGGACCCCGCGCCACACCGGCACCAGGCAGAGCCCCTGCACCGCGGCCACCCCCAGCAACAGCACCGGGTACCCCGCACCGGGTACCCCGAGCCCGCCCGGCCAGGCCCGCACGGCGGCACCGGACAGCGCGGCCAGTGCCACCGGGAGCAGGAACCCGAGGTAGGTGGCGGAGTAGAAGACCGCGGTCAGCCCGGCGAGCTGCCCGGGCGGGGCGATCCGCTGCACCTGCTGCAACCCGGCCAGCAGCACGAAGCCGTATCCGGCGCCGAGCAGCGCGGCGGCGGCGAACGCGACCGGCACCGACGCGGTCACGGCGACCGGCACGG
This sequence comes from Pseudonocardia sp. NPDC046786, assembly GCF_040645415.1. Taxonomy (NCBI): domain Bacteria; kingdom Bacillati; phylum Actinomycetota; class Actinomycetes; order Pseudonocardiales; family Pseudonocardiaceae; genus Pseudonocardia; species Pseudonocardia sp. NPDC046786. Next base: position 39,797 of record NZ_JBEYYF010000004.1, on the reverse strand, counting down.
TCACCAGCGTCCCGCCGATCACCAGGGCCAGCCCGGCGCGCACGACGGCCTGCTCGCCACCTCGGCGCTCGACCGTGCGGGCCAGCGACTGGGCCCCGAACCCGACGGCCAGGCTCACCGTGGTGAGCCCGGTCGCGACCAGCAGGCCGTGGCTGCCGGGCGCCAGCAGGTCGGGCTGCACGGCGTAGGCCAGCGCGGCCGCGCCGAACACCCAGGGCGCGGCGGGCAGCACCAGCCGGACGAAGCGCGGATCGGTCACCGCGGGCACCCGCAGCGCCCGCCACAGCGGCCCGCCGCCCGGATCGGGGAACACCGTCTCGGGCGCCCGGCGCAGCGCGGCCAGCACCGGGACCATGATCAGCACGTGCACCAGGTAGGGCAGCACCGTCGGCCACGGCGCGTACTGCGCGAGCAGCCCGCCGACCAGCGGCCCGGACCCGAAGCCGAGGGTGGTCGCCAGCGCGGCGCGCCGGGCACCGCCCTCGGCCGATAGCTCCTTCACCCAGGTCGTCGCGACCGCCATCGCGACGCCCATGCTCAGCCCGGCCAGCAGCCGTCCGGCGTGCAGCAGCAGCTCGGCACCGCCGCCCGCGGCGAGCACCGCCGACGCCGGGACCGCGAGCGCCGCGGCCGGGAGCAGCACCCGGCGCCGACCCCACCGCTGCGAGGCGGGGCCGCCCAGCAGCAGGCCGGGGACCAGCCCGAGCACGTAGACCCCGAAGAAGGCGGCGACCGCCGTCGACGAGTGATGGCCCTGTTCGCGGTAGGCGACCATCAGCGGGCTGAACTGGTTGGCGCCGTAGCCGACGCCGAACAGCACGGCCGCGGGGCGCACCCAGGGCGCGGGGCGGTTCAGCGGACTCTCCTCCTCACACACGTCGGCGCCCCCGGGCCGAGGGGCCCGGGGGCGCCGATGACGACGCGGAACGGTCAGGCGCTGCTCTTGGCCCGCTGCCGCCAGCGGGTGAGCGTGCGCTCGGTGTAGCCGTTGGGCTCGGTCGCGCCGGAGAACACCAGCTCCAGCGCGGCCTGGAAGGACTCGCTGCCCGCCAGGTCCTTCGCCATCGGCGGGTAGCCGGGCTCGCCGGCGTTCTGGTCGTCGACGACGGCGGCCATCCGGGCGAACGTGTCCCGCACGGTCCCGGCGTCGACGACCCCGTGCTCCAGCCAGTTGGCGACCAGCTGGGCGGAGATCCGCAGCGTGGCCCGGTCCTCCATCAGCCCGACGCCGGACAGGTCGGGCACGGTGGAGCAGCCGATGCCCATGCCCACCCAGCGCACGACGTAGCCGAGGATCGACTGCGCGTTCGTCTCCAGCTCGTGGGTGACCGCGTCGGCCGTCAGCGTCGCCGGGTCGGCGAGCGGCAGCTCCAGCAGCGGGCGCCGCTGCGCGACCGGCCGGGTGGCGATCCCGGACTGCACCTCGTGCACGTCGACCCGCAGGTAGTGCAGCGCGTGCAGGGTCGCGGCGGTCGGCGAGGGCACCCAGGCACAGTTCGCGCCGGCCCTCGGGTGGCCGATCTTCTGCTCGATCATCTCGGCCATCGCAGCCGGCTTGGCCCACATGCCCTTGCCGACCTGGGCGCGGTGCGAGAACCCGGCGGCGAGTGCGACGTCGACGTTGCGGTCCTCGTAGGTCTGCAGCCAGGTGGTCGACTTCATGTCGCCCTTGCGGAGCACCGGGCCCGCCCGGAAGCAGGTGTGGATCTCGTCGCCGGTCCGGTCCAGGAACCCGGTGTTGACGAAGATGACCCGCTCGCCGGCCTCGGCGATGCAGGCGCCGAGGTTGACGGTGGTCCGCTTCTCCTCGTCCATGATGCCGATCTTGAGCGTGTTCGGGCTCAGCCCGAGCGCCTCCTCCACCGCCGCGAACAGCTCGACGGTCAGCGCGACCTCCTCGGGGCCGTGCTGCTTGGGCTTGACGATGTAGACGCTGCCGGCCCGCGAGTTCGTGTGCGGACCCTTGTGCTGCAGGTCGTAGAGCCCGGCGACGGCGGACACCAGCGCGTCCAGCACGCCCTCGGCGATCTCGTCGCCCTGCGCGGTCAGCACCGCGTTGGTGGTCATGTGGTGGCCGCAGTTGCGGACCAGCATCAGCGAGCGACCGGGCAGGGTGAACGCCGAACCGTCCGGCGCGGTGTACTCGCGGTCCGGGTCGACCCGGCGGGTGACGGTCCGGCCGCCCTTCTCGAACTCGGCGACCAGGTCGCCGGTGAGCAGGCCCAGCCAGGTGCGGTACGCCGCCGCCTTGTCCTCGCCGTCGACGGTCGCGACCGAGTCCTCGAGATCGACGATGGTGGTGACGGCCGACTCCAGCACGACGTCCGCGACGCCGGCGTGGTGCTGGCGCCCCACCCGGGCCGTCGGGTCGATGCCCAGCTCCAGGTGCAGGCCGTTGCGGGTGAGCAGCACGGCGCCGCGGCCGTCGGCGTCGGTCGGCCGGTGCCCGGCGAACTGCGCGGGATCGGCGAGCACGGCCGGCCCGTCGGCGGTGTCGGCGACCAGGCCGTCGTCGGTGACGCGGTAGGCGCTCACCCCGGCGTGGCTGCCGCGGGCCAGCGGGAACAGCTCGTCGAGCAGCTCGTCGGCGGCGGCGATGACCTGGGCGCCGCGCTGCTCGTCGTAGCCGGGGGCGAGCTCGCCCTGCTGCGGGAGCGCGTCGGTGCCGTAGAACGCGTCGAACAGCGATCCCCAACGGGCGTTCGCCGCGTTCAGCGCGTAGCGCGGCACGGTCGCGGGCACGACCAGCTGCGGGCCGGGGATCTCGGCGATCTCCGGATCGACCCGGTCCACGCTGATCGTGGGCGAGGCGTCGGGGCGCAGGTAGCCCAGCTCGGTCAGGAACGCCTCGTACTCCTCGACCGAACCGGCACCGTGCTCGGAGTGCCAGGCGTCGATGCGGGCCTGGAGGTCGTCCCGGCGGGCGAGCGCGTCGGCGATCTTCGGCGCGAAGCGCTCCTGCAGCCGCGCCAGGGTCGACCAGAACGACTCGGCGGTGAGACCCACGTCGGACAGGAGCTCGTCCTCGACGAACGCGCGCAGGTGCGGATCGACCTGCAGCCCGGAGCTGTCGGCCATCTGTGACCACCCTCTCTACATATGCCTGGGACTGGCTGCATTTCTACCAGTGGACTATCTTTTCCGCATCATGAAAGTGACGCGGCACGCGGAACCTCCCGTGCCGACGTACCCTCGCGTGAGCCCGACCACGCCCGGGAGGACCGAACCATGCCCCTCGCCCGCCGCGTCCACGACGAGTTCGTCGCCCTGCTCGGCGCCGCCGACGTGATCGACGATCCGGTCCGCGCCCGCGCCTACGAGTGCGACGGGCTGACCGGCAGCCGGGTCGTCCCGGAACTGGTACTGCTCCCCCGCACCGCCGACGACGTCGCCGGCTGCGTCCGGATCTGTGCCCGGCACCGCGTCCCGTTCGTCGCGCGCGGCGCGGGCACCGGCCTGTCCGGCGGCGCGCTGCCGGTCGCCGACGGCGTCGTCATCGGGCTGAACCGGCTCAACCGGGTGCTCGAGGTCGATCCGGAGAACCGCCGCGCGGTGCTCGAGCCCGGCGTCACCAATCTCGAGATCACCGCGGCCGCGGCGGCGCACGGCCTCTACTACGCGCCCGACCCGTCGTCGCAGCAGGTCTGCACGATCGGCGGCAACGTCGCGGAGAACTCCGGCGGCGCGCACTGCCTGAAGTACGGCTTCACCACCAACCACGTGCTGTCGATGGAGGTCGTGCTGCCGGACGGCACCCAGGTCACCCTGGGCACCGACTCCGCCGAGCAGCAGGGCCCGGACCTGCGCGGGGTGTTCCTCGGCTCGGAGGGCACCCTCGGCATCGTCACCGCCGTCACCGTGCGGCTGCTGCGCACCCCGGAGGTCATGCGCACGCTGCTCGCCGACTTCCCGTCGGTCGCCGCGGGCGGGCAGGTGGTGTCCGACATCGTCGCCGCCGGGATCGTCCCGGCCGCCGTCGAGATGATGGACGCGCTCGCGATCGAGGCGGCCGAGGGCGCCACCGGGGCCGGATACTCGCTGGACACCCCGGCCGCGCTGGTGGTGGAGCTCGACGGCACCGTCGAGGAGTGCGAGGAGCAGTTCGCACTGGTCAAGGAGATCTGCGACAGGCACGGCTGCACCCGGCTGCACATCGCGGGCTCGCCCGAGGAGCGGGCGAACATCTGGCGCGGGCGCAAGGCCGCGTTCGCCGCGGTCGGCCGGATCTCGCCGGACTACATCGTGCAGGACGGCGTCGTCCCCCGGACCCGGCTGGCCGAGGTGCTGGAACGGATCGAGGAGATGAGCTCCGCCGCCGGGCTGCGGGTGGCGAACGTCTTCCACGCCGGGGACGGCAACCTGCACCCGCTGGTGCTGTTCTCCGACGCCGAGGGCCAGACCGAGCGGGCCGAGCACCTGTCGGCGCAGATCGCCGAGCTGTGCGTCGAGATGGGCGGCTCGCTGTCCGGCGAGCACGGAATCGGCACCGACAAGGCCTGCTCGATGCCGACCATGTTCGGCGAGGACGACCTGGCCGTGATGGACCGGGTCCGGGCCGGCTTCGACCCGGACCACATCTGCAATCCCGGCAAGCTGCTGCCCACCCCACGGCTCTGCGGCGAGAAGCCGGGCCGGTACCGGCCGCATCCCCTGGAGGAAGCCGGCCTGATCGAGCGTCTCTAGAAGGGCCCGAACCCATGACCCGCGCTGCCCCCACCACGCTGCGCCCGACGTCGGCGAAGGAGGTCCGCGACGCCGTCCTCGACACCCCGGGCCGGCTCGCGATCTCCGGGGCGGGCACCGCCCGCCACTGGGCCGGACGGCCCGCCGAGGCCGACGCCACGATCGACCTGTCCGCGCTGTCCGGGGTGATCACCCACAACCCGGGTGACATGACGGTCTCGGTGCACGCCGGGACGCCCGTGCGCGAGCTGCAGGAACAGCTGGCCGAGCACGGCCAGCGGCTCGCGCTGGACGCGGCCCGGACCGACCGCGGTGCGACCGTCGGCGGGCTGCTCGCGACCGCCGACGCCGGCCCGTCCGCGCTGGTCTACGGCGGCATGCGGGACCTGGTGATCGGCACGACCACGGTGCTCGCCGACGGCACGATGGTCCGCAGCGGCGGCCACGTCATCAAGAACGTGGCCGGCTACGACATGGCCAAGCTGATGCACGGCTCGTACGGCACCTTCGGCCCGGTGGTCGAGGTGGTGCTGCGGCTGCACCCGGTGCCCAAGGCGGTGGCCTGCGTCGCCGTCGACGGGCCCCTGGACGCCGCCGCCGCGCACGTGCAGCGGCTGATGGCGAGCCCGCTGGAGCCGATCGCTGCCGAGTGGGTGTCCGGCGAGCCGGGCACGCTGCTCGTCCGGTTGGAGGGCGGGACCGACACCCTGCCCGCGCGCACCGGGCGGCTGCTGGAACTGCTCGGCGACGGGGCCCGGGAGATCGGGCCGGAGGGCTGGGCCCGGCACGCCGCGCTGACCGGCGGCCCGTCCAGCCGGCCGGAGCAGGCGCGGGCGGCCGTCGCCGCGGCCGGCCCGGCCGGGACCTCCGCGACCGCGCTCGCCGGGGCCGGCATCGCGGACCCGACGGCCGTCCCCGGCCCGGACCCGGCGGCGCCCGCCGGGGCCGCGGGGGACCCCGGGGCCGTCGTCCGGATCGGGTGCGCACCGGTCCGGCTCGCCCCGCTGCTCGCCGGGCTGCCCAGCACCGCCGTCACCGCGGGCCCGGCCACCGGCGTCGCCACCGTGACCGTGCCGGGCAGCGCGGTCGCCGAGGTGCACCGGGCGGTGGCCGCGGCCGGCGGCACGTCGGTGCTGCGGGACCGCCCGGACACCCTGGACGCCCCCGCCTGGGGACCGGCACCGTCCGCACTCGCCCTGCTCAAGGCCGTCAAGACCCAGCTCGACCCCGAGGCCCGGTTCGCCGCCGGTCGCTTCGAACCCTGGATGTGAGGCACGCATGACGAGCACCCACGACCCCGCCCAGCCGTCCGCGTTCGACGGCGTCCACCCGCCGGAGCGGGAGCTGCTCGACGACTGCGTGCACTGCGGGTTCTGCCTGCCCACGTGTCCGACCTACGTGCTGTGGGGCGAGGAGATGGACTCCCCGCGCGGCCGGATCCTGCTGATGGACCTGGCCGAGAAGGGCGACATCGGGCTGGACGGCCCGTTCACCGAGCACATCGACAACTGCCTGGGCTGCATGGCCTGCGTGACGGCCTGCCCGTCCGGCGTGCAGTACGACAAGCTGCTGGAGTCGGTGCGCCCGCAGATCGAGCGCAACGTCCCCCGCAACCGGGCGGACAAGCTGTTCCGGGACGCGATCTTCGCGCTGTTCCCCTACCGGCGCCGGTTGCGCGCCGCCGCCCTGCCCGGCGCGCTCTACCAGAAGCTGCGCGCCGTCCCGGCGATCCGGAAGCTGGCCGAGAAGCTGCCCGGCCGGCTGCCGGCCGGAACGATGAGGCGGCTCGCCGCCGTGGAGTCGCTGCTGCCGCCGGTCTCGGTCCGCGAGGCGTTCGCCACGCTGCCGGTGCACACCCCCGCCGTCGGACGCCGCCGGGCCCGGGTCGCGCTGCTCACCGGCTGCGTGCAGGACGTGTTCTTCCACCGGGTCAACGAGGCCACCCTGCGGGTGCTCGCCGCCGAGGGCTGCGACGTGCTGGTGCCGCGCGACCAGCAGTGCTGCGGCGCGCTGGAGGTGCACGCCGGCCGCGCGGAGTCCGCGCTGGCCAGGGCGCGGCGCACGATCGCCCGGTTCGAGACGCTCGACGTCGACGCGGTGGTCACCAACGTCGCGGGCTGCGGCTCGTCGATGAAGGACTACGGCCACCTGCTCGCCGACGACCCGGAGTGGGCCGACCGGGCGGCCGCGTTCTCCGCGCGCTGCCGCGACGTGCACGAGGTGCTGGCCGAGCTGTACTCGCGTCCCGAGTCCGAGGACGGCGGCCCGCGCGCCCCGCGGACCCCGGTGCGCGGCCGCGTCGCCTACCACGACGCCTGCCACCTCGGGCACGCCCAGGGCGTGCGGTCCCAGCCACGGGAGGTGCTGCGGACGGTGCCGGAAGTGGAGCTGGTCGACATCGCCGAGGCGTCGCTGTGCTGCGGCTCCGCCGGGATCTACAACATGATCATGCCGGACGCGGCGGCCGAGCTCGGCGAGCGCAAGGCCGGGAAGATCCGGGACGCGAAACCGGACGTGGTGGTCACCGCGAACCCGGGCTGCCTGCTGCAGATCGCCAAGTACCTGCCCGGGTCCCCCGACGGCCCGAACAGCACCGAGGGCACCGGCGGCCCGGGGTTCGCCGACGTCCCGCTGCTGCACCCGGTGCAGCTGCTCGACGCCAGCATCCGCGGGGCGGCGCTGCCGCACCGCTGAACCGGCCGGCCGCGGAGCACCGGCCGGGGCCGCGACCGACGTCGGCGCACCCCCTGCTCGTCGGCGCACCCGTCAGAGCGGGTGCGCCGCCGCGGTGGGGGTGCGGGGGCCGGCCGGGGGTGCGCCCTGGTCCTGGAAGGCCGCCAGCACCGCGTCCCGGCAGGTCGTCGTCGCACCGTCCGGCGCGACCACCGAGCCGGTGACGCTCGCGGGCGGATCCAGCGCGAGCTCGCGGATCCGCGCGGATCCCGATCGCACCGCCCGCCCCGCGGGCAGCAGCGTCCAGCTGCACCGGTCCGCCCCGATCTCGACGACGACGTCGTCCTCGGTCCCGACCTGCCGTCCCGCACCGGACCGCACCCCGGCCGGCTCGACGATCCGGGCCACCGCGTCGTGCCACGGCCGGTCGCCGTCCCGGCAGGGATACCGGAACGGGCCCGCCGCGGCCAGCTCGGCCAGGGTCACCGGGCCGGCCCCGGCCAGCGGGTGCCGGGCGGACACGACCGCGTGCAACGGCTCGGTCCAGGCCGGGCGCACCAGCAGCCCGCGGGCCGCCGGGGTACCGCGGACCAGCGCGAGATCCAGGTCGCCGGCCAGCACCGCGTCCAGCCGCTCCCGCACCGGCAGGTCGAACAGCTGCACGTCGAGTGCCGGGTTGTGGGCGCGCAGCCGCTCGATGCCGGTCTCGATCCGCGCGGTCAGGCCGGACGCGGTGCCCAGCCGGAGCCGGACGGCGGGCTCGTCGAGCACCCGGTGCACCCGGTCCGCCGCGGCCAGCGCCTCGCGCGCCGCGGCGAGCACCCGGTGCCCGGCCGGGGTCAGCCGGACGTGCCGGGACGACCGATCCAGCAGCGTCGCGCCGAGCTCGCGTTCCAGCAGCGCGACCTGCCTGCTGACCGCCGGCTGGACGATCCGCAGCCGTTCCGCGGCCCGGCCGAAGTGCAGCTCCTCGGCCACCGTGACGAAGTAGCGCAACCCGCGCAGTTCCATGTCCGCCCCTCCCTGCCTGCATCGATGCCCAACGCTGATCGCTGCGCGGTCTGTTCCGGTCTGGTTCGCCGCCCGCCGCCGGGGTGGGCTGGACCGATGCGGATCGGAACCTTCCTCGACACCTCCGGCGGACCGGCAGCGGTCCACGACGCGATCGCCGCGGCGGGCCGGCGCGGGCTCGACGCGGCCTGGACGAACCAGCTCCCGGGCAGCTGGGACCCGCTGGCGCTGCTCGCCGGTGCCGGTCCGGACCGCGGGCCCGCCGAGCTCGGCACCGCGGTGACGCTCACCGCCCCGGTGCATCCGGCCGCGCTGGCGGCGAACGCGCTGACCGTACAGGCCGCCGTCGGCGGGCGGCTGACGCTCGGCGTCGGGCCGGGACACGGGTGGTTCGTGACCGACCAGCTCGGCCTGCCCTACAACGCGGTCGCCGCCCGCACCCGCGAGTACCTGGAGATCCTGCGACCGCTGCTGCACGGCGAGCAGGTCACCCACCGGGGCCGCTTCCACACCGTCGACACCCGGATCACGGTGCCCGGCCCGCCGCCCCGGCTGCTGCTGTCCGCGCTCGGGCCGCGGATGCTCGCCGTCGCCGGGGAGCTCACCGACGGCACGGTGGCCACCTGGGTGCGGCCGGACCTGGTCGCCGACCACCTGCGGCCCGCGCTGCCGGACACCGCCCGGATCGTCGTCTCGGTGGTGACCGTGGTGACCTCCGATCCGGACGCGGCCCGGGCCGGGATCGAGCGGACGTTCGGCGTGGCCGCCGACATGCCCGCCTACCGGGCGGTGCTGGACCGGGGCGGACTGACCCGGATCGCCGAGACCGTGGTCGCCGGGGACGAGGAGACGGTGGCCGCGGAGCTGCGCCGGTTCGCCGACGCGGGCGCCACCGATCTGGTGCTGGTGGCGGCCGGCGAGCACCCGGAGCGGGTACTGGACGTCGCCGACGCGCTCCGCACGCCCTGATTTATCAAGCAACGTTCCATCCTGCAATTCCGCGATGTGGATGTCAGACTCCACTCCATGACGAAATGGTCAGCGCCGCCCCTCTCGTCGGAGACCCTCACGGCCCTCGCCCAGGGCCCCTACCAGCAGGATCCGGAGGCCGTCGGCGGCTCCCTGGTCGCGTCCGCGCTGGTGTCGGTACTCCCGCTCGCCACCGTCTTCGTGCTGCTGGGCGTGTTCCGGCTGCGCGCCCAGTGGGCGGCGCTGTCCGGCCTGGCGGTGGCGCTCGTCGTCGCCGTCGCCGGGTTCGCGATGCCGGTCGGCCAGGCGCTGCTCGCCGCGTCGCACGGCGCGTTCTTCGGGCTGTTCCCGATCCTCTGGATCGTGGTGAACGCGCTGTGGGTCTACAACATGACCGTCTCCACCGGGCACTTCGACGTGCTGCGGCGCAGCTTCGGCGCGCTGTCCTCGGACACCCGCACCCAGGCCATCCTGGTGGCGTTCTGCTTCGGCGGGCTGCTGGAGGCGCTCGCCGGGTTCGGCGCCCCGGTCGCGATCACCGCGGTGATGCTGATCGCGCTCGGCTTCGACAAGCTGAAGGCCGCGGTGGTGGCGCTGGTCGCGAACACCGCGCCGGTCGCGTTCGGCGCGATGGGTGTCCCGGTGATCACGCTGGCCCGGGTCTCCGGTCTGCCGCTGGACCAGGTGTCGGCGGTGGTCGGGCGGCAGACGCCGCTGCTGGCCCTGTTCGTGCCGCTGGTGCTGGTGTTCATCGTGGACGGCGTGCGCGGGATCCGGGAGGCCTGGCCGCCGGCCGTCGCCGGCGGCGTCGTCTTCGCCCTCGGCCAGTTCCTCACCTCGAACTTCGTGTCGGTCGAGCTCACCGACATCGTCGCCTCACTGGCCGGTGCGCTGGCGATCGTCGGGCTGGCCCGGCTGCGGCCGGACGCGGTGTGGGCGGCCCGCCGGACCACCCGGGTCACCGCCGGGACGGCCGGTCCCGGCGGTACCGGTGGCACCGGGGACCCGGAGCCGGAGGACTCGCCGCGCGACGTCCGGCTGGCCTACCTGCCCTACGTGGTGATCGTCGGGGTGTTCGCGCTCGCCCAGATCCCCGGCCTGAAGGGTGCGCTGGACTCGCTGAAGCTGGCCTTCGAGTGGCCGGGCCTGGCCGTGGTCGATCCGCAGGGCGAGCCGCACAGCACCACGGCGTACTCGCTCACCTGGGTGTCCACCGCCGGCACCCTGATGGTGGTGGCCGCGGTGATCATCGCCGCGCTGCTCGGGGTGTCCGCCCGGCGCGCGCTGCGGCTCTGGGGCGAGACGGTGCACGACCTGCGCTGGGCGATCGTCACGGTCACCTCGGTGCTGGCGCTGGCCTACGTGATGAACGCGTCCGCGCAGACCACCGCGATCGGGTTGCTGATCGCCGGGGCGGGCGGCGCGCTGGCGTTCCTGTCGCCGGTGCTGGGCTGGTTCGCGGTCGCCGTCACCGGCTCGGACACCTCGGCGAACGCGCTGTTCGGGTCGCTGCAGGTGACGGCGGCGAACGGTGCCGGGCTCCCGCCGGACCTGCTCGCCGCGGCGAACTCCTCGGGCGGCGTGCTGGGCAAGATGCTGTCCCCGCAGAACCTGACGATCGCCTGCGTCGCGGTGAAGCTGGAGGGCCAGGAGGGCATGCTGCTGCGCCGGGTGATCGGGTGGAGCCTCGGGATGCTCGTCGTGCTGTCCGCCGTGATCGCGCTGCAGGCGACGCCGGTGCTGGGCTGGATGCTGCCGTGACCCCGGACGGCGTCCGGCGGGTTCAGTAGGTGCGGCGCCGGTCCCGGCGGGCCGGGCGGTGGTGCGAGCGCCGCCAGGCCGTCGGGCCGGTGGTCCGGGCCTCGGTGCTCCGGGCCTCGGTGGTCCCGGCCCGCCGGCCGGGCGGCGCTGCACTCCCCGCCGGGTCCGACACACCGGTGCCCACCACCGGATCAGCCGCAGCCACCACCCGCACCGGCTCCCCGGCCCGCAGCTCCCCGCGCAACGCCCCCAGCTCGGCGCGCAGCGCGAGCAGGTCCCACTTGCGCGCGGTGTCGGCCCGCTGCAGCTGCTCGATCCGCCGGTGTGCGAGGAGCAGCAGCGCCGCGGCGAGGACCCACCCCGCCAGCGCCGCCCAGGCCACACCCGCCACCGGTCCGACACCCCCGCCCGTCCTCGTCCTGCGACCGTCCACCGTCCCGGTTCGTACGGTAGCCCGATCGGGGCCGGCGACCGGCTGTCCGGGTGAGGCACCGCACGCAGCGCGATCCGGCGGCCGTACTACCCTGAAACGACCAGGCATCGACGCCCGCGCTTCCCCGTGACCACCCGCTCGGCGGTGTCCCCGCGCGCCCCGCCCGGGCCCCCGGGTCGTGCCGGCGCCCCCGGTCGACGGTGCGCGGACCGGCACATCGAGGAGGCTGATCATGCGGCAGACCACCGGTAACGGATCGACCACGCATGGCGATGGAGCGGTCGTGCAGGAGAAGTCCGTGATCCCGTCCAGCCGTCATTTCCCGCAGACCCTCGTCGCCATGGACCCGCCGACCCTGCCCGCCGCGGGCGTCACCGCGCCGCCGCCGGAGTTCCGGCAGTTCCCGGCGCCGCAGCGCTCCGTGCCCGGGCATCCGCGGCTGCGCAACCGGCTGCGTCGCGTCCTGCTGTTCTGGCGCCGCGGCGGCTGAGACCGGCCGCCGGACCCACAACGGCGGCTCGCACACACGCCGGCCCGGTCACCTCGCGGTGACCGGGCCGGCGTGTGTCCGGGGTGGGCGTCAGCTCACGTCAGGTCCGGACCGGCGTCGCCCGGCGCAGCCCGACGACGACCGCCGCGAGCGTCACCAGCAGCAGCACCAGCAGCGCGGTGCCGAGGTTGAAGCCGACGCCGTAGATCAGCACGAACGACAGCCCACCGGCCATCAGGCAGTAGTAGACCGTCGGCAGGATCGTCATCCGGATGACGTCGCCCTCCTTGCCGAGCAGTCCGACCGTCGCCGACGCCGCGACGACGTTGTGCACCGTCACCATGTTGCCGGCCGCACCGCCGACCGCCTGGGTGGCGACGACGGTCTCCGGTACGGCGCCGATGTTCTCCGCGGTGGCGAACTGGAACAGCGCGAAGGTCAGGTTCGAGACCGTGTTGCTGCCCGCGACGAACGCTCCGAGCGCCCCGATCCACGGTGCCAGGATCGGCCAGGCGGGACCGGCGACCGCGGCCGCGCCCTCGGCCAGGGTCAGCGGCATGCTCGCCAGGCCGGAGGTGTTGAACTCGGTACCGGAGTTGATCAGGATTCGCACCAGCGGCACCGCGAACAGCAACGCCACCGCGGCCCCGGCGAGCTGGCCGGCCGAGACCGACAAGGATCGGCCGACCTGCCGCCCACTCATCCGGTGCAGCCCGTAGGTGATGAGGCAGACGGCCAGGAACACCCCTCCCGGCGAGTACAGCGGCTCCAGTTCCTCCGAGATCCCGGTGCCGAGAATGTCCGACAGGCCGACGGTCACGCCCTGCAGGGCCTCCTTGATCGGCTCGACGGTCCGGGTCAGCACCAGGATCACGGCGACCAGCACGTAGGGCAACCAGGCCAGCCAGGTGTTCATCCGCGCGCCGGCCACGGAGGTGTCCGGCTCGATGTTGCCGACCCAGCGGTCCAGCCAGCGCTCACGGGGCGGGAAGTCCCAGGCCTGCTTCGGCATCAGGAAGCCGCGGCTGGACGTGAACATCACCAGCGCGAGGCCGATCAGGCCACCGAGCAGCGACGGGAACTCCGGCCCCAGCAGTGCGGCGACCAGCACGTACGGCACGGTCATGGCGAACGCCGCGTAGAGCGCGAACGGCCAGATCGAGAGCCCCTCGGCGAAGCTGCGGTTCTCACCGAAGAAGCGGGTCACCAGGCAGACCAGGAACAGCGGGATCAACGTGCCGGCGACAGCGTGGATCGCGGCGACCTCGAGCCCGATCAGCGACAGGTAACCGGCCTGGTCCAGCCCGAGTGCCGCCATCCGGGCGTCCACCTCGGGCGAGCCGGCGAGACCCTGCCCGATACCGGTCAGCACCGGGGTGCCCGCCGCACCGAAGCTCACCGGGGTGGACTGGATGACCATGCCGACCAGCACCGCGGCCAGCGCCGGGAAGCCGAGCGCCAGCAGCAGCGGTGCGACGACGGCGGCCGGTGTCCCGAACCCGGAGGCGCCCTCGATGAAGGATCCGAACAGCCAGCCGATGATGATCGCCTGTACCCGGCGGTCCGGGCTGATCTTGGTGAAGCCGGCCCGGATGGTGGCCAGCGCACCGCTCTGGGTGAGGGTCTGCAACAGCAGCAGCGCACCGAAGATGATGTAGAGCAGCCCGATGGCGATCACCAGGCCCTCGATCGTCGCGGCCAGGATCGTCGTGGCGTTCATCCCCCACACCAGGGCGCCGATCAGTGCGGCGGCGACGAAGCCCAGCGGCATCGCGTACTTCGCCGGCCAGCGCAGCCCGACCAGCAGGATCGCGACGACGAGGATCGGCGTGAGCGCGAGCAGGCTGAGTACACCCAGGTTGTCCACGGTGACATCTCCTCGGGAGACGGTCGTTTCCGGACAGAACGCCCGGAACCAGCACGAATGCACAGGACCTTGTCACCCGGGCGGGCGTATCGCAAGGAGGAAGTGGAATCAATATTTCGCGAAGTGGATCCACCCGGCGTCGCCGTCGTAGGGGCGCCCGTCCACCGTGACGCCCGGCCCGTCCTCGCCGGGCGGCTCCACCGTGCCCACCTCGGCCCAGTCCGCCGGCAGCGCCACGTCCTGCGGGAACGTCGCGACGAGCGCGTGGTCCTCGCCACCGGTGAGCACCCAGCGCAGCGGGTCCAGGCCCAGCGCCGAGCCGATCTCGGCCAGTTTCGCCGGAACCGTGAACGCCCGCGACCGCAGCCGCACGGCCACCGCGGAGGCGTGCGCCACATGGGCAAGGTCGGCCAGGAGCCCGTCCGACACGTCGACCATCGCGGTGGCGCCGGCGGCGGCCGCGGTCGGCCCCGCGGCGTACGGCGGGGCGGGCACCCGGTGCGCGTTCACCAGCGCCGCGGGCGACCGGAACCCGCGGCCGAGCACGGCCAGCCCGGCGGCCGACCACCCGAGCCGCCCACAGACCGCGACCCGGTCGCCCGGCCGCGCCCCCGAGCGCAGCACCGGCGACCGGCCCTGCAGCGACCCGAGCGCGGTCACCGAGACCACGATCACCGGCCCCGACGTCAGGTCGCCGCCGACCAGCCCGGCCCCGACCGCCGACGCCTCGGCCCACAGCCCGTCGGCGAGCTGCTCGATCCGGGACGCCGGCGTCTCCGACGGGCAGGCCAGCCCGACCAGCAGCGAGGTGGGCACCGCGCCCATCGCGGCCAGGTCGGCCAGGTTCGCCGCGGCCGCCTTGCGGCCCACCTGCTCGGGGCTGGACCAGTCCAGCCGGAAGTGCACGCCCTCGACCAGGACGTCGGTGCAGGCGACCACCCGCCCGTCCGGGGTCGCGACGACGGCCGAGTCGTCACCGGGGCCGAGCAGGGTGCTGTCCGGCTGGACCCGGCCGGCGGTGACCCGGTCGATCACCCGGAACTCACCCACCTCCCGGAGTGAGACGCTCGCCTCGGAACCGCCCTCGGGCGTGATCGCGGATGGGGACACGGGGGCTGCCTCCGGTAGGTTCGGCGTCCGACATTCCTGCCGTCAACCATCCGGCAGGGCGGCACGTACCGGAAAGGGGCACGCCGTGGTGCAGGCATACATCCTCGTCCAGACGGAGGTCGGCAAGGCCGCCTCCGTCGCCTCCGAGATCGGGGGCCTGCCGGGGGTCATCTCGGCGGAGGACGTCACCGGACCGTACGACGTGATCGTGCGCGCCGAGGCCGACGACGTCGACGAGCTCGGCCGGCTCGTCGTCGCCCGGGTGCAGAACGTCAACGGGATCACCCGGACGCTCACCTGCCCCGTGGTCAAGCTCAACTGATCCGGGCCGTACCCGTGGCAGGGGCCGGGAGCCGACGCATCGCACCGCTCACCGCGGTGGCGGTCGCCCTGCCCCTGCTGCTGGCGGTCGTCGTCGCCGGGCTGGGGATCCACGCCCGGACGACGGCCGGGCCGGACACCGGCCCGCTCGAGCTCCCCGCCGTCGCCGCCCCGCAGGCGACCACCCCGGCCTGTGCCGCCGTGCTGGACGCGCTGCCCGCCGAGCTCCCCGGCACGGGCGGCCCGATGCCGCCCCGCGAGCTGGACCCGGCCGTGCCGGGCGCCCGCGCCTGGGTGGCGCAGCCGGAGCCGGTGGTGCTGCGCTGCGGCACCGACCGACCGGAAGAGCTGGGCCCGACCTCCCCGCTGATCGTCGTCAACGGGGTGGACTGGCTGCCGCTGACCGGCGCGCCGGACGCCCGCTCGGACAGCTACGCCGTCGTCGACCGGGAGGTGTACCTGGAGCTCAGCGCACCGACCGAGACCGGTCCCGGCCCGCTGCAGACGGTCGCCGACGCGGTCGGCGCCACCCTGCCGGTGCAGCCGGTGCAGGTGCGGTAGCTACCGCAGCCCGGTCCCGCGCCTCAGTGCCGTCTCGACCAGTGTGGTCAGCAGCTCGGGGTAGTCCAGCCCGGTGACCGCCCACATCTTCGGGAACGCCGAGCTGGAGGTGAACCCGGGCATCGTGTTGACCTCGTTGACGGTGATCGCGCCGTCGTCGGTCACGAAGAAGTCGACCCGGGCCAGTCCCTGCACGTCCAGCGCGCGGAACGCGGTGATCGCCTTCCAGCGCACCGACTCGGTGATCTCGTCGTCCAGCTTGGCCGGGATGTCCAGCTCGGACACGTCGAGGTACTTGGACTCGAAGTCGTAGAACTCACCGGTGTAGCGCAGCTCGGCGGGCAGGCTGGCGCGGACGCTGCCGTCCGGGAACTCCAGCACCGCGCACTCCACCTCGCGGCCCGGCACGGCGGCCTCCACCAGCACCTTCGGGTCGTGCAGCCGGGCCTGCGCGATCGCGGCATCCAGCGCGGCCGGGTCGGTCACCCGGCTCACCCCCATCGACGAGCCGGCCCGGGCGGGCTTGACGAACAGCGGCAACCCGAGCCGGTCACGGTCGGCGAATCCGATGTCGGTGCCCGGCCGCAGCACGACGCCGTCGGCGACGTCCAGGCCCTCGGCGCGCAGCAGCTTCTTGGCGAACTCCTTGTCCATCCCGACCGCGGACGCCAGCACCCCGGCGCCGACGTAGGGGACGCCGGCCATCTCCAGGAGGCCCTGCACGGTGCCGTCCTCGCCGAACGCGCCGTGCAGGATCGGGAAGACGACGTCGACGTCGGCGAGCACCTCGCCGGACCGCCCGGTGTCCAGCCGGACCAGGCCGCGCCCGGGCTCCCCCGGGAGCACCAGCGCGTCCGCGGCGCCGTCGACCTCGGGCAGGGTCCGGTCGGTGATCGCCAGCTGCTGCGGGTCGCCCGGGCCGACGACCCAGGCGCCGTCGCGGGTGATGCCGACCGGGATCACCTCGAACCGGTCGGGGTCCAGATGGGTCAACACGCTGCCCGCTGAGACGCACGAGATCGCGTGCTCGGAACTGCGGCCGCCGAAGACGACGGCGACCCTGACCCGGTCGGAACTCATGGGCCCCGAGGGTAGGCGGCCCCGCCGGGCGCCCGATCAGCCGGTCAGCCGGGCCAGCGCGGCCCGCAGGTCGGCCCGGGTCCCGGCGGCGTGGCCGACCACCAGCCCGGACGTCCGCGGCGGGCCCTCGTGGTAGCCGGCCAGCCCGCGGACCGTGATCCCGCGCCCGGCGGCCGCGGCGACCTGCCCGGCCTCGGTCCCGGGGAAGCCGCGCAGCACCAGGTGCGCCCCGGCCGGGTCGCCGTGCGCCGTCCAGCCGGCGGCGGCCGCGGCGGCCAGCACCGTGGACCGGCGTTCGCG
This sequence comes from Pseudonocardia sp. NPDC046786, assembly GCF_040645415.1. Classification (NCBI taxonomy): domain Bacteria; kingdom Bacillati; phylum Actinomycetota; class Actinomycetes; order Pseudonocardiales; family Pseudonocardiaceae; genus Pseudonocardia; species Pseudonocardia sp. NPDC046786. Next base: position 22,538 of record NZ_JBEYYF010000004.1, on the reverse strand, counting down.
CAGCTCGCGGCGCAGCCGGCGCAGGTGCCGGGACAGGTCGCCGTGCCGGGCCAGCGCGACGAGCACCCGCTGGCCGGCCGGCGAGGGCCGGGTCCCGGTGCGTTCGCGCAGGTCCCGCCAGGCGGCGAGCACCGGTGGCGGGGCGAGCGCCCAGCCGGCACCCAGCGTCGGGCTGACGATCTTGCTGGCGGTGCCGAGGTGCACCACCGTGTCCGGGGCGAGCGCGGCGAGCAGCGGCAGCGGCGCGACGTCGTAGCGCAGCTCGCCGTCGTAGTCGTCCTCGATGATCAGGAACCCCTCGGCCCGGGCCCGCTCGACCAGCGCCACCCGGCGGTTGGCCGGCATCCGCACCGCGGTCGGGAACTGGTGCGCCGGGGTGACGTACACGGCCGCGCAGCCGGCCGGGACGGCGTCGACGACCAGGCCGTCGTCGTCCACCGGGACGGGCACGATCCGCAGCCCGGCGGCACGCAGCGCGGAGACCGCGCGCCGGTAGCCGGGCTCCTCGACCGCGACCCGGGCGCCAGCGGGCAGCAGCCGGGCCAGCTCGGCGACGGCGGCCGAGGTGCCCGCGGTGCTCAGCACGGCGTCCGGGGTGAGCCCGCGGTGCCGCAGCAGGTGCTCGACGACGGCCGCGTGGAAGTCCGGCAGGCCGTCCGGGCGGGGTGCGTCGTCGGGTTCCGGATCGGCGGCGGCCCGCCAGGCCCGGCGCCACATCGCCCGGTCGAGCGCCGCGACGCAGGGCCGGCCGGGATCGAGCGCCGCCGGGACGCCGTCCCGGTCGGGTCCGCGCACCGCACCGGCCGAGGCGTCGCGGGCGCCGTCGTCCGGGAGCCCGACCGGGAGCGCGGTGACGTAGGTACCCGAGCCGGTCCGGCCGGCCACCCAGCCCTCGGCGAGCAGCTGGTCGAACGCGGCGGTGGTGACCGTGCGGCTCACCCGCAGAGCGGCCGCCAGCGCCCGGGTCGAGGGCAGGCGGTCGCCGGGCCGCAGCGTGCCACCGGCCGCGGCCGCGCGGAGCCCGTCGGCGAGCTGGACCGCGAGCGGGACGGACGAGCCGCGGTCGAGCGGCAGCGGCGGGACCTCGGACACGAACCGGCCTTTCCGATCGGCGCGGGATTGGCCGTTCCAGGATGCCACTGCACGGCGTCACGCTGGTCGCGTGACGCTCTCCCCCACCGCCCGCAGCACCCTCGGCCGCAAGCCCGATCGCGCCGCCACCGACCGCGCCGAGCTGCATGCGCTGCTCGACGAGGGCCTGGTGTGCCACGTCGGGTTCGTCCGCGACGGCGCACCGGTGGTGCTGCCCACTGCGTACGGACGCGCCGGCGACACCCTCTACCTGCACGGATCCACCGGTGCGGGCTGGCTGCGCACCGACGAGTTGCCCTGTTCGGTCGCCGTCACCCACCTGGACGGGATCGTGCACGCCAGGGCGGTGATGAACTTCTCGATGAACTACCGCAGCGCCGTCGTGCACGGGACGGCCCGGCGGGTCACCGATCCCGCCGCGAAGGCCGACGGGCTGCGCGCGATCGTCGAGCACCTGACCCCGGGCGCCTGGGACCACGCCCGCCGGCCGAACAACCGCGAGCTCGCCGCGACCGCGCTGTTCGCGCTCGACCTGACCGAGGCCAGCGTGAAGCGCCGCTCCGGCCCGCCGTCGGACGATCCGCCGGACGTCGAGGCCGATCTCGCCTGGTGCGGCGTGGTACCGCTGCGCACCGTGCGCGACGCCCCGCAACCGGCCCCCGACCTGCCGGAACACCACTCCTTGCCGGCTCACCTGGGGGCTGCGGACCACCGGTACGGGTGACGTAGTCTCGGGTCACGCGATCCGCCGGGCACCCCGGCCGGCGAGCGCCGTCCCGCGGGTCGCGCCGACGCAGCCCTCACCGCCCCCGAGGAGGACGCGTGATCAGCACGGTCATCCCGCCGGTCCCCGCCCCGGGGCTCACCGGCGCCCTCATGCCGCAGTGCACCCAGGACCCGGGGTCCTGGTGCGCCACCCTCTACCGCTGGACCAACAACGACTTCATCGCCCAGCACGCCGACGTGATCGTCGGCCGCACCATCTCGATCACCTCGATCATCCTGATCGCGGTGCTGGTGCGCTGGCTGGCGCACCGCGGCATCGCGCGGATGGTCAACGGCGCCACCAACGGCGCGTTCACCGCGCTCGCCGGGCGGGCCCGCCGGCTGCGCCGCGCCCCCGAGGGCGGCGGCAGCGGCGACGCCCCCGGTGCGCAGCGCCGGATGCAGCGCGCCCGCACCATCGGGTCGGTGCTGCGCTCGATCGTCTCCGCGGTGGTGCTGCTGGTCGCGGTGATGATGGTGATGAACGAGCTCGGCTACCCGCTGGGCCCGCTGCTCGCCGGTGCCGGGGTGCTCGGCCTGGCGATCGGTTTCGGCGCGCAGAACCTGGTGCGCGACTTCCTGTCCGGCATGTTCATGCTGCTGGAGGACCAGTACGGGGTCGGCGACATCGTCGACGTCGGCGAGGCGGTCGGCACCGTCGAGGCGGTCGGGCTGCGGATCACCACGATCCGGGACCTGCAGGGCACCGTCTGGTACGTCCGCAACGGCGAGATCCTGCGGGTGGGCAACATGAGCCAGGGCTACGCCGTCGCCGTGGTGGACCTGCCGATCGCGCACAGCGCCGACGTCGAGCAGGCCACCGAGCTCGCCGGCTCGACGGCGACGACGCGGGCCGCCCAGGACGACATCTCCGGTGACGTCCTGGAGCCGCCCGAGGTGCTCGGCGTCGACCGGATCAGCCCGGAGGGCGTCACACTGCGGATCACCGTCCGGGTCAAGCCGGGCCGGCAGTGGGCGGTGCAGCGCGCACTCAACGGCGCGATCACCGACGCGTTCGACGACCACGGGATCCCGCGGCCGATGCTGTTCCCGACCGCCGCCCTGGACGGGCGCACGCAGCGGCAGAGCTGAGACCATGACGGCGTGAGTGCACCGCAGAACTTCTACGCCGAGGTGGGCGGCGCTCCGGTCTTCCGCCGGATCGTCCACCGGTTCTACCAGGAGGTCGCCCGGGACGACGTGCTGCGGCCGATGTACCCGGAGGAAGATCTGGGCCCGGCCGAGGAGCGGCTGCGGATGTTCCTGGAGCAGTACTGGGGCGGCCCGCGCACCTACTCCGACCAGCGCGGGCACCCCCGGCTGCGGATGCGGCACGTGCCATTCACGATCGGCCCGATCGAGCGGGACGCCTGGCTGCGCTGCATGCGGATCGCGGTCGACGAGGAGGACCTCTCGCCCGAGCACCGCGAGCAGCTGTGGAACTACCTCCAGTACGCCGCGCTCAGCATGCAGAACTCCGAGTTCTGATCCGGGCGCTGCGGTCCGCAGACGATCCGGTTCCCTTACACGTTCTTACTGCGACGACCTTGATCGTCACCCTCCGCAACCTCGTGAGCCGCCATCCAGCGGCCGATCGGGTGGTGTTCGGCCGCAATCCGAGCGCGAGCCGCCGTGATCGTGACCGAACGCGTCCGATCTCGTTGAACGGGACGCCGCCCCGGGAGGTCGGGCGGCGAGAAGTCACCCGTCTGGGGGTTCATCGTGACCGCACTGCCGTCGCCGTCCGGATCCGCGTCCGGTCCGCAACGTCCCGATCCTGCGCCCGGGTCGTCCCGGCACTCGCACCGTGCCGCCGACGCACCGACCGGTTCCGGCGGCGGCGAGCCCGGCGGCGCGGTGGACGGGGCCTGGTTCGCCGTCGTGCTCCGCGGCTACGACCGCGCCCAGGTCGAGACCCGGCTCTCGGACCTGGACCGGCGGATCCACGACGAGATCCGGCGCGCCGAGGCCGCCGAGCAGGCGCTGTCCGCGGCTCGCGCGCAGAGCCGCAGGCTACAGCAGCAGCTCGAGGCCGGCGCGTCCGAGCAGGCGGGCTTCGGGCTCCGGGTGGAGCGCGTCCTGGAGGCCGCCGAGCGGGAGGCCGCCGAGCTGCGCGGCCGCGCGGCCGACGAGGCCGAGTCCATCGTCGCCGGCGCCCGCGAGGAGGCCGACGCCGTGCTCGCCCGGGCCAGCGAGGAGGCCGACGAGCGGCGCACCCGCACCGAGGAGGCGCTGCTCGGTCGGGCCGCGGAACTCGACCGCGAGTTCACCGCTCGCCGGACCGCGCTGGACGAGCAGGAGCGCGAGGCCGCCCGCCGGGAGCGCGAGCTCGCCGACCAGGAGCGGGACGCCGCCGAGCGGCTCGACCGGGCCGCCGAGGAGGCCGACCGGCTGCTGGCCACGACCCGCGCGGACGCCGACGAGATCCTCTCCGCCGCCCGCGACGAGGCCGCCGAGACGCTGCGGCGGCTCGGCGAGCGGCGGGCCGGCGTCGCCGGGGACGTCGAGCGCCTCGCGGCGCTCCGCGACGAGGTCCGGGAGGAGCTGTCCCGGATGCGCACCACCCTCGCCGCCGAGCTGGACCGGGAGCCGGTGGCCGCCACCCTGGACGACGCGCTGTTCGGCGGGTCCGAGCCGGGCATCTCCGATCTCCCCGGCGCCGCGGGTCCGGACGGTGGGCGCGGCACCGGGCCCTCGTTCGTCTGGTCGTCCGGCGCCGGGACCGACGGGCTGCCATCCACGGTGCGGCCCGATCCGGCCGTCCGGGACCGGTCGTCGTCCGCAACCGGCGACACCTCGGCCAGTACGGACACATCGGGCCAGCCGGGCATTTCCGACGAAACTGATGAAACGGTCGACGAGGACACCACCACCGGTACCCTGCTGCTCGGCCCCGGGCGCCGCCCCGGCACCGAGCGGGAGGACGACGCCGAGGGCACCTCGATCGGGCAGATCCCGCCGGTGTCGCTGACCTCGATCGGGGTACTCCCGTTCGGTGATCTCGGCGCGGGCCGTGACAACGCCCGGACCAGGACGGACGGCGCCGCAGGCGGGTCCCGCACGCACCGGGGACCGACCCGGGGTCAGGGCCCCGGGCGCCGCTCGCGATAATCAGATCGTTATGTGCACCCGACCGTCGCAGAACGCATGACGTCGGCGCCCGGCCAGCCGGGACGTGACGACGCCGCGGAACCGGACCCTGACGGGCTCGGCGAGGCGATCCGGACCGGCCGCGTCCCCGTGGTCCCGGGATCCCTCGTCGACCTGGTGATGCGGTCGGGTTCCGCACGCTCCCCCGATGCCGGCACCGACGACGCCGCGACCGACGACGCCGGCACGGCCGATGCCACCGGTGTGACCGGCCCGGCTCCCGCTGCGGGGCCGTCCGGCGGGGCACCGGTGGAGACGTCCGCGACCTCCGGTCCGGCGGCGTCCACCGGTTCCGGGTTCGCCGATCTGGTCCGTGGGCGCAACGGTCGCGCCGATGCCTCGGGCGGGGGGGCCGGCGTCGCGCCGGGCGCACCATCGGTGACCGGCCCGCGGCCGACGCCGTCGCCGCGCCCCGGCCCGGCGGCCGCCGACGTCGCACAGAGCAGCGGCCACCGCGACGACACCGGCAGCAGCGACGGCACCGGCAGTGGCGACAACACCGCCAGTGGCGACGGCACCGGTCACGACGGCCGCACCGGCACCGGTCACGACGGGGCCGGCCACACCGGCACCGAGCCCGCCGCGGCCGACCGGGAGGCGCCGGACACCGGCCCGGCCCCCGGCACGCACGGCGACGACCCGTCGCACTACGACGGCACCGGCGGCACCGGCGGCACGGACAGCACCGACAGCACCGACAGCACCGACGGCACCGACGGCTACTACGCCGATCTCGGCGACCTCGGTGACGACCCGCTCGGGGTCGGGCCGCTGCCCGACGACGCCGGTGACACCGACGACCCGCTGCACACCCCTGCGGACCGGTTCGCACCACCGCCGTCGTTCGCGCCCGACGTCGACGCCTCCGCGAACGGCACCACCCCCGTCCGCACCGGCTCGATCAGCGCCGGCCCCACCGGCGCCGACCGATCCGGCACCAGCCCGGACGGCGCCACCACGGACAGCCCCGCCACCGACGGCCCCACACCGGCCGACCGGCACCGGGACACCCCTGCCCACGGCCACCCGGTCCCCGGCGCCGACCCGGACAGCTCGTCCGGTTCGACCGGACCGGCGACGACCGGCCCGGCGAGCAGCAGCGACCATGCGGGCCAGACCGGACACGGCGCAGGCCCCGCGCACCCGGCAACGACCGGCGATCCCGCAGCCTCGACCCACCCGGCAGAGACCGGCGGGCCGGCGGGCCCGGCAGCCTGGGCACACCCCGCCGGCCAGGCCGACCGTCCGGGCTCCGCGACGAACCACCCGGACCCGGCAGCCACCCCGGGCGCCCCCGACGCACCGGCGGACAGCCCGTCCACCGGCCGGCCGGACGCCGCCGGCCGGTCCGGACCGGCCGGCGCCGGGGACCCGGCCGCGACCCCGGCCGCCGGGCGCCCCCGCATGGGTGGCGACCGGTCCGCTCCCGGTGACGCGCCGCCGACCCAGCCGGCCCCGACCGTGGTGCCCCCGATCGCACCGTCGCCCCGCCCGCTGGACGACGGCGACGCCCCCGCGGTCAGGCCCGTCCGGTCGGCCCGGGCCGACGCCCCCGCCACCGGCGGCACGACGTCCAAGCGCTGGCCGCCCCGGCCCGGCGCGGACGGCGGCCCGGAGACCGACATCCTGCCGCCCGGCGCGCTGCTCGGGCACTACCCGAGCGCGTCCGCGGACACCGCCGAGCCGGGCGGGCCGACCGCGGACGCGCGGCCGGCGACCCCGTCGTCCGGGGTCCGCCCGACGATGCCCGGTCGGCGCAGGCCCGCCCCGGAGAACACCGAGCGGGAGTCCGCGCCGCGGCCCCCGATGGGCGGCACACCGTCCGGTCCCGCGATGGCCGGCCTGTCCGGCAACGACCTGTTCGCCACCCCCGGTGGCGGTGGCACCGGTCGCGGCTTCGGCGAGCTCCCCGGCCGCACCGCCCGGGACGCCGAGCAGGGCGGCCACACCCGCCGCGACGACACCTCCACCGACGCCGGTCACCGCGGCGACGACCGGCCCGCGGAACCCGGTCGGCCGGACCCGCGCGACGAGCCCGCCCGCGGCGCCCCGGTGCACGGCAGCGGCGGCACCGGGCGGAACCCGCTCCCCACCGACACGACGACCGCCGGCCCCCCGGCGCGCCGCGGCGGCCCCGGGCCGACCGGCCTGACCGGGCCGACCGGGCCGCCCCGACCGGCAGGCCCGGCCGGTGCCGAGGCGACCGGCGGGATGCCGCCCACCGGCAGCAGAACCGGCGCGCAGCCCTACCCGCGGCCCGGTGACCACGCGCCGTGGGCAGCACCGGACGGCCGCTCCCAGCACGATCCCGCCCGCCGAGCGCCCCGGCCGGCGGCGTCCGACGCCACCGTGACCATCCCCGCCCTCGACGACGACGGCCGTCCCCGGCACGCGATCACCCCGCCGCCCGGGCGCGGCCCCCGCCCGGTCACCGGCCGGCCCCCGCAGGACGGCCCGGCGCCGTCGGCCCGGCACGGCCGGGACGGCGACGGGACGGACGCCACCGCACGGGTCGCAGCGGTGTTCCCCGCGCCGGCCCGTACCCCGGCCCACGGACCGGCCCACGAGGGACCGCCACCCGGCGACGCCCCCCGCCCACCGGAGCAGCGCAACGGCACCCCCGCTGCCCGCACCACCGCCGACCCCACCGGCCGCCACGGCACCGACAGCAACGACGGCAGCGGCAGCAGCAGCACCGACAGCACCGACAGCACCGACGGCACCGGCGGTGCCGGGACCGGGAACATCGCGGCCGCCGCGTCGGTGGGTGCCGTGTCGGTCGCCGCGGCCCGCGCCGCATCCGGTCGGGACGGCGCGGTCACCGGCACCGGGCCCCGCACCGAGGTGCGGCCGGCCGCCGACCAGGGGTCCGGGTCCGGCAAGCCGATCACCCCGCGCCGCGAGGCGATCATGTCCGCGAAGCCGCGCAACGGCCGCCGCGGGGTGTCACCGGCCGGGCTGGCGATCGCACTCGCGATCGTGCTGCTCGGCACCCTGACCCTGTGGGCGATGTTCTCCCCCGGGTCCGACGGGGACGGCACCGGCGCGGACCGCGCCGCCACCGAGGGCACCCCCGCCGCCGGTCTCGGGCCGCGTCCCGATGCCGGCCCGGCCGCGGCGAGCGCGTCCCGGCCGACGGTCCGGGCCACCGTCGGGGTCGGCGCGGAACCGGTCGCGGTCGCGGCCACCGCGGACGGCCGGACGGCCCTGGTCGCGGTGGCCGACGACCCGCGCCTGCTGGTGCTCGACGGCGCCACCGACACCGTCACCGCCGAGATCCTGCTCCCGGCGACCCCGCAGGGCGTGACCACGTCCCCGGACGGCGCCCGGGCGTTCGTCAGCCTCACCGGCCCCGAGGGCGGGCAGCTCGCCGTCGTCGACGTGCCGGGGGCGTCCGTTATCGGCACCACGTCGACGACGGCCGATCCGGCGGGCGCCGTCGTCGCCCCGGACGGCCGGTTCCTGTACGTGCCCTCGCGCACCGACGGCGTCGTCGACGAGCTGGACCCGTACGCCGGGACGGTCACCCGCTCCGTCCCGGTCTCCCGGGACCCGTTCGCGGCCGCCGGCAACGACACCGGGGACCGCATCTACCTCGCGACCCGCGGCGCCGACCAGCTCACCGTGCTGGACCCGAGCAGCCTCACCGTGCTCCGCAGCTATCCGGTGCGCGGCGGCGCGGAGGCCGTCGCGGTGTCCGCCGGGCCGGAGACCCAGGTCGCCGTCGGCGGCCCGGACTCGGACACCGTCACCGTGCTCGATCCGACCGACGGCCGGGAGGTCGCCGGCGTCGAGACCCGGGGCGGCCCCACCGGCCTGGCCTTCGCCCCCGACGGCAGGCACCTCTACGCCGTCACCGACCAGGGTCTGCAGGTGATCCGCACGTCGACCTGGCGGGTGGCCGGCACCACCGACGTCGCGCTGAACCCGACCGCGATCGCCGTCTCCGCGGACGGCCGCACCGGCTGGGTCACCGGCGACGGCGAGGTCAGCGTGCTCGACCTCGGTTCCTGAACCGGGATCAGGCGGTGACCATCAGCGGCAGCGACACCACCCGGCGTCGCACGACGGCGCCGTAGCGGGCGTCCAGCCGCACCCAGGAACCGGACGCCGACACCCGCACCCGGGGCCCGTCCCCGGCGCCGCCGGGACCGGAGCCCAGGAAGCCCATCCCGGACATCGCGAACAGCACCCGCATCGGCACCGTCACCGGGCGGCCCGGTTCCGGCGGTGACACCGTCAGCACCGTCTGGTCCAGCAGCGACGCCGGCGGCCCCATCGGCCCGGCGTGCTCGCGGGCCAGGGCCAGTCCGCGATCGGCCAGCCCGTCCAGCTCGTCGGCGGGGACGTCGTCGACCAGCGCCCAGCCGTCCTCCGGCGGCAGCTCCTCGAACCAGGCCGCGCCCGGCCCGGGATCGATCTCCTCGGCCCGTTCCACCGCGAGCGCGGTCAGCAGCGACGACGCGTGCGCCGTCACCGGCCCGCCGCCGTCCAGGGTGCCGGTCACCGACCGGGTGACGAGCACGTCGAACGGGGTCCGCGCCCACGCCGTGACCCGATCACCGGCGGCCGTCAGCCGGATCGCCGCCGCGTCGTCGAGCCGCGCCACCCGCGCGGTGAACGCGCCGAGATCGTCCCGCTCGGTCACGTCGGCCAGCCGCAGGATCACGAGACCTCCCCCAGGTGCCGCTTCAGGTAGTCGCGCTCGCCGTCGGTGAGCCGACGCGGCCGAGCGGCGTCCAGATCGTAGAGCGCCATCCTGGTGGACGCGGTCACCGCGACCGGATCGTCCGGTCCCGGCCCGTCGTGCAGCAGGTAGTCCAGGGTGAACGACGCTGCCCGCAGGTCCCGCACGGTGATCTCCACCCGCAGCGGTTCGGACCGCCACGGCAGCTGCCGCTTGTACTCCACGTTCAGCCCGGCGACCAGCAGCCCGGACGAGAACCCGGTCAGTCCCTCCTCGCCGGCGCCGGTGAAGGCCAGCGCGACGCGGGCCTCCTCGAGCAGCGTGACGATCCGGGCGTGGTTGACGTGCCGGTAGGCGTCCTGGTCGGTCCAGCGGAGCGGGACCTGCGCGACGAAAGCGGACATACGCCCGAGTGTCCCCGACCGCTACCGGGCCAGGCCACGCAGCTGGCGCGAGATCACCGACAGCGTCGCGAGGTCCAGCGAGGCGGACGCCCCGATCTCCTCCAGCGCGGTCCGCGCCCGGGACAGCTTCGACGCGTTCGCCTGCTCCCACGCGGCGACGGCCTCGGTGACGCCGGTGCCCGGCGGGGTCTCTCGCAGCGCGTCGAGGGTGATCGAGCGCAGCGAGCCGTACAGGTCGTCGCGCAGCGCGAGCCGGGCCAGCGCGTGCCAGCGGTCGCCGCGGTCGAGCCTGCTGACGGCGGTGAGCGCCTGGTCGACGCCGAGGTGCTCGGACAGCGCGTAGTACAGCCGAGCGACCTCGTCGGCCGGGCGGGGCTCCTTCTCCCGGTCCGACAGCTCGACGAGCTCGACGACGTCGAGCAGCCCGTAGGCGTACAGCGACAGTGCCGCCGGTTCGACGAGCGCCTCCGGCACACCGGACGCCCGCAGCGCCGCCGCCCGGTCCCGGACGGCCGCCAGCTCGCGGCCCTGCAGCAGCTCGGGCAGCTGCCGGCGCAGCTGCGCGATCGGGTCGGCGAACCGGCTGATCTCGGCGCCGACGGCGAGTGGCTGTGGCCGGTTCGTGAGGAACCACCGTGACACCCGGTCCAGCAGCCTGCGGGACTCCAGCACGACGGCGTCGGCGACCGACACCGGGACGTCCGCGGTCCGGACCATCTCCCACAGCTCGGGCAGCGCGAACACCCGGGTGGTGACGGCCCAGGCCCGCGTCACGTCGTCCGGCCCGGCGGCCAGCTCCTCACCCAGCCGGAACGCGTAGCTGATCCCGGCGCCGTCGACCATCTGGTTCACCAGCCGGGTGCCGATGATCTCCCGGCGCAGCGGGTGGTTGCGGACGGCGTGGTCGAACCGTTCGCGCAGCGGGGCCGGGAAGTAGGCGGGCAGCGTCGCGGCGAACGCCGGCCGGTCCGGCAGGTCTGTCTGCAGCAGCCGGTCGGTCAGGTCCAGCTTGGCATGGGCGAGCAGGGTCGCCAGCTCGGGGCTGGTGAGACCGAGGCCGTCGGCGGCGAGCCCGTCGAACCCGGCCGGATCGGGCAGTACCTCCAGCTCGCGGTCCAGCCCGGTCCGCTCGACGAGATCGGTGACCATCCGGCCGTGCACGCCGACCATGTCGGCGGCGTGCGCCCTGGCGACGCCGAGGACGGCGTTCTGCGCGATGTTGTCGGCGAGCACCAGGTCGGCGACCTCGTCGGTCATCGACTCCAGCAGCGCGTTGCGCGCCGGGGTGTCCAGTTTTCCCTCGGCGACCGGCCGGTCGAGCAGGATCTTGATGTTGACCTCGTGGTCGGAGCAGTCGACGCCTGCCGAGTTGTCGATGGCGTCGGTGTTGATCCGGCCGCCGGCCCTGGCGAACTCGATCCGGCCGCGCTGGGTGAGGCCCAGGTTGCCGCCCTCACCGACGACATGCACCCGCAGTTCCCGCCCGTCGACCCGGATGAGGTCGTTGGCCTTGTCGCCGACCTCGGCGTTGGACTCGTCGGACGCCTTCACGTACGTCCCGATGCCGCCGTTCCACAGCAGATCGGCGGGGGCCAGCAGGATGGCGTGGATGAGCTCCGGCGGGGAGAGCCGGGTGACGCCGTCGGGCAGGCCGAGCGCGGCGCGGATCTCCGGGCCGACCGGCACCGACTTGGCAGTCCGCGGCCACACCCCGCCACCGGCGCTGATCAGCGTGCGGTCGTAGTCCTCCCAGGACGACCGGGGCAGCTCGAACAGCCTGCGCCGCTCGGCGTAGGAGGTCGCGGCGACCGGATCCGGGTCGACGAACACGTGCCGGTGGTCGAACGCGGCGACCAGCCGGATGTGCTCGGAGAGCAGCATCCCGTTGCCGAACACGTCACCGGACATGTCCCCGACGCCGACGACGGTGAACTCCTCGGTCTGGGTGTCCAGGCCGCGCTCGGCGAAGTGCCGCTTCACCGACTCCCAGGCGCCGCGCGCGGTGATGCCCATGGCCTTGTGGTCGTAGCCGACGGAGCCGCCGGAGGCGAACGCGTCACCGAGCCAGAAGCCGTACGACGCGGCGACCGAGTTGGCGAGATCGGAGAACGTCGCGGTGCCCTTGTCGGCGGCGACGACGAGGTAGGAGTCGTCGCCGTCGTGCCGCACGACGTCCGGCGGCGGCAGCGTCTGGGTGCTGCCGTCCGGCCGGGTCAGCAGGTTGTCGGTGACGTCGAGCAGGCCGGAGATGAAGGTCGTGTAGCACTCGCGCACGTGCTCGGGTGACGGCGACGGCGTCCGCACGACGAAGCCGCCCTTCGCGCCGACCGGCACGATAACCGCGTTCTTCACCGCCTGCGCCTTCACCAGCCCGAGGATCTCGGTGCGGTAGTCCTGCTGGCGGTCGGAGAACCGCAGCCCGCCGCGGGCGACCGGCCCGAAGCGCAGGTGCACGCCCTCCACCCCGGGCGCGTACACGAAGATCTCGTACTTGGGCCGGGGCGGCGGCATGTCCGGCACGGCGGCCGGGTCGAGCTTGAACGAGAAGAACGGCCTGCCCCGGAACCAGTTGGTCCGCAGCGTCGCCTCGATCACGGCGAGCAGCCCGCGCAGGATCCGGTCCGCGTCGAGGCCGCTGACCTGGTCGATCAGCGTGGTCGCGTGCTCGAGCGCGCGGTGGTGCGCGGCCTCCCGTTCGACCGGGTCGGCGCGGTCCGGGTCGAACCGGGCCCGGAACAGGGTGATCAGGGCCTGCGCGACGTCCGGGTGCGCGACCAGGACGTTCGCCGTGTACTGCAGGGTGAACCGGCCGCCGACCTGGCGGGTGTAGCGGCTGTAGGCGCGCAGGACGGCCGCCTCCCGCCAGTGCAGCCCGGCGCGCAGCACCAGCGCGGAGAACCGGTCGGACTCCGCGTCGCCGCGCCACGCGGCCGCGAACGCCTCCTCGAACCGGGTCCCGGCGTCCTCCACCGCGACGGCCGGTGCGGCGGGCGCCCCGGCGGGTTCCGGGGCGCGGACGCCGAAGTCGTAGAGCCAGCAGCCGCGCCCGCCGGGCAGGGTGAACTCGTAGGGCCGCTCGTCGACGACGTCGATGTCGAGCTGCTGCAGCAGCGGCAGCATCCGGGTCAGCGTCGCCGGGGAGTCGCGCAGGTAGAGCGCGAACCGGATGTCGTCGTCCGCGCCGCGGTAGAGGCGCAGGTCGAACGCGTCGCCATCACCTGCACCGGCACCGGCACTGTCACCACCGCCCGCACCGAGTGTCATCACCCGGCGCAGGTCCTCGACGGCGTGCCGGGGCGCGACCCCGGCCTTGTAGGACCGGGGGACGCCGGCCAGCAGCGGCCGGGCCGCCGCGCCGGCGTCGCCGAGGGCGGCGACCAGCAGGTCGTCCCAGGTCCGGGTGGCCTCGGCGACCTCGTCCTGCAGCCGGGACACATCCACCTCGGCCGGATCGGCCGCCGGGTCGGTGGTGATGGTCAGGTGCAGCATCGCCAGCTCGGCGTCGCCGACCTGCGCGGTGTAGGTGGTGTCGGTGCCGCCGAGCCTGCTGCGCAGGATCTCGGTGATCCGCAACCGGGTGTCGGTCGTGTAGCGATCGCGGGGCAGGTAGACCAGGCAGGTCAGGAAGCGGCGGTACGGGTCGGGATGCACGAACAGCCGCACCGCGCGCCGGGCGCTGGCCTCCAGGACACCGACGCCGGTGTCGTGCAGCCGCTGCTCCGACGACGCGAACAGCTCGGCCCGCGGCAGCACCGAGAAGACCTCGAGCATCTGCTGCCCGGAGTAGGAGTCGGCGGGGAACCCGGCGCGCCGGATCGCACCCCGGACCCGGCGGGCGACCACCGGGATGTCGAGGACGGACTCGTGCCGGGCCGGCACGGTGAGCATGCCGAGGAAGCGGTGCTCCCCGGTGACGGTGCCGTCGGCGGCGCGGGTCCGGACACCGACGTAGTACGGGTGCACCGCCCGCAGCACCCGGCTGCGTTCCCCGGCGCGGGTGATGAGCAACAGCCCCGCCGGGTCGCCGGCGCCGCTGTTCCCGGTCCAGGTCTCCCCGGGGAGGAACACGTTGGCCCCGGCGTCGTGCGGGCGCAGCACACCCAGGCCGGTCTCGGTGTCGGGCTGCAGGCGGCCGTCGCGGCGCGAGTAGTGCCGGTACCCGACGAACACGAAATGGTCGTCGACCAGCCAGCGCAGCAGGTCGGCGACCTCGGCCGGGTGCACGTCGTCGCCCGGGTCCGGCGCGGTGACGGTCCCGGCGCCGGTGAGATCGTCGGCCACGACGCGCGCCCGCAGGGTCATCGCGGCCGTGTCGTCGACGATCTGCCGGACGTCGGACAGCGTCCGTTCCAGCTCGGCCCGCAGCGCCTCCGGATCGAGCCCGCCGCCGGAGGCCCCGTTCCCGGGGAGGCCGCCCTCGTCGGCCCTGCCCTCGTGCACCACGTCGAGGTGCATCCAGGACTCGGCGAGCGCGTCGCCGGGGCGGCCGGGATCGGCCTCGGTGTCGACACCGCGCAGGGTGCCCGCCGCGTCGCGGTGGACGACCAGGATCGGGTGCACGACCCGGCGCACCGTGCCGCCCGCCCGCCCGACCCCGGCGATGACCGACTCGACCAGGTAGGGCATGTCGTCGGTGACGATGTCGACCGTCGCCGCGCCCCCGACGCCGGGGACGACCCGGATGACGGCCCGGCCGGGCGCGCGGCGCGCGGCGAGCGCGAGATGCGCGTCGACGACCGCTGCCGGGCCCGGCAGCGCAGCGCCGTCGGTGCTCTCCGGCTCGGGGGTGTGCCGGGCGTAGTGACGGACCAGGGCCGCGGCGGCGCTGCTGCCCGGGCGCGGTTCACCGCCCGCCGACGCGCCGAGGTCGGTCCTGTCTCCGGTGTCGCCCGTCGTACCGCTGCTCACGTCCCACTCCGACCCGCGTGTGTTGGCGGCCGTCACCCTATCCCGTGAGGGTGACGGCGCCGGGCACTCTGCGGAAACCCGGAACGGGGTCGCGAGCGGGCCGTTCCTACAGGCCGGATCAGATCTCGCGGTACGCGGCGAGCGCCCCGGCCAGGAGATCGGCCATGCTCATGTTCTCGGGGATCTCGGCCGGATCGCCGGACGTGGTCGTGGCGGCGTCGGACGGTGTGGCCTCGGTGGGCGGTGTGTTCCCGCCGGTGACCGCCGCGGCAGCGCCGCCGCTCGTGCCCGGTCGCCCCGGGGCGGGCCGGTCGGCCGGGCCGGCCGCAGCCGGTTCGCCGGCCCCCGGGGTCGCGTCGGTCGCGTCGTCGTCGGCCGGCGGGGCGCTCGCCCGCCGCACCGTGCGGGCACCGGGCACCGGCCCGGCACCGGATGCCGCGCCACGCTCCCGCCGGACCGTGCGGGCACCGGACTCCGGCTCGGCACCGGACGCGACCCCGGGCTCCCGCCCGACCCTGCGGGCACCGGACACCGGCCCGGCACCGGACTCCGTCGCCAGGGCTCCCGCCTCCCGGGGCCCGGAGTCCGTGGGTGCGGTGGACCGGCCTTCCGTGCCCGGACCGGACCGGGACCGGGCCCCGGCGTCGTGGTCACCCGGACCGGGCCGCGCCCCGGCCGGGGCGTCGGCATCGGCATCGGCATCGGCATCGGCATCGGCATCGGCATCGGCGCCAGGGTCGGGGTCGGCACCGGGGTCGGCTGGGTCTGCGAACAGGTCGGCGCCGCTGCGCGGGCCGTTCCCGCCGACCAGGTCGCCGAAGAGCCCGCCGGGCCGGTCCGCCGACCACGCGGTCCGGTAGACGTCGCGGGTGTGCGACCGGGCGGCCGCTTCGGATCCCGGTTCCAGCACCGACGTGGGCCCCGGGTCCGGCCTCGCCACCTGCATCGGCCCCGACTCCGGGTCCAGCCCCGACGCCGTCGTCGACCGCGGCTGCGAGTCCGGCCCAGGCGCCGCATCCGGACGGGACGCCTCGCCCGGAACGACCACCGGCTCCGGATCGACGGCGCGAACCGTCCACACGTCGTCGTGGCCGGCGGTGTCCCCCGCCAGCGTGAAGGGGCGTGCCGCGCCCGGCCGGCCGGGCCCCGATCCTGCCGCCGACGCGGCCGCCGGATCCCCGCCGGAGCGGCGGGCCCGCCCGTTCCGCTTCGGGAGCGCCCCCGGGCCGCTCCCCGTCGACACCGACGACCAGGCGACCGGCAGCCCGGCCCGGTCCCCGGCCGGATCCGGGTCCGCCTCGGCGGACCGGCTCCCGGTCACCGCCGACCCGGACAGGTCGATGTGCGCGCGGACCGCGTCGGCCAGCCTCCGGTCGGAGACACCCGCGCCGGGCGCCGACGGGTCACTCCCGACAGCCACCGGGTCGGTCCCCGCGGCCGCCGGATCGCTCCCCACGACCACGGAATCGCTTTCCGCAGCCGCCCGATCGCTCCCCCGGACCGCCGGGTCGTTCCCGGCGGCCGCCGCCCCGGCCGGTGCGCCGGTGGTGTGCACAGCATGCTCGGCAGCGGCGACCGACACGATGTCCCCGCCACCGTCGCCGGTCACCCCGCGGCGCGACTCACCGGCGACGTCGCGGCCACCGGTCCCGACGGGCGAATCCGTGCGCCGGCGCCCGCCACTGCCCGGCCGGACGGTGATCCCGGCCTTGAGCAGCGGCGCGACGTCCCCGTCCGCTGCACGACGCCGTCCCCCGCGCTCCTCCTCGGCGACGACGGACGCCAGATCGAGCGACCTCGCCATCGCGGGGCCCGCGACCGGGTCCGGACGGGGCGGCTGCCCGTCATCCCCGGTGCCCTCCGATCCCGGCGTCACGGCGGGCACCGCGGACACCGGCTGCCGGTCGGCGGCCGGCACCCAGGCCGCGGCGTCGACCCGGGCGGGCTCGTCCGGACCGGTCAACCGGCGAACGACCTCGTCGCCCTCGATGCCGTCCGGGCCGAGGGCGCGCAATCGCATCGCGGCCCCCTCGGGGAGGCCGCCCTGCGGGACACGATCGGCGAGATGGGTCGCGAGCGACCGGGCCCACAGCAGGACGGTCACCCGGTCTGCATCCGGGAGGGTGACCCGCACGGCGGCGGCATCGATACCCGCCGAACCGGACGGCGGCACCAGCCGGCGGGACCGCACTGCGATCTCGTGCAGCGTGCCCATCGCCTGCTCGGCGGGCACCGTCCGGCCATCGGCGTCGACGATGTCGACCAGGATCGAGCGCTCCACCGCCGCGGGGACGGCGGGCGTCCGCTCGGGTGCGGGGAGGCGCTCCGGCGCAGCGCGGCCCGGGATGTCCGCGGTCCGGGCGGCCCCGTTCAGAACGCCCCGCGCGGGCACTCGGGAGCGGCCGTTGGCGCGCAGCTCCGCGACCAGCTCGTCGGCGAGCGGGGTGCCGGCGTCGGCGGTGTCGACGCCCGCGGGATCCGGCTCGTCGGTACCGGCATCACGGGCACCCAGGGCATCCAGCACGCCGCGATCGGGGTGGTCGTCGTCGTGTGCCCCGGTGCGGGCCCGGCCGCCGGTGCCGAGGCCGCCCGCGGCGGCCGAACCCGGTGCAGCCCGGTCGGGTCGGCCCCTCGACGGCAGCCGGCCGTGCTCACCCGACGACCCCGACGAGCCGGACCATCCCGATCCGCTCCTCGGCGCAGGCACCGGATCCGGGCCGTCGACGGTGCCGAGCAGCCCGGACACCCCGAGCGGATCGTCCGGGTCGATCCCCGAGCGCGCCGTCGCGGACCGCCTGCCGGACGTCCCGGACTCGGCGGGCAGCTCCCCGCCGGCACCCGCCCAGCCCCGATCCGCACGCCCGGAGGTCGTGCCTGCAGGCTCGGCCGTCACGCCGGCCCCGCGTCCATGTGCGGCGACGATCCCGGACCAGGCGGGATCGCCGGACGCCGGACGCCCGCGGTCCTGATCCGCGTCCGCCTCAGCCGCCGTGCTCACCGGCACCGGCGACGGCCGGCGCCGCACGGCCGCACCGCGGGCCGGGGCCGCCTCCGGCAGCGGAAGCGCAGCCGCGACCGCCTGCCGGAACCGGCGGCCCCGGGCACGGTCGAGCCGATCGGCCTCGGCGGCCGCACGCATCGCCTCGAGCGCCTCGCGGTACCGGCCGGCGCCCTCGTACAGCTCCGACTGCGCGTTCCGGCAGGCCGCGACGAGTGCGGGGACGCCCGCGGCCGCGGCGCCCTCGGCGGCCTCGGCGAGCGCGCGCGACGCGTGGTCGGCCCGGCCCGCCTCCGCCCGCGCGAGCGTCAGCCGCAGCAGCACGCCCTGTCGTCCGGCGTCGGTGACATCGCGCTGCGCGGCAGCGGCCCGCACCGCCGCGAGCGGCACCCGACCGGCATCGAGCAGCGCCGTGATCCACTGGCTGAGCAGCGCGGCCGCGAGGTGCGCCGACAGCGGACGCGCCTCTGGCCGGGTGGGCGTCCAGCCCAGCTGCGCGAGCCCGCGCAGCGCGCAGTCCACCGCGCGGTCGTGCTCCCGGCAGGCCCGGTACACCGAACCGGCGACGAGCTCGGCGTACGCCGACGCCTCCCCGCCGAGCCGCCCGGCACACGACTCCGTGGCGGCGCGCAGCCCGGCAAGGTCGGCACCCGCCGGGTCGGCGAGCGCGCACCGCACCTCGACGGCCAGCCGGTCGAGACGGAGCAGGCCCGCCTCCTCGCCCGGGGCGTCGTCCGGCAACCCGGAGACGAGTGCCCGGGCGCTCTCCCACTCCCCGTCCGCCTGGGCGACGGCGGCCAGCACGACCCGCAGCCGGAAGGCCTCGGGCCGGCTCAGCAACGCCGCCCCGGGGGCCCGGGCGGGCACGGCGGGCACCGCCTCGTCGGGATCGCCGACACCGGTGACCCCGCCGAGTACGGCGGTGGCGACGTCACGGGCGTCACCGCCGGCCGACAACCCGTCGAGCAGCCAACCCGCGGCCTGGACCCAGTGCAGATCGTCACCGTCTGCAACGGCGCGCACGCAGGCGTGCCCGGCGAGCTCCGCGGTCAGCAGCGGACGCTGCCAACGCAGCGCCGCTGCTGTCCGCAGCTCGGCGGTTGCCGTACTACCGACACGATTTCCCAGGTCGGACGTCACATCGCCTCCTGTGGACACCACCGGCCGGATTGCACGTGCTGCGCCGTTGCGTCCGCTCTGCCCAGATCGGACCCGCCCGGGTTCGGCCCGGCGGCGTAGCGCTCAGTCGCGAGTGAGCTTACGGTGCGTGACTCGATGCGGTCGCGCCGCCTCCGCGCCGAGCCGTTCGATCTTGTTCTTCTCGTAGGCCTCGAAGTTGCCCTCGAACCAGAACCAGGCAGCCGGGTTCTCGTCGGTGCCCTCCCACGCGAGGATGTGCGTGCAAACGCGGTCGAGGAACCAGCGGTCGTGGGAAATCACGACGGCGCAGCCCGGGAACTGCTCCAGCGCGTTCTCCAGCGAACCGAGGGTCTCGACGTCCAGGTCGTTCGTCGGCTCGTCGAGCAGGATCAGGTTTCCACCCTGCTTGAGCGTCAGCGCCAGGTTGAGCCGGTTCCGCTCGCCACCGGAGAGGACCCCGGCCGGCTTCTGCTGGTCCGGGCCCTTGAAACCGAACGCCGCCACATACGCCCTGGACGGCATCTCCACGTTCCCGACCTGGATGAAGTCCAGGCCGTCGGAGACGATCTCGAAGACCGTCTTCTCCGGCGCGATACCGCCCCGGTTCTGGTCGACGTAGGAGAGCTTGACCGTATCGCCGATCCGCACCTCTCCCGAGTCCGGCTTCTCGAGCCCGACGATCGTCTTGAACAACGTCGTCTTGCCGACACCGTTCGGGCCGATGACCCCGACGATGCCGTTCCGCGGGAGCGTGAAGGACAGGTCCTTGATCAGCTGGCGGCCGTCGAAGCCCTTGTCCAGGTGCGAGACCTCCACGACCTGGTTACCCAGACGCGGCCCCGGCGGGATCTGGATCTCCTCGAAGTCCAGCTTGCGGTGCCGGTCGGCCTCGGCGGCCATCTCGTCGTACCGGTCGAGCCGGGAACGGCTCTTCGCCTGCCGCGCCTTCGGGTTGGATCGGACCCACGCCAGCTCCTCCTTCAGCCGCTTCTGCAGCTTGGCGTCCTTCTTGCCCTGGACGGCGAGCCGCTCCGCCTTCTTCTCCAGGTAGGTGGAGTAGTTGCCCTCGTACGGGAAGGTCCGGCCCCGGTCGAGCTCGAGGATCCAGCCCGCGACGTTGTCCAGGAAGTAGCGATCGTGGGTGACCGCCAGGACGGCGCCCGGGTAGTTCGCGAGGAACTGCTCCAGCCAGAGCACGCTCTCCGCGTCGAGGTGGTTGGTGGGCTCGTCGAGCAGGAGAAGGTCCGGGCTGGACAGCAGGAGCTTGCACAGCGCCACCCGGCGGCGCTCGCCACCGGACAGGTGGGTGACCTCCGCGTCGGGCGGCGGGCAGCGCAGGGCGTCCATCGCCTGCTCCAGCTGGGAGTCGATCTCCCACGCGTCGGCGTGGTCGAGCTCCTCCTGGAGCTGGCCCATCTCCTCCATCAGCTCGTCGGTGTAGTTGGTCGCCATCTCCTCGGCGATCGCGTTGTACCGGTCGAGCTTGACCTTGATGTCGCCGAGCCCCTCCTCGACATTGCCGAGAACGGTCTTCTCCTCGTTCAGAGGCGGCTCCTGCTGGAGGATCCCGACGGTTGCTCCCGGCTTGAGCGTCGCGTCACCGTTGTTCGCGTGCTCCAGCCCTGCCATGATCTTGAGGACGGTCGACTTCCCGGCCCCGTTCGGGCCCACCACGCCGATCTTCGCCCCCGGCAGGAAGCTGATCGACGCGTTCTCCAGGATGACCTTGTCGCCGTGCGCCTTGCGCACGTTCCGCATCGTGTAAATCAGGTCCGCCACGACAACGATGGTAGTTCGGTCGCACTCAGCCGTCGGAGGCCGGTGCGGTCGCCAGCTGCTCCTGCCTGATGCGGTCGACCATGCTGCGGCCCTCGACGTCCTCCCCGTCCACGTCGAAGGGTTCGTCGACGTCGTCCGGCTCGTCGGTCGGGGGCTCACCGACGACGACCTCCCAGCCGGATGCCGGCCGCCCGGTGCGGTCCTCCGCGGCGGCCTGCCGGTCCGGCCCGGGTGTCCGCGGAGGCACCAGGGCCGAGGAGTACTTCAGGTCGTATCCGACGCTGTCCGCCTCGATGCACAGAGTGCGGCGCAGCTCGCCCTCCCGTCCCACCCACTCGTCCATGTACATGCGGCCGACGACGATGACGGAGTGCCCCTTCCCCAGGGTGCCCGCGGCGTGCTCGGCGAGGCTCCGCCAGCAGGTCACGCGGTAGTACGTCCTCGACACGTCGCGCCACTCCTTGCTGACAGTGTCCAGCCGGCGGTAGTTCTCCGCGACGGTCAGTTCGACGACGGCGACACCGGTCGGCGTGTAACGGAGCTCGGGCTTGCGGGTCAGGTTGCCGATGACGGTGATGCGGTTGGCGGGCACGGGATCCTCCTGGGCGGCGGTTTCGCTGTCCCTACGAGGGTCGCGCCATCGGGACCGCCGGGACGGTCGGTTCGCGCAGCTGTGGATGTTTCGGGGCTATGTGGACAACTCGACGCCCGACCGGGCACGGGGCCGTCGGCTGTCGGTGCGATGTGCTTGCGTCACCGGTTCGATGAGGTGCCACCGGTAGCACCGGCGCTGGAGAGCTCGAGTCGGTGCGCAGCGCGGCCCGAGCGCGCCTCGCAGGCGATCCGGCCGGCCGGGGATGCGAACTGACCCGGAGTCGGTCACGAGCCGGGCAGCTCCACCGCCATCAGACCAACCCGGGGAGCAGCGCGGGCACCCACTGCACGGTTGCCAACGACGCGGTTGCCAACGACGTGATCGGCTACGACATGATCACCTGGAACGGGGCCGGTGACCCGCTCCGGGGCCGGGCCGACACGCGCTGCCTCCGCGCCGACACGCGCTGCGCGACGACCTCCGCCGCCGCACGCCGCAGCGTGCGCGGACCACGGCGCTGATGCAACCGCGCCGGTCCGAACCAGCCTGACCGGGCCCGACGCGGCCCACGGCAGCGTGCGCAGTCCGCCCACCAGCACTCCGACGGCCCACCGCCGATCGGCACGGGCCACCGCCGGCGATCGATACGGAGCAGCACCGGGCGCAGCGGCCCGGCGAACGGCGCCACCTACCGTGCTGCGCCGGCACTCGTGCCAGGTGTCGACGCCGGGCGGGCCAGCCGGTCCCTACTTCCTACCGCCCATCCTGGGCCGGAAACACGGTGCCGACACTCCGTGCAGTAGCGGTCGAGCGCCACGCCGGCGACGACGCCGAGACCGCTCCCACTGTCCGGCAGCCCCGCGCGGGACATCCGCCCCGGAACGCAGAAATGCCCCGGACCGAAGTCCGGGGCATCCCCACAAAAGTTGAATGTCGGCAGCGACCTACTCTCCCACACCCTGTCGAGTGCAGTACCATCGGCGCAGAAAGGCTTAGCTACCGGGTTCGGAATGGGACCGG